>DATBEN010000036.1:0-33847 GCA_036276055.1 Caulobacteraceae bacterium
CGCCGACCTCGAGCTCACACCCGACTGGAGCCGGTGGGACGGCGAGGGCTGGCCGCCCAAGCCGCCCTTCTCCAGGTCCAAGGGATCGGTCTGGGCTCGCCCCAGCCGAAGGCCCCTGCGGGACCTCGACGACGGCGCGCCGCAGATCGGCGGCGTGCTCGCGCATCGGCGGGAATGAGGAGAGGCCAGGCTTAGGACTCAGGACCCAGGGTCTACCCGGGTTTGATCCGCAGTGACGAGAACGACGCTTGCGGTTCGCGAACCGCGGCGGCCGTTCGCGTGGTCCTTAGTCCTGACTCCCCCGCTGTCTCAGCGCCGTCCGACGTAAGTTAACAGTGGTTTGTTATCCGCCGATTCCATATACAGCTTGGGCTCAGGGGGTCGCGAGGTCGCCCCGCCGGTGACTCGTTTTCCAAGACCCTCCGACGTGAACCCTCTGAAAATTCCCCCTAGCCACCTCTTTGCGGCTGTCGCCGCTGTGACCGCGGTCGGCCTCACGGGCTGCGGCGCCTCGCGCCCCAAGGGGCCGCCCATGGGGCCGGCCGTGGTCCAGGTGTTCACCGTCCAGACCCGGCCGGTCACCCTCACGACCGAACTTCCGGGCCGGACCAACGCGCTCGAAGTGGCCGACGTCCGGCCGCAGGTGAACGGCATCATCAAGGCGCGCCTCTTCACCGAAGGCGCCGTCGTCCACGCCGGCCAGGTGCTCTATCAGATCGATCCGGCCCCCTATCAGGCCGCCTACGACCAGGCGAAGGCGCAGCTCGCCAGCGCCCAGGCGTTGGTCGTGACCGCCAGGTTCAAGACCGAGCGGTACGCCGAGCTGGCCAAGATCAAGGCCGTCAGCCAGCAGGACGCGGACGACGCGGAGGCGGCCTATCGTCAGGACGCCGCGGCCGTCCTGCAGCAGCAGGCGGCGCTCGAAACAGCGCGGATCAACCTCGGCTATACGCGCATCATCGCGCCCATCACCGGGCGCATCGGAACCTCGGCCATCACCAAGGGCGCCCTGGCGGTCAACGGCCAGACGACGGCCCTCTCGACCGTCCAGCGGCTCGACCCGATCTATGTCGACCTGACCCAATCGGCGACAGAGCACCTCAGGCTGGCCGAGGACCTTGCGCGGATCGGCCCGGCCGGGGGACCGCCGCGTGGGGCGGTGGTGCGCGCGCAGCTCGTGGACGGGCGGCCCTATCCGCTGGAAGGGCGCCTGCTGTTCAGCGACGTCACCGTCGACCAGAGCACCGGCTCTGTCACTTTGCGGGCCCGATTCCCGAACCCCAACAGCGTCCTGCTGCCAGGGATGTACGTGCGCGCCACGGTGGTGGAGGGCGTCGATCCCAAGGGCATCCTCGTGCCGCAGTCGGCGGTCGCGCGAGATGAAAAGGGCCGCCCCACGGTCCTCATCGTCGACAGCGCCGGAAAGGCGCAGCTGCGCCTGCTGCAGATCGCCGGGGCGCTCGGCCCCAACTGGCGGGTCATTTCCGGCCTTTCGGCAGGCGACAGGGTGATCGCCTCCGGCGGTCAGGACGCCAAGCCCGGCGCGCCGGTGCGGATCGCCGCCACCGTCCCCGGTCCAGGCTGACAAGGGCGAAGCGTGCTCTCTCGCTTTTTCATAGAGCGGCCGATCTTCGCCTGGGTCGTGGCGATGGTCATCATGCTGGCCGGGATCCTGGCGATCATGAGCCTGCCGGTCTCGCAGTATCCGACCATTGCGCCGCCGGCGGTGTCGATCACGGCGACCTATCCCGGCGCCTCGGCCGAGGTGCTGCAGACCTCGGTCACCCAGGTGATCGAGCAGCAGCTCAAGGGGATCGACCACCTGCTCTACTTCTCGTCCACCAGCACGGTGAACGGGCAGGCGCAGATCATCGTCACCTTCGAACCGGGGACCAATCCCGACATCGCCCAGGTGCAGGTGCAGAACAAGGTGCAGCAGGCGGTCCCGATCCTGCCGGCCGTGGTGCAGCAGCAGGGGCTGATCGTCGCCAAGTCCCAGGTCAGCTTCCTGATGGTCGTCTCCCTGTTCGACCGCACCGGCCACTACAGCGACATCGACCTGGGCGACATGGTCAACAGCCGCATCGTCGATCCCCTTTCGCGAGTGAACGGGGTCGGCGACACCCAGGTGTTCGGCGGCCAGTACGCCATGCGGATCTGGCTCGATCCGTACAAGCTCGACAACTACAAGCTCGACGTGGCCGACGTGCGCGCGGCGGTGCTGGCGCAGAACGTGCAGGTCCCCGCCGGTGAGCTGGGCGCGCCCCCCGGCCTGCCCGGCAACGAACTCGACGCCACCGTCAACTCCCAGTCTCGCCTGCAGACGGCCGATCAGTTCCGGGCGATCATCCTCAAGACCCAGCCGGACGGCTCGCTGGTCCACCTGGCCGACGTGGGTCGTGTCGAGCTCGGCGGCGACAGCTACGCCCAGAGCGCCCGCTTCAATGGCTATCCCGCCGCCGGCCTGGCGGTGAAGCTCGCGCCGGGGGCCAACGCGCTTCGCACGGCCTCCCTGGTGCGAGCGCGCATGGCGCAGCTGGCCAAGGGCCTCCCGCCGGGGGTCGAGGTGGAGTTCCCGGTCGACAACACCAGCTTCGTCAAGCTCTCGATCCGGGACGTGATCACCACCCTCGTCATCGCCATCCTGCTGGTGGTGGCGGTGATGTACCTGTTCCTGCAGAACCTGCGCGCCACCCTCGTCCCGGCCATCGCCGTGCCTGTGGTGCTGCTCGGAACCTTCGGCGTGCTCGCCGCGGCAGGCTATTCGATCAACACCCTCACCCTCTTCGCCATGGTGCTGGCGATCGGCCTGCTGGTCGACGACGCCATCGTGGTCGTCGAAAACGTCCAGCGGATCATGGAGACCGAGGGGCTGCCGCCCAAGGACGCGACCATCAAGTCGATGAGCGAGATCACCGGGGCCCTGGTCGGCATCGCCACCGTCCTTTCCGCCGTGTTCCTGCCGATGGCCTTCTTCGGCGGATCCACCGGAGCGATCTACCGCCAGTTCTCGATCACCATCGTCTCGGCCATGGGTCTGTCGGTGATGGTCGCCCTGGTCCTGACCCCGGCCCTCTGCGCGACCCTGCTGAAGCCCGTCGTGCGCGGCCACGCCATGGCCCAGACCGGCTTCTTCGGCCGGTTCAACCGCGGGTTCGACATCGGCGTGACCCGCTATCAGGCCGCGCTGGGCGGCCTCGTGCGTCGGCCGGCTCCGGCGGCCCTGGTCTACATCCTGGTCGTGGTGACGATGGTGGCTCTGTTCGTCCGCCTGCCCACCGGCTTCCTGCCGGACGAGGACCAGGGCACGATCATCAACCTGTTCACCCTGCCCCCCGGGGCGGTGCAGTCGCGCAGCCTCGCCGTGGCCCGCAAGCTCGAGCACTTCTACCTCGACCAGGAGGGGCGCGAGGTCAGCGGCATGTTCGACGTCGTCGGCTTCAACTTCGCCGGCGCCGGCCAGAACATGGGCCTGGCCTTCATCAAGCTGCGCGACTGGAAGTACCGCTCGGCGACGAAGGACAAGGCGCCGGCGATCGTGCAGCGGGCGATGCGGTACTTCTCCCAGATCCATGAAGCACGGGTGTTCGCCTTCGTGCCGCCGCCGGTGCAGGAGCTGGGCAACGCCACCGGCTTCGACATGGAGCTCGAAAACCAGGGCGCCATACCGCGCGATCAGTTCATCGCCGCGCGAAACCAGCTGCTGGGCATGGCCAGCGGCGATCCCACCCTGATGGGCGTGCGGCCGAACGGACAGGAAGACACGCCCCAACTGGCGGTCGACATCGACCAGGCGCGGGCGGGCGCGCTCGGCCTCTCCCTGGCAGACGTCAATGACACCCTGAGCACCTACATCGGCGAGTCCTACATCAACGACTTCATCGACCGGGGGCGGGTCAAGCACGTCTACATGGAGGCGGACGCCCCCTACCGCATGACGCCCGAGGACATCGCCCGGCTGTATGTGCGCGCCGCCAACGGCGAGATGACCCCCTTCTCGGCGTTCTCGACGAGCCACTGGCAGATCGGCCCGGCGCGGCTGGAGCGCTACAACGGCTTCCCCGCGTTCGAGATCCAGGGCCAGGCCGCGCCGGGGACCGCCTCGGGAACGGCGATGAACCGGATGGAGAAGCTCGCCTCCAAGCTGCCCGCCGGCGTGGGACTGGAGTGGACAGGGACCTCCTACCAGGAGCGCCTCGCCGGCAACGCCGCGCCGAGCCTCTACGCCCTGTCGATCCTGGTGGTCTTCATGTGCCTGGCCGCCCTCTACGAGAGCTGGTCGGTCCCGATCGCGGTGATGCTGGTCCTGCCGCTCGGCATCGCCGGGGCGCTGGCCGCCGCGACGCTGCGCGGGTTCTACAACGACGTCTATTTCCAGGTCGGCCTGCTGACGACCATGGGGCTCTCGGCGAAGAACGCGATCCTGATCGTCGAATTCGCCTATGAGGCCGAGCGCGAGGGCGCCAGCGTGGTGGACGCGGCCCTCGAGGCCGCGGCGCTGCGGCTGCGGCCGATCCTGATGACCTCCCTCGCCTTCATTGCCGGCGTGACTCCCCTCGCGCTCTCCAACGGCGCCGGCGCGGGAAGCCAGAACGACATCGGCACCGGCGTCATCGGCGGCATGCTCAGCGCCACGTTCCTCGCCATCTTCCTGGTTCCGTTGTTCTACATCGCGGTGCGCGGCGGCTTCGGGCGGCGGCGGCGGCCCACGACCACCGAGGCGAGCGAGGGGGCAACCCCGTGAAGCGCGCGCTTGCCGGCGTCGTTGGAGCCCTTTGCCTTGCGGCCTGCTCGCACGGGACTCTGGAACCGCCCTACCGTCGCCCGGCGCTCCCCGTACCGGCGGCCCTTCCGACGGAAGCGCCTTATGCGCAGCAGGCGCCGGGCGCGGCTCCCGCCTCGTGGCAAACGATCTTCACGGGCCCCAAGCTCCAGCGCCTGATCACCCTGGCCCTGGCGCAGAACCGGGATCTGCGCGCGGCGGTGGCCCAGACGCTGGCCTCGCGAGCCCAGTTCCACAGCCAGAGGGCGGCCCTGTTCCCGACCGTCAATGCGACCGCCTCGGCGACCTACGGCCAGGAGTACATCAACCTGCCGCCACAGTTGGGGATAAATCCCGATTTCAGCATCACCGAGTACCAGCTTAGCCTCGGCACGGCGTCCTACCAGCTCGACCTCTTCGGCAAGATCCGGAGCCAGACCCGCGCAGCCTTCGAGCAATACGTCGCCACCCGGGAAGGACAGCTCAACGTCGAGATCACCGTCGCGGCCAACGTTGCCGCCGACTGGCTGACCCTGGCTTCCGACAAATCCCTGCTCGAGGTGTCACGCCAGACGCTCGCGGCCGGCGAAGAGAGCCTCAAGCTCACCGAGCAAAGGCTCGCCGACGGCGTCGGGACCGCGCTGGATGTCGCCAACGCCCAGACCGTCGTCCAGCAGGCGCGGGCGGACATCGGCCGCTACGAGACCCAGGTCGCCCAGGACCTCGACGCCCTGCAACTCGTTGTCGGCGCTCCCATTCCGATGGAGCTGCGTCCAACGGATCTGGACGATCCGAACGCGGTCTTTCCGGTCGTGCCAGGAGCGCTCCAGTCGAGCGTGCTCCTTCGCCGTCCCGACGTCCTTCAGGCCGAGGACCAGCTCCGGGCCGACAACGCCAGCATCGGGGCCGCGCGCGCGGCCTTCTTCCCGTCCATCAGCCTGACCGCATCCGGCGGGACGGCGAGCGCCTCCCTCGCCAACCTGTTCGCGCCCCCCACCCTGGTCTGGCAATTCGCTCCGACCGTGACGCTGCCGATCTTCACCGGCGGCCTGAACCGGGCCAACCTCGCCTATGCGAAGGCGCAAGACCAGCTGGCGGTCGCCCAATACGAGAAGGCGATCCAGACCGCATTCCGGGAGGTTGACGACGCCCTCGCCGTCCAAGGCCGCATCGATGAGCGCATCACCGCCCAGCAGGGCTTGGTCGCGGCCGCCGCCGAGAGCCTTCGCCTCTCGACCGCCCTCTACGAACACGGGCAGGACACTTATCTCGACGTCCTGACCGCCCGCCGGACGCTCTATTCGGCGCAGCAGGCGCTCATAAGCCTCCAGCTGCTGGCCAAGACCAACATCGTCACCCTCTACCAGGTGCTTGGCGGCGGCTTCGCTTGATCGGCGAGCAGGACGGGGTGTCATGTGACACTCGCGCATAGCCGGCGATCCGGCGACGGAAGGCGCCCCGGAAGCGGGCATGACGGCGTTGCCGCTTCAGGGCCGCAGGAGGGAGCCCGCGACCCTGGCGAGTCCAACCTAGATCGTTTCCTTCTTCGGCTGGCCGGCCGTCGTCGTCTGGCCAGTCGTCGTGGCGGCGGCGGACGTGCTGGCGCCGGCAAGGGCCGAACCCGCCGTTCCGGCATAGGTCTGTCCGGAGGTGGCGAGGCCGTGCGTCGTCGTTTTCACGCGCAGGTTGTTCTGCACATGGTGGACACCCGCGACCCGCTCGGCCAGGTCCTCGGCGTGACGCTTGTCGTGACGGTCATGGACCGTGCCGCCCAGCGTGACCTCGCCTTCGTGGACGTGGACGTCGATGTTGGAGGCGTCCAGCCAGGAGTCGTCGCTCAGCCGATCGTTGACGTCCTCGCGGATCCGCTCGTCGGAACGGCGATAGCCGCTCGGTCCGCGTCCCCGGTGCTCACCTTCGCGCACGTGATCCTGCTGGCGGCGGCGCTCGGCGTCGCGGTCTCCGAACCAGGACTGCACCTCGTCGCCGGCCTTGTCGAACCAGTTGCGGTCGTCGCCGTAACGCGAGCGGCCATACTCGTTCCGGCCGCGGTCGTAACGCCCATAGTCCGGGCCGTAGCCGTAGTTCACGCCCGAACCATAGGTGGACCCGTAGGCGCCCGAACCGAAGCCGCCGTAGCCGTAACCGCGCTCGCCGCGCCAGGCGCCGTAGCCCCGGCCATAGTCGCGGCCGTAGTCGTCGAAGTCGGAACCGGCGCCGCGATAGTCGCGGCGATAGTCGTAGTCGGAGGCGTAGTTGGGCCAGTCGCTCGAGGCGTAGGGCTGGCCGCCGACCCGGGCTTCGCGGCCGTAGCGGCCGGGATTGCCGGCCTCGTAGTCCATCCGCCCGCCGGAACGGCGGCCCTGGTCATAGTAGTCGCCGGAACGCTCGCTCCCGCCGTAGCGGCCGAAGTTGCGTTCGTCCTGCCGCCCGCGCTCACCATAATCGTAGCGGTCGCGATCACCCCGCCAGTCGCGGTCCCGATCGCCCCATCGCCGTTCGTCCGACATAAGCGTGACCTTTCATGCTGATGACGGGCGCCACGGGCCCGCCGCACGGTCACAACTTGAGGTGTTCCAACCGGTTCCGGTTCGTTCGATTCGGTTTAACTTGGCCGCGAACAAAAAACCGAGAGCCTGAACTTTGCCGCATCGGGAGGCGACACGACTCCTGTCTCGCTCAAAACAGTAGCGCTCTTCGCAGAGACTTGAGCTCATCCTCCTCCCGAAGCGGGGGCCCGCTAGAGCAGGTCCCCTCCGGCCATGGACGCCGTGGTGCCGTGCTGCTCGAAGGCCCGGATCACATTGCGTCCGACGGTCCACCGGTGGACCTCGTCCGGCCCGTCGACGAGACGTTGCGAGCGGATGTGGGTGTACCAGGCCGCGAGCGGCGTATCGCGGCTGTAGCCGAGCGCCCCGTGCAGCTGGATCGCCGTGTCGACCACGTGGTGCACCATGTGCGCCAGGTAGACCTTGGCCATGGAGTTCTCCTGGCGCAGGTCCATGCCATGCTCGGCCTTGTAGGCGATGTGCAGGAGCATCAGCCGCGCGATGTAGAGCTGGGTCGCGCACTCGGCCATCATGAACTGGACGGCCTGGCGCTTGGACAGCTTCTCGCCGAAGGTGGAGCGCTTGGTGATGTGGGCGGCGGCCAGGTCGAGCGCGCGCTGGGCCATGGCGATGTTGTGCATGCCGTGGCGCAGCCGACCGTAAGCCAGGCGATGCTGGCCCATGTTGAAGCCGTTGCCCTCCCCGCCCAGCAGGTTCTCGGCGGGAACCACCAGGTCCTTGATCTCGATCTCGGCGTGGCCTCCGCCCATGATGTGGCTGAGCGGGCCTTCCACAGCCATGGTGGGGATGTCCCGCTTGATCTTGTAGCCCTCGTTCGGCAGTTCGACGATGAAGGTCGAATAGCGCTGGTGCCGTGGCGCCTCCGGGTCCGTCATGGCCATGACCAGGGCGATGTCCGCCGCGCTCGCCGCCGAGGAGAACCACTTCTCGCCGTTCAGGACATAGTTCTCGTTGCCCTGGCGCTCGGCCCGGGTCTGCATGCCGGTGGCGTCGGCGCCCGCCGCCTTCTCCGTCATCGAATAGCAGACGCGCTTCTCGCCATTGAGAAGCGGCTTGAGGAACTTCTCCTTCTGATACTCGGTGCCGTGCGCCAGCAGGGTGAGGATGGTGGCGTCGTCCGGTCCCTGGCTGTTCATCGACAGGGCGCCGAGGTGGCTCTGGCCCAGCTCCATCTGGACGAGGGCGTTGGCCAGCGGACCAAGCCCCATGCCGCCGTATTCCTTGGGCACGAAGGGCATCCAGAGGCCCTCCGCCCGCGCCTTGGACCGCAACTCCGCCAGGACCGAGCTGTAGGACTCCTTGTCGTGGACGCGCTTTTCGGCCGGGATGCACTCGTCCTGCACCCACTGGCGCACGCGCTCGCGGATCTTCTTGGCGTCTTCAGGAATGTCGAAGTCGATGGCCATGGCGTTTCCTCGCGGTCTTGGTTGGCGAGGACCGATAGCGCCGATCCGAAGCAGGGTCGACGGCCGCCGGGACCGTTCGGGGCGTGTTCAGTCCGCGTACTTGACCGAGCAGCCGTAGGACTTCGTCACCGCCGTCTGCGGAGCGCGCCCCGTCTTCACCGCCTCGAGCGCGGCGACGACGTAGTTATGCGCCGTCCGGGCGTCCGAGGGGTTGGTGGAAACCTTGTCGTCGATCGCCCCGGCGTAGACGAGCCGACCGGCGCGGTCGATCACGAACATGTCAGGCGTCGTGCGCGCGTCGTAGACGTGACCGTTGATCCCGGTGGGATCGAGAACGACGTCTGCGGGCTCGGCATGGACGCGGGCTTTCCACGCGCGGACGCCGGCCGGGCCGAGATAACCCTGCTGGCCCGGAGCCGAGGAGATCACGCTGATCCAGACGATGCCGTCGCGCGCCGCCTCGCGCTGGAGGCGCTGCATCACCCCGCTGGAATACATGTGGCCGACGAACGGGCAGCCCTCGTTCGTCCACTCCAGCACGACCGTCCTGCCCCTGAACTGGGCGAGGTCGACGGGCTTGCCTTGGTAGTCCGTGCCCCGGAACGTGGGCGCCGGCTGGCCCGGCTGGGGCGAGACCAGAGCGTGGGGCGTCGTCATGATCGCGCCCGCCAGAGCAAGAGAGATCAGTTTCATCCGAGCCTCCTCGCGCGCGCCCTTCTTAGCACGAGGGGCGGCTGTCCCGAATGTCTAGGGAGTAGCTGGGGGGCGCGAGGTTTGATGGTCGCGCTGCGCCGCCGCGCTCGATCCTGGCGAGTGGGCGCCCTCGCGCACCTGGGCGAGCGGAATGGCCGCCAGAAGGGCCGCGGCGATCAGGACAGGACCGGCAAGCTGCTGCGCGCGCACGGAGGTCTCCGAAGCGAAGTGCGGCCAGTATTTCGGCCGCGCAACCAAACGTTAACCTGTCGTCCCCGGTTCCGCTTGGACGATCCGGCCTACGTTTTCCCAATTTCCGGCTACGCGCCCTCCTCGCGCATCATCCGCGCCGCCTTCTCGGCGATCATCATCGTCGGCGAGTTGGTGTTGCCCGAAGTGATCGTCGGCATCACCGAGGCGTCGGCGATCCGCAGGCCCTCCACGCCGAACACCCGCAGGCGCGCGTCGACCACGGCCATGGGATCGGAGGCGAGACCCATCTTCGCTGTCCCGACGGGGTGGAAGATGGTGGTGGCGAGTCGCCGGGCGGCGTCGAGCATGGCCTCGGGCGAGGAGACCTCCTCGCCGGGCTTCAGCTCCTGAGGATGGAAGCGCTGCAGGGGCGGCTGGGCGACGATGCGGCGCACGAGGCGAAGGGCGTCGACGGCCACCTGTTCGTCCTCTGGCGTGGACAGGTAGTTGGGCTGGATCATCGGCGCCGCGGCCGGATCGGGACTGGCCGCGTGGATCGACCCGCGGCTGGTCGGGCGAAGGTTGCAGACGCTGATGGTGATCGCCGGATAGGGGTGCAGGGCCTCGCCGAAGGCCTCCAGGCTGAGCGGCTGGACGTGGAACTGCAGGTTCGGCGTCTCATAGGCGTCGGACGAGCGGGCGAAGGTGCCCATCTGGGACGGCGCCATGGTCAGGGGGCCGCGGCGGAAAGCGGCGTACTCCAGGGCCATGAGCGGGCGGCGCCAGACCTGGGCGTAGAGGGCGTTGAGCGTGGGGGCGCCGGTCACACCGTAGATCGGCCGGATCTGCAGGTGGTCCTGCAGGTTCTCGCCCACGCCAGGCGCATGGCGGACGACCTCGACCCCCAGGCGCGAGAGGCGCTCGCCATCGCCGATCCCCGACAGCTCCAGGATGCGTGGCGTTCCGACCGCACCCGCGGCGAGGACCACCTCGGACGAGGCCCTCGCCGTCCTCACGCCCTCGGGCGTCTCGTACTCGACGCCGACGGCGCGGCCCTCCTCGATCAGGAGGCGGCGGACGAGCACGCCGGTCACGAGGCGCAGGTTCGGCCGTCGCAGCGCCGGCGCGAGGAAGCCGCGGGCGGCGCTCCAGCGGCGGCCGGCCTTCTGGTTGACCTGGAAATAGCCGGCGCCGAAGTTGTCGCCGCCGTTGAAGTCGGGGACGGCGGGAATGCCGGCCGCCTCGGCGGCCTGGGCGAAGGCGTCGAGGATGGCCCAGCGCATGCGCGGATGCTCCACGCGCCACTCGCCGCCGCTGCGGTGATGCTCACTCGGCGGAGCGATGTGGTCCTCCTGCGCGAGGAACAATGGCAGGACGTCGTTCCAACCCCAACCCTCGAGGCCCATCTGCCGCCAGCGGTCGTAGTCGGCCGCCTGGCCGCGCATGTAGATCATCGCGTTGATCGCCGAGCAGCCGCCGATCACCTTGCCGCGCGGATAGTTCAGCACCCGGTCGCCGAGGCCTGGGATGGGCTCGGTCCTGAACATCCAGTCGGCGCGGGGATTGCCGATGGCGAACAGGTAGCCGACGGGGATGTGGAACCAGATCCAGTCGTCGCGGCCGCCAGCCTCCAGCAGCAACACCCGCCGGGAAGGGTCGGCGGAGAGCCGATTGGCCAGGACGCAACCGGCGGATCCCGCGCCGACCACGATCACGTCCGCTTCGACGGGCGCGCTCGCGATCGACGCCGAGCCGCTCAAAGGCCCTCGATCAGGCGCGCGAAGGCCAGCGGAGTGCGATCTTCCAGGTGCGGGCCGAGGATCTGAATGCCGATCGCTGGAAGGTTGGGGAAGGTGGCCAGTCCGGCCCGGGCGAGCTGCTCTGCGAAGCCCATCGGCTCGCCGTCGATCATGACGCGCCGCGACGCCCAATCGCCTTCCATGTGCGGGAAAGCGACCATGCCCAGGGTTGGGGCGATCACCACGTCGAACGACTGGAACAGCCGGTCCCAGCGGCGGCGCAACGCCAACTGGATGTGGAGCATCGCCATGTAACCATGGGCCGACGGCAGCTCCGGCGTCGGCGGCGCCCCATAGCTCATCACCGTCATCAGCAGGCGGACATAGGCGCCGTGGGCCTGAGCCAGGGCGCTAGGGCCTCGTCGGCCGCGCCCGCCGCCGCCCGCGCGCGCTCGAAGTCGCCCACCACGACGGCGTTGATGGTCGGATCGAGTCGTTCGATGCGATCGACGGCGGCGTCGAACAGCTCCCGCGCGCTCACCCTGCGCTCGGCGAGCGCCTGAGCCAGGTCGCCCGCCCCGGCGCGGGCGTAGTCGTCGATCCCGTCGAACGCCATGGCCCCTTCCTCCCGTCTGCTGCGGTTGGAGCCTAGCCCTGTGACCGGCGCGGGAGAAGCCGGACCCGGCGCGTCAAGGCAGAAGCGACGACCATGCCGGGTCGCTGGCTCCCAGCACGTAGGGCGCGGGCTTGAGGAGTCGCCCCGAGATATCCGCCAGCCACAGGTGAGGGCCCGAGCCGGTGTCGCGCGAGAACATGATCAGGCGGCTGTTGGGCGCCCAGGTCGGCCCCTCGTCCAGGTAGCTCGAGGTGAGGATCCTCTCGCCCGAGCCGTCCGACTTCATCACGCCGATGTGGAAGACGTTTCCGGTCTGCTTGGTGAAGGCGATCCACTTGCCGTCCGGACTCCAGACCGGTGTGGTGTAGCGGCCCTCGCCAAAGGAGATGCGGCGCACGTTCCCGCCGTCTGCGTCCATCAGGTATAGCTCGGGGTTCCCGGCGCGATCTGAGTTGAAGGCGATCTGGGTTCCGTCCGGCGAATAGCAGGGCGAGGTGTCGATCGCCGGATCGGTGGTCAGCCGGCGGATCGCGCCGCTGGCCAGGGTGATCGTGTAGATGTCCGTGTTGCCGTCCCGGGCGACCGAGAGCGCCACATGGCTGCCATCGGGGGAAAATCGGGGCGCGAAAACCATGCCCGGGAAGTGACCGAGCGCTTCCTGCCGGCCGGTCTCGATGTTGAGGATGTAGATCGTCGAGCCGGACGGACGCAGGGCCATGTAGGTGATCTCCTGCGCCTTGGAGGAGAACCTCGGGGTGAACACCTCCGTCCCGCCGTCCGTGAGGTGGCTCGGATTGAAGCCGTCCTGGTCCATGATCTCCAGCCGGCGCACGCGGTGCGCGGGCGAGCCGCTGACCGAGACGAACACCACGCGGGTGTCGAAGTAACCTTGCTGGCCAGTCAGCTTCTCATAGACCGCGTCGGCCACCTTATGGGCGATGCGCCGCCAGTTCTCCGGGGTCGAGGTGAACTGCAGGCCGAGCAGCTGTTCGCCGGCGTAGACGTCCCACAGACGGAAATCGACACGCAGGTGGCCGTCGGCGTCATTGGTCACCGCGCCGGTCAGCAGGCCCTGGGCGCTGATCGCCTTCCAGCCATCGAAGACGGGCTGGACGTTCACGTTCGGATCGACGTTGGGGAAGGTCGCCGGGTCCAGCGGCTTGAACAGGCCCGAACTCTGCAGGTCGTTGGCGATCACCTTCTGGATGTCGCCGGCCACTGCGGGTCCGGCGAAGACGGGGATGGCGATCGGCAGGGGCTGGCTCGCCCCCTGGTCGACGTTCACCACGATGTCCGCCGCCGCAGGCGCGGCGGCGAATACGGCGACGCACGCAAGCCCGCCGGCCAGGGCGGCGAAGAGGGCGCGGGACAGGTTTTGCAGGAGCATGGGTCGATCTCTAGCCTGAGGCGCACGCCTTCTGGGCGTCGAATTTGACGGTGAAGCTGTTGTTACGGAAGGGGGCGCCGTACGGCGCGGCCTTGTGGACCGCATCGATCGCCCGCTGGGCAGCCGTCGAAATGGACAGGTTCGACGAGTGTTCCAGGTTATGGGCGTCGACGCTCCCTGTGATCCTGCCGTCGTCCCCGACGCTGAATTTGATTGGGATGACGACCGCTTCATCGGCGCTGCAGTTCACGTTCCACAGGCGCTGCAGAAGCTGCGAGAGGCCGACGATGTCGCTCTGGGACACGCCCGAGCCGGCGTCCACCCGGGCGACCGTGGCCGTTTCGGCCCGCGTGGGGCCGCGCGCTGCGAAGCTCGGATGCGGCGGAGATCGCTTCATGCTGCGGCTGACGTCGGCCTGAAGGCTCTCGAGGCTGAAATTGTCGCTCTGCGCCGCCGATTTGGTCTTCGGCGTCGGCTGCGGCGAGGGCTTGGCCTGCTCCTTGGGCGTCGGCTTGGGTTGGATCGCAGTCTTGGCCGGAGCCGGAATCGCCCTGGCCTGGGGCGCGGCCTGGGCGGGTTGAGGACGAGGCTGGGGCGGCGGCGGAGGCGGCGGGGGCTCCGGCGCCTTGGCCTGTGGAACCGGGGTCTCCGTCTGAGCCCTCTGCTCGACGGGC
This sequence comes from Caulobacteraceae bacterium, assembly GCA_036276055.1. GTDB lineage: Bacteria > Pseudomonadota > Alphaproteobacteria > Caulobacterales > Caulobacteraceae > Acaudatibacter. The sequence continues at coordinate 14,040 of DATBEN010000036.1, forward strand.
GCCTGGTCCGCCTTGCGCGAGTCGGTCGTGGGGGCGTGCGAGACGATGGTGATCGGCACCGCGCTGCCGACCGACAGCGGCGGAGCGGGATGCCACAGCAGGATCGCCAGGAGCCCGAGGTGAAGAGCCAGCGCTCCGGCGAGCGCCGGCGACAGACTGTCTCCCGGCCGGTGACCGGCAGTCCTCATGAGTGGGGCGGCCCTCCGGGGTCCTGAGTAACCGGCGAGCGTTCGGCGCCAGACGAGGGACCGCCGGTGTCGGTGATCAGGTCGATGGATGTGAAGCCCGACTGCGACAGGCTCGCCATCACTTGCGCCACCATCGCGTAAGGCGCCCTGCCGTCGGCCCGTACGAAGATCGGCTTGGAATAAGTTTCGCCCGCCGTCTGGCGGAGGTTGGGCGCGAAGTCGTCGAAGGCGGTCTCTGTCTCGCCGATGAAGATGCGGCCGTCCGCGCGGATGGAGACGGTGATGGGCTGGGTCTGATCCTGCACCGCCGCCGCCTCGGTCTTGGGCAGCTGCAAGGGCACGCCGGCCGTCAACAGAGGCGCCGAGATCATGAAGATGATCAACAGCACCAGCATGACGTCCACCAGGGGGGTGACGTTGATCTCCGCCAGGGGCGAGCGCCGCCCCCTGCGGACGCGGCCGCGCCTGCGGCCGGCGGCGAAAGCGTCGTGAGCCGAAAGGGCCATGGACCGGTCCCGTCAGCCGGCCGGGCGGCGTTCGGCCAGGCGCCTCTGGATCGCCGTGACGAGGTCGTCGGCGAATCCTTCGAGGCGCGCGGCGTACTTCGCGGCGTCGGTCGAGAACTTGTTGTAGCCGATATAGGCCGGAATCGCCGTGGCGAGGCCGACGGCGGTCGCGAACAGGGCCTGGGCGATGGCGGGCGCGACCACCGACAGGTTGGTGTTCTTCTCGATGGCGATCGCCTGGAAGGCGTTCATGATCCCCCATACCGTTCCGAAGAGGCCGATGAAGGGCGAAGCGGTGGCGACGATGGCGAGGCTGCCCAGTCCGTCCTCGACCCGCTGGGTCTCGCGGGCGACAACGCTGTCGAGGAGACGGTCGATCCGCTGGATGAGGAAGGCGGCCTGGGTCTCGGCCTGATCTCCGGCGAGCAGGCCCTTTGTCCGCGCCTCGCGCCACTCCCGCAGCGCCGCCTGGAGCATGCGCGGCAGGGCGTGACGCGGCGCCTCGCCAGCCTCGGCGGCGACGTCCTCCAGCGAGCGTCCGGATGCGACTTCGTCCTCGAACCGGTCGGCCTGGCGCCCGAGCGTGCCGATCCGGAAGGTCTTGTCGAGGATCACCGCCCAGGACCAGAGCGAGGCCAGGATCAGCCCCGTGAGCACCCCTTTCACGATCCAGTCGGCGTGGAGGAAAAGATGGATGGGCGAAAAGCTTTCGGGCGTGACTGTCGTGGGCCCCATGAACGGATCCTGTTGCGGCGCTGCGCGCCGCGCATGCCCCGCGCCCATGGTCAAACTATGGCCCGCCCCTTGCGGTTTGGCTAACGTAGCCCGGCTGTCCCGTTGCGGACCGAATTCCGCGTACCTCCCCTCACATGAGGGTCAGGGGGTCAGCCCTCCGTCAGCAGGGGCTTTATGAGCTCGACCAAGTCGGCGGGCGGTCGGCGCGGGGCGCCGTCCAGGGCGATGCAGGCGACCTCGACTGCGGCCGTTGCGATGAGTTCCTCCTCGCGCGCCAAGACCTGGCTCACCCACAGGCGCGGACCTCTCACCCGGTCATAGGCGGTGCGAACGACCAGGGCGTCGTCGATCCGGGCCGCCCGACGGAAGGCGATGTCCAGGCGCGTGACGACGAAGGCGCAGGGGTCGGCCCGCTCCAGCAGATTTCGATGGTCGATTCCGGTGGCGCGCAGGAATTCCGTCCGCCCCCGCTCGAAGAACCTGACGTGGGAGGCGTGATAGACCACTCCGGTGAAGTCGGTGTCCTCGTAATAGACGCGCACCGGCAGGTGGTGCTCGCGACCGAAGAAGGCGCCGGCGGACGGCTCCTCAGTCACCGGCTGGCTCGTCGAACAGGCCCGCCTGCGCCGCAGGGGCGACAGGCGGCGAAAGGCCGAGGTGCGCATAGGCCTTGGCGCACGCGAGGCGGCCGCGCGGCGTGCGCTGGATAAACCCCTGCTGCATGAGGAATGGCTCGATCACGTCCTCGACGGCGTCGCGCGCCTCGGCGATCGCATAGGCCAGCGTCTCCACCCCGGCCGGACCGCCCGCGTAGTTGTCGATCAGGGCGCGCAGGTATCGGCGGTCCAGGCTGTCCAGACCGGCCTCGTCCACCTCCAGGCGCGCGAGCCCCCGCGCTGCGCAAGGTCGGTCGATGTGCGTCGCTCCCTCCGCCGCGGCGAAGTCGCGCACGCGGCGCAACAGGCGGCCCGCCACCCGCGGCGTGCCGCGGGCGCGGGCGGCGATCTCGGCGGCGCCGCCGACGGCGAGGTCCAGTCCCATCTTGCGCGCAGCCTGGGCCAGCACCTGCTGCAGTTCCTGCGGGCTGTAGAACTCCAGCCGAAGGGGAATGCCGAAGCGGTCGCGCAGTGGCGTCGCCAGAAGGCCGGCCCGGGTGGTGGCGGCCACCAGGGTGAAGGGAGCCAGGTCGATCCGCACCGTGCGCGCCGAAGGGCCCTCCCCGATCACGAGGTCAAGGGCGTGATCCTCCATCGCCGGATAGAGGATCTCCTCGACGTTGGCCGCCAAGCGATGGATCTCGTCGATGAAGAGGACGTCGCGCGGCTCGAGATTGGTCAGAATCGCCGCGAGGTCCGCCGCCTTGGCGAGCACCGGCCCGGAGGTGGCGCGGAAGCTCACGCCCAGCTCGCGCGCGACGATCTGGGCCAGGGTGGTCTTCCCAAGGCCGGGCGGTCCGAAGAGGAGCACGTGGTCCAGGGCCTCGCCACGGCCCCGGGCCGCATCGATGAAGATGCGCAGGTTGGCCTTGGCCTGCGCCTGGCCAACGAACTCCGCCAGCGTCTGCGGCCGCAGCGCCCGATCGGTCGCCTCGAAGGGCGCGGCCTCGCCGGACACGAGCCGGCTCATCGCCCGAGCTCCTGCAGCGCCGCCTTGATCAGGGCGCCTTCGGCCGCGTCATCTCCGAGCCTCGCGAGCGCCTGGTCGACCAGCCGCCGCGCAAGGACCTCGGCCGTCCCCAAGCCCATCAGGGCCGCGACCGCCGACCCGGCCGGACTCGCCGGGGACGCCGCGGCAGCCAATGGATCGGCCGGCGCAGCCACGCGACCGGTGACCGCGATCCCGCCGCCAAGCGGCTTGTCCTTCAGCTCGGTGACGATGCGCAGGGCGAGCTTGGGACCCACGCCGTTCGCCCGCGCCACCGCCGTCTTGTCGCCGCAGGCGGCGGCTGCGGCGAGCTCGCCCGGCGCGAGCACGTCGAGCACGCCCAGGGCGGCCTTGGGTCCGACCCCCTGGATGGACTGCAGCAGGACGAAGGCGGCGCGCTCCTCGCGCGAGGCGAAGCCGAACAGCCGCATCCCGGCTCCCTCGGTCCACTGGGTCTCGATGTGGAGCACGACCTCCTCTCCGATGGCCGGAAGCCGGCCAAGGGTGCGAGACCCGCAGCGCACGACATAGCCGACGCCGCCTACATCGATCAGCCCCTCCTCCTCGCCCACCTCGGCGACGAGCCCACGCAGCCGGCCGATCATGATCCGGCCCTGGGTGGGACAAGGCGATTCGCGTTCGTCATGTGTTCCGAGGTGATAGCGCCTCATTCGCCGCCTGGGGAGGGCGCCGTCGCCTCGGCGTCCCTGCCGCTCGCGGACCGGTCCTCAAACCGCTAAGACAAGCCCAGCCCTGGGGACGTGGCGGAACCGGTAGACGCAGCGGACTTAAAATCCGTTGGCCTTTGGCCGTGAGGGTTCGATTCCCTCCGTCCCCACCAACTTGAAGCGTTTGGGAAGCCGTCAACCGTAGCTGGCGGCCATCCCGGCGCGGACGTCCTGTTGGACACCGTAGTCGGGGAAGGGGTAGCGGAAGCCGTTCTTGGCCAGGGCGCGCATGCCGGCGATCGCCTTGACGATGTCCTCCGGCGGGGCGGCCATCAGCATTTCCTCGTCGCGCACTCCGCCGTAGCGGCGCTCGGCGAAGCAAGGGATGGAGAGGCTGGCCTGGCGCGTCGCCAGCGCCCGGCCCCAGGAATCGGCGCAGGCCGACTCGCCCACCACGCTCCAGTCGAAGCGCTTGTAGCCGGACCACTGCAGGCCATTGATGAAGTAGATCATGGCGCCAGGGGTGGCGTAGAACAGGGCGATGTCCGGCGGGTCGAGCCGCCCCGAAGCCAGGGGCGCGATCACGAGGGCCTCGTAGCGGCCGTCGGGCACGCAGTGCATGGCGCCCTGGTGTGCGGCGGCGTCCTCCTGGGTGGCGTACCAGACGCCGGTCATCTGCCGGCCAGAGCGCCAGTCGTCGGTCTTGGCGTCGCCCAGCCCCACCACCGCGCGGCACTGGGCGCCAACCAGATTCTCGGCCGTCACGCCCACCGTCCAGCCAAGGCGCGCCGCCTGGCCGACGATCTGGTCCAGGGTATGAACGGCTTCGGGCCGGCGCAGGCGCGGGATCGCCTCCATGTCGGCGCGCCGCTCGAACAGCTTCATTCCGAAGGGGATCGCGCGCAGCTTCAGGAGCTGTTCCAGATCGGCCACGATCGCCGGCCAGTCATAGGACATCGCCTCTTCCTCCTGCCGCATCATCCCAGGCGAGAAGGCTGTAGCACGTTCGTCAAAAGCGCGAAGCCGCACCCAGGACGGTGCGATCTCTCAACCTCTGAGGAGTCGCCGTCGATTCGCTCGCACCTTGCGGCGATAGTGCGTCAGGGTCTTGGACGCCGCGCTGGCGGGATTGAATCCAAGGCCGCCGGACACGGCCAACGTCTGAAGCGACACAGCGGCGCCGATCTTTTCCGTGACCATGCGCTGCGTTTCAGCAGTGGCGCCCGCCCCACCGGCCGCGATCTTCAGTGAGCGAAGGGCGATCACGGAGGACGCTTCCAGCCCAAGCGTCCAGGCGCTCATGCCAATTCCCATCCATGGGTTGAGTCGAGGCGCCATCTTCAGGTGTCGATCCGCCCTGGATGCTGCGGGAAGCTCGGGGTTCTCATGAAGGAGCTAACAGGCTCGGCACTGAGATGTTCCGCGGCCTTCCCGGACGAGGCGACGACCGCCTTCTCAGTGCATGACGGCGGAGGCGGCGGAGCGGTTCAGCACCGTCGCCAGGCGCACGCCGGCCTTTTCGAGCTGAACCCTTGCGACGGCCTGGGCGCGCGCCTGGTAGGCAGTGCTGAGGGTGATCGCCGGCGCGCCGGCTGCGCAGTCCGGCGCCGAGCCGATCGTGTAGGCTGCGGACCTGGCGAGGCCGTAGCTCTCCTGCGCCCAATCGGCGGGCGAACCCCTGCTCCAGGCCGCCCTCTGGGCGCGCGTGATGTGCGCCTCGAGCTTATGGGCCGCGGCCGTGGGATCGCGTCCCAGGGGCTCCAACACCGCCGTCTCCCAATAGGCGCGCAGGCTGAGTCTTCGACGCCCACGCAGGGAGACGGTCACGCACTCGCCATGCTTGTCGTGGTGGTCGCTGACGTGGAGCGGCTGATGGATGTCGCCCATGAGGCTCAGGACGTACTTGAGAGCCACGATCCGTTCGGGCTCAAGCGTCGACGGACTGGTCAGCTCGTCTTCGAAGGCGTTCAACTTGTTGACAATGCAGTCGTCCGCCAGGCCGGCGCTGGCGGGTCCGGAGGCTGTGGGCGGGCCGTGGCAGGCGCCCGACAGGTCCGGCTTGTCCACCTCGATGTCGACGAAATGCCACTGCGTGGTTTCCGGGTGTCCGGCGCCGACCCAGGCGTCCGCCCAGGTCGCCTGGGAAATCATGTCAGGCCCCGTGTCCTCGGCCAGCAGATGGTCGACCCAGGCTCTCGCGAAGGGCGTCAACTCATCGCGGGCGATAGCGGCGATGATCTCGTGACCCTCGCTGCCCCAGGCGTTGGCGCCGCCAGGAACCGAGATCAAGGCGAGGGCAAGAGCCATGACCGAGGAGCGCATGGGATCATAGTCGCGCTCGAGAGCGATATGGCAATGTCGGCGCGGCCACTATTGGTCTCATTCCGCACCCAGCGAGACGCGGTGGAGCGCAGCCGCGGCGAACTCACTGCCCAGCGACGAAGCGGTTCGGGGGCGGGCGGTCGAGGACGTCGCGGACGTGCTTGGCGAGTTGTTCGAAAGTGAACGGCTTGGGCAGCAGCTCGACGCCAGGATCGAGCCGGCCGTGATGGACGATGGCGTTGCGGGCGTAGCCGGTCGTGAAGAGGATCCTCAGCCCAGGACGCAGTTCCTGGCCCCGGACGGCGAGCGCGCGGCCTGTGTCGCCCGGAAGGACGACGTCGGTGAAGAGCAGGTCGATCCGCCGCTCCCCGTCCAGGAGCGCGAAGGCTTCGTCGGCGTCCTGCGCCTCCAGCACCTCGTAGCCAAGCTCGTTCAGCGCCATCACGCTGAACGCCCGGACCTGGTCATTGTCCTCCACGACCAGGATCACCTCGTCGTCGCTGGCCCCGGGGCATTCCCCGACGGCCTCCTCCGCCGGCGCGACCTCCTCGCCGGTGTATCGCGGCAGGTAGAGCTTCACGGTCGTGCCGCGACCGGCCTCGCTGTAGATCGTGACGTGTCCGCCCGACTGCTTGACGAAACCGTAGACCATGCTGAGGCCAAGGCCGGTGCCGCGGCCCAACTCCTTGGTGGTGAAGAAGGGCTCGAACACGCGCTGCAGCACCTCCTTGGGTATGCCGGTTCCGGTGTCACTCACCGACACGAGGACATACTGGCCGGGAACGACCTCCGCATCTGTCTCGGCATAGCTGTCGTCGAGATAGGTGTTGGCGGTCTCGATGGTCAGCTTGCCGCCGCCCGGCATGGCGTCGCGGGCGTTCACCGCCAGGTTGAGGATGGCGGTTTCGAGCTGGTTCTGGTCCACCTCCACCATCCACAGGCGCTGCGAAAGCACGCCCTCGATCTCAACCTGCTCGCCGAGGGAGCGGTGCAGAAGCTCGGTCATGTTGCGGACGAGGAGATTGAGATCGGTCGGCGTCGGCTGGAGGGGCTGGCGCCGCGAGAAGGCCAGGAGACGTGAGGTGAGGCTGGCAGCGCGCTCAGAGGCGTGGCGCGCCATCTCCAGCGCCCGGGATATGCGGGCGGTCTCGCCCGGCTTGCAGCGGGCAATCGTGTCGAGGCCGCCGACGATTATCGTCAACAGGTTGTTGAAGTCGTGGGCGACACCGCCGGTCAGCTGGCCGACGGCGTCCATCTTCTGCGACTGGGTCAAGGCCTCGCGGGCCTCTTCCAGGGCGCGCTCGGCCTCCCTGCGCTCGGTGATATCGCGGGTGATCTTCGCGAAGCCCAGCAGTTCGCCGCGATCGCTGCGCAAGGCGTCGATCACGATGTGGGCCCAGAACCGGCTGCCGTCCTTGCGGACCCGCCAGCCTTCGGTCTCCCATCGCCCCTCGCGTTCGGCGGTCCTCAGCCCGTGGGCGGGCACGCCCGCCTCGCGGTCTTCCTCGGTGTAGAAACGCGAGAAGTGTTGGCCGATGATCTCGTCGGGCGAATAGCCCTTGATGCGCCGCGCGCCCGCGTTCCAGCTCGACACGTGACCCTCGGTGTCAAGCATGTAGATGGCGTAATCGGTGACCCCCTGGACGAGCAGCTGGAACTGCTCCTCGCTTTGTTTGAGCGCTTCCTCCGCGTTCCGCCGCTCGGTGAGGTCGCGGGTAATCTTGGCGTAGCCGATCAGCCTGCCCGAGGGTTCGCGGATGGGGTCGATGACGACGTGGGCCCAGAAGCGTCCGCCGTCCTTGCGGACCCCCCATCCCTCCCGCTCAAACCGGCCCTCGGCTTCCGCCATCCTGAGGGCGATCATCGGCAGACCGGCGGCCCGATCTTCTTCAGTGTAGAAGACAGAAAAATGACGGCCGATGATCTCTTCGACCGAATAACCCTTGAAACGTTCGGCGCCCGCGTTCCAGCTTACGACGATACCGTCCGGATCAATCATGTAGACTGCGTAGTCGGTGATCGCGTCGACCAACTGACGATAGCGGACGTCTTCGGTGCGACTCCCCTCCGAACGGCTGACCTGGTGCGTCAATGAACCTCAAGCCTCATGGAAGACTGCAGGAGGAGGACGCCGTACTGGGTCGAGGCGGCCACCTGCCGCGGAGGTCCCCTCGACCGGCGGTAGACGATGGCGATCACCGTCGCTTCGGAGGCTACTGCGGCAGGCGGGCCGTGCTGACAATTCCAATCTCCACGGACAAGTTCCCCTTCCGGACCAACTGAAACGAGCACGCCGGGCCGCGCGCTCCCGGCGTGTCCCTGATTCGGCGCCTGTTGCGAAATCCTGCGCTCTTCTTCCCCTGTCCTGCCGGCGGGTTCGAAGGGCGCGAGCGGTCCGTGGCGAGCTTTGCCGCCCTAGCTTGGCCGCTGAATGGAACCTTAACCAGGGAAAAGCATTGTCACCCGAGCCTTGGGCAGTGACGGCGCTGCGAACGTCTGATCCCCTGGCGACTTCAAGTATAGGGCCCCTCGCCGATCACCCCCACTCAGCGCGAGGGGCCTTGATTTCCTCCGGGCGGTCGGAACAGCAAATCCTAATCAACTACAAACGTTAAAGCATCACTTGCGTCGCACCGCCGCGTTCCCCAAGCCCCCACGCCTGGTCTATCGAAGAGTGGGCGCCAAGCGTTGTTGGGGGGCGCTGACCGCGCCGGAACCGTCAGCAGAGCTGACGGGCGGGAGCGCCTCGGTCCGCCGCGACCGAGGCGCTCCTGCGACGCAGGCTCGCCGGCGGCGAGCGAGCGCCACAGCGCCGGACGCCGCGTCAGCCTCTGGACCAACCGACGCGTTTGCTCTTGCCAGCCGCCGCGGGGGATGCTGACAGGCGGACGCGACCTTTTGGTCCCTTGGACAAAGGTCGCTATGGACCGCAAACGATCGCGGTTGGCGTTCGCCCAGGGGGCTCTGTGACCTTTACCACCTTGCGTCGCGCGCCGGTCGATAGCCTCCCCAGGGAGTCTGGCGTCCGGCTCGCCCGCTTTGCGGTTCCCGTGCTCATCGGCGGCGTCCTCATACAGCTCGTGCTGAAGCTGAGCGCCGCACCGCTGTTCGTGGATTTCCTGGCGATGTGGACCGGCGGCCACCTGGCGGCCAGCCATCCCCTGGCGATCTACGACCCGGCCGTCGTGGACCACGCGCAGGCGTGGCTCCTCGGGGCCGCAGCGCACGACCGGCCGTTTCCCTATCCTCCGGACAGCCTCCTGGTCTTTCAGCCGCTGGGCGCCCTGCCCTTCTGGACCGCGGCCCTGGTCTGGATGGCCCTCACCGTGGCCGCCTTCTGCATCGTGGTCGCGAGCCTCCAGCCGCGGGCCCGAGGGCTCGTGCTGACCCTGACCCTCCTGGCGCCAGGCGCGGTCTGGGCGATTCTCTCGGGCCAGTGCGTCTTCCTCACTGGCGCGCTGGCGATCGCTGGCGTCGCCCACCTGGAGCGCCGGCCGGTGCTTGCCGGCGTACTGCTGGGCGCAGCCGCGGCGTTCAAGCCCACCGTGCTGATGATGGCGCCTGCGGCCCTCATCGGAGGTCGTCACTGGCGAAGCCTGATCGTCTCCGGCCTGAGCGGCCTGGCGTTCGTCGGGCTGTCGGCCCTGATCTGGGGCCCCAGCCTCTGGTTCACCTGGCTGGCCTATGCGCCTCGCTACCTGGCGGCCATCACCGCCAACCCGGCTTATGTCACCGCCATCGTGGCGCCGGCAGGCCTGGCGGCCCAACTCGGCCTCTCCGGATCGCCCCTCCTGATCTGGCGCCTGGCTTTCGCCGGCGCCGGCTGTCTGGCCGCGGTCCTGGTCTTCCGCCGCAGCAAGGCGCTCTGGCCCCGACTCACGGCGCTGTTCGGGGCGAGCCTGATCGCCACGCCCTACGCCATGAACTACGAGACCACCCTGCTGCTGCCCGGCGCCGTGCTGGCCCTGCTCAGCGTCTGGGGCGGGCGGGCGCGCGGCCTGGCGTACGGCGCCTACTGGGCCCTGGCTTTCGCTGGCCTCCCGGTGGTGGGCCCGCTGGCGGTGTTCGTCTATTTCGCCCTCGCCCTCGCCTGCGGGCGAGCCGACGAGACCGAGCGTCCGCAGGGCGCCGTGGAGGTCGAGCCCGCCGTCGCCTAATCGTGCGAGCTGCGAGAGCAACGAAAGGCGCCGAAGGCGCGACAAATCCCCTGCAGGGGCCATCCGACACAGGTAAGCGGCTCCGCCCGCTGGCCTTGGTGTCTTTGGTCGCCTTGATGGTCAGAAATCCTCGCCGCCTCAAGTCGGGCCACGGTTCACCACCAAGAGCACCAAGCGCAGCCGAAAGGGGCTTGGCCCGCGGCCAGACGGATGCTGCCGCGTAGAGATCGATCGCGCCTTCGGCACATGCGCCTTGCCGCGGTATGCGCCCTTCCCGAAGCGCGGATAGCCCGAAGGCGTCGGTTCAGGGCTGGGCGCGGCGCTCTGCGGGTGGCGGTCCCATCAGGGCGGGCTGGAAGAGCAGGGCCGAGACCAGGGTCCAGACGAGGGAGATCATCAGCAGCTTGCCCATGCTGGCCGTGCCCGGGTGCCGCGAGGCCCAGAGGCTTCCAAAGCCCGTGGCAGTGGCCAGGGCGCTGAAGAAGATCGCCCGGGGAAGGCTCGACTGGAGCAGGTGGGCGGAGCCGGAGCGCCAGGCCATCACGAAATAGATGTGGAAGGCGACGCCTATGCCGAACAGCAGCGGCAGGGCGATGATGTTGGCGTAGTTGAGCGGCTGGTTGATGAAAACGCATGTGCCGAGGGTCAGCAGGCCTGTCAGCACGATCGGCGCCATGGTGATGGCCACGTCGCGGACCCGGCGCAGCACCGCGAGCAGCAGGGCCGTGATCACCACGAACGACAGGGCCCCCGCCTCGCCGAAGGCGCCGGCGACGGTGCGGCCGCCTTCCTGGATGTCGAGGGCGGTTCCCGTGGCGTCTGGGGCCACCTTCACCACCGCCTTGATGAAGCGGGTCAGCACGCGGTCGTTGTTCTCGTCGCCCGCGGGGACGACGGACACCCGGGCCTGCCCGTTGGGGGCGATCCAGTCGCGGGTTATCGTGGCCGGGAGGTCGGCGAGGCTGACCGGCTGAGCGCTCAGGGCGATGCGGGTCTGGTCGAGAACCGTCTTGAGCGGGGTCATCAGCATCTGATCGGCGGCGAGCCGCACCGGGGGCGCAGCGCCCGCCAGCCAGTCGAAGTCCGCCGCGAGTTGGAGCGCCGGGCCGCCGGCCGCAGGCTGGGCGGCCGCCGCTTCCCGGAGTTGCTGCGCAGCGGTCTTCAGCGCCGTGACGACGTCTGCGTCGGCCGGCGCCGGCTGGACCACGATGGGATTGAGCGTCAGGTCGAGGAGTTGCGAGGCGTCGGTTATGGCGGCAAGCTTCGGCGCCTGATCCTTCGGGACGAAGCTGAGCGCCGTGCGGACCTGGTCGACCTGAGGCAGGCGCTGCAGCTTGGGGACCATGGCCGCGGCGGCCGTCAGATTGGGCTCGACCAGTTCCATGGTGTTCACAGCGAAGTTCGGGTCCTTCATCAGGTCCAGCAATGTGGAGACGGATTCCGTCTTGGCGCTCTTCAGGTGCAGGGTGTTGAAGTCGAAGTGGAGGAAGGGGAGAGTGGCGGCGCAGACTGCGGCGGCGGCGAGGGCCGAACCGATCACGAGCCGCCGGTGACCCAGGACGAAGGCGTCGATGTGCTCGAGCGCGGCGGCGTCTGCGGGCGCCGGGGCCGCGGGCGGACGGAGAATGCGGATCATGGCGGGGAGCACCGACATGGCGAGAAGGAGGGCGATGACCATGCCAAGGCCAGCGATCATCCCCAGCTGGGAGACGCCGACATAGTCGGTCGGAACGAAGGCAAGGAAGCCGCTGGCGATCGCTGCAGCGGCCAGCGTGAGGGAGCGCCCCATGCCCTCGCCTGACGCCGCGAGGGCCTCGACCAATCCGACCCCCGGAACGTGTTCCGTCCGAAATCGGACGCTAAACTGAATACCGAAGTCGATCCCGAGGCCGACGAACAACGGAATGAAGGCGACGGAAATGACGTTGAACGTCCTGAAGATAAGCAGGCCCGCTGCGGCGGCGCAGACCAGGCCCAGAAGGGTCGTGAAGACGATCGAGCAGATCAGCCGGACCGATCGGGTCGCCATCCACAGCATGGCGACGATCGCGATCCCGGCGATCGATGCTATCAGTCCCGCACGGTCGCCGAGGGTGGCGAATTCCTCGTCCTGCAGCGGGACCGGCCCCGTGAGGCGGACGGTCACGCCATGGGCGGGATCGAGGCTCATGCTGCGGGCGGCCTGCCGGATGAAGTCCATCGCGTCCGCGCCGGAGAGCAGTCGCGCGAAATTCAGGACAGGACTGACCACGACGATCTGCCGGCGCTCGGCGACGCTCGCGGGCTTGCCTGAAATCAGTGTGCGCCATGAAAAGGGCCTGGGGTGACCAGAGCGCAGCTCCGTCAGGGCGCCATGAAGCGCGACGATCGGACGGTTGAGATCCGTGAGCTGGGCGTTCCCGGATGTCACCCCCTGCACAGCCGTGCCGAGCGCTCCGGCGAGCCCTCGCAGGCTCGGATCCTCGGCCAGGGGGCCGAGGAAAGGCTGTCCCTTCACCAGGGCGTCGAGTTGCGACTTCACGTCGGGAAGGGACTCGAACAGCAGACCCTCCCGCTCGAAGAAGGGACCGCCGTCGGGCCGCTCGACGTCATGGAACATGTCAGCGCGGGTGGCGAGGCGCGCGGTCAGCGCCTTGGCCGCCTCGCTGGCGAGCTCGGGCGTGGCGGCGTCGATGACCACCACGATCTGGTCGCCCTCGGGCTGGAACAGATGGTTGAACGCCGCTTCGCGATGGCGCCACGGCAGCTTGGGCGAAATCAGGCCCACGGTGTCGCTCGAAAGCGAGAAATGGGTCGCGGCGTACCAGACGGCGGCGACGCCGAGCGCCAGGCCAAGCAGGGCGATCAGCGCGGCGTGCCGCGCGCAGAAGGCTACAAGACGCGCGAGCGGAAACCGGGGCGTCGTGACGGAGGAGTTGGAGTGGGTCAGGCCTCGGTATCCTCTTGCAGGGCGGCTCTGCCCGATCGTTGGGCGGGCCGAATCGCTACGGACGCGTGGACAGCGAACCGCCCGCCTCCAGATACGTTGGTTCGACTTTCCATTGAACCCTTGCGCAAAGCTGGACTATCGGAGCGCGCCCAGGAGCAACGAGTGCCCCGAAAGTTCATAGCCATCGCTTGCGTCATCGCCCTGGCTCCGGCCGCCGCCCAGGCCCAGCGCACGCCCGGCGATCCATACGAGAAGCTCAATCGCAAGAGCTTCGCATTCAGCATGAAGCTCGATCACAACATCATCGGGCCGCTGGCGAAGCTTTCGCGCGGTCTGACGCCCGGACCGCTCGTGCGGGTCATCCACAACATCATCGTCAACCTGTCGGAGCCACAGGTCATTATCAACGACCTGCTGCAGCTTCGCCCCCAACGGGCGATAGAGGCGACCACGAGGGTGATCGTCAACAGCACCTTCGGTCTGGCCGGAGCCATCGACGTGGCTGCCGGCGCCGGCCTGCGCTACCACCCCAATGGCTTTGGCGACACCTTGGGCCACTATGGCGTCAAGACAGGTCCATATCTGTACATTCCAATCCTGGGGCCATCTGACGTCCGCGATATTGCCGGATCAGGGGTGGACCAGGTCAGCAGCCCGATCGTGTGGATCGACTTTCCCTACCGCACGCCGATCAATCTCAGCCTGGGAATCGCCGGCGGTCTGCAGCAGCGGGCGGCGGCCGGGCCCCAACTCGAGGCCCTGCTGACGAGCGCCGCCGATCCCTACGCCACCCTGCGGTCGACCTACCTGCAGGCGCGCGAGGCGCAGATCCGCGGCGAGACGGCCCTGCCGCCGCTGCCGGACATAGAGGGACCGGGCGAGGCGGCGCCGTCGACGAACACGCCCCAACCGGAGTCCGCCACGCCGCCCTCCGACGCTGCGCCTGGCGCGCCGGCGCCCTCTTCACAGACGCCTGCGGAGGCTCCGCAGGAACCAGCGCCGCAGGTCAGCCCTTCGCCGGCGCCTGCGCCTCCGGCCTCAGGGGCGTCGCCGGAGCAGGCGCCCAGCGCCGGTTCATCGCCCGCATCCCCTCCATCGCCTGCCATGCCATGAGCGCCGGCGCGCCCACGACGAGGTCGCGGGCTCGCTTGATGATCGACAGCGCCAGGGCGGTTTCGGGTCCCAGGCCGAACAGGGGTCCCACGAGGGCGTAGGTCGCCTCCTGCACACCCAGCCCCATCGGCGCGACCACCACGGCGCTGCGCGCGGCGGCCACCAGGCTCTCTATCGCCAGCACCGAGGCGGGAGCGATGTTCACGCCGGCCACCCGCAGCGCCAGCCACACGCTCAGACCGCTGGCCGTCCAGGCGGCGAAGTGGGTGCTGGCGGCGAGCACCACACGGGCGGGCCGACCGTAGATCGCGGTGATCGCCGCCCCGAGATCGCCGGCGGCCGAGGCGGCGCCCGGGACAACGCGCTCGGCGATCCGCTCCACGAGGTGACCCCCGCGTCGCTGCAGGATGATGAACATCGCCGCCCCGAGCGCCGAGAGCGCCAGGCCTGCCACGACCCCCACGACGAGGCCGCTGCGGGCGGAGCCGGCGCCCAGCCGCGTCACGAGCAGCCCCAGCCCCAGGGCTGTGAAGCCGAGCTGCGCCAGCAGCTCCGTGGTGACGTCGACGATCGATGTCGAGAAGGCCATCCGCGGCGTCAGCCCGCGCAGGACCGACGCGCGGGCGCCGATGAAGAATCCGCCGAGCGGGGAGAACGGCAGGAGTTCTCCCGCCGCGTCGCGCACGAGCCTGGCCCAGACGAACACGTCGAGCCGCGAGGCGTTCCCCGGCGGCGCGAGCAGGAACCACGCCCCACCGAGCAGGACCATGGGTCCGGGCGCCACGAGGATCAGCGCCCCGAGGCCCCGCCATCCGATCGTGGCGACGGCGCCCACCACATCCTTCACGCCGACGACGGCGGCCACGGCCGTGGCCAGCGTCGATGCGACGAGTATGGCGAGCCAGATACCCACCGGCAGGCGTTTGCGCACCTTGGTCAAGCAGTCCTCGAAGACTAGGTCAGGCGGCCGCTGCCGCGGCCTGCGGAAGGAACCGGCGGGCTAGCTGCGCCAGGGTCGGAATGAACTTAGGTCGTACGAGCCGGCGGTCGTAGATCTCCAATCGGCGATCGTTCTCCGCCAAGCAGACATCCAGCAATCCGCGCAGGGAGATGTCCACCCCCACCGCCCTCGTTCCCGTGACGGTGAAGTTGTTGTCCTGCGGAACGGCCCCGTCCATCCGCCGGACGATGCCAATGCGCTCCCACGCCAGGAACACCCACACCGCAGCCACCCGAAGATCGAACCAAAGCCGCTCGAGGATCGTCAGGCGCCGGCGACGCCAGGCGACCCAGTTGACGAAGAAGAGGATGTGCCTGCCCTCCTCGTGGATCACCGGCTCGAAGGTGTCGACGAGATCGGCGGGAAAGTAGCCAGAGCGGCGGGCGAGCTCGAACAGCCCGAAGGCGAAGAAGCTGTCCACGCACTCAGAGAACCCAGTCACCATGAAAGCCCATTCGACGTCGCGCGGCGGCGGTGAGGGCGCCTCGGGCGCCAGGCTGATGCCATAGGCGGTCACCAGATTGGCCAGCACGTGGCGATGGCGCGCCTCTTCGAAGGCGTTCAGCTCCATCGCCTGGCGAAGGAGCGGATCATTGACGCCCTCGGCGAAGGCCTTGATCCGGCGGCTCGCCTTCTCCTCGGTCTGCACGGCGATATCCCAGATCGGCAAGCTGGTCAGGCGCCGCAGGGGCTCTTCGTCAAGCTTAGGCCAGTCGATCACCGCCGGCTTGTAGGGGTTGAAGGTGAAGAGCAGGGTCCTGCAGAAGAGGGCCTTGTGTTCCTCGCTGCCAAGGCGGAGGCGGCTGCTGCTGCGGCGCGCCGGGCTCCGGCTTCCCAGATCCAGGTCAGTCGCTGTCCAGTCGGTCATCAGCGAGCTCGAACTCCATGGGCTCTTCGGCCCCTGCGCCATCGAAGTCGGCGAACCCGCCGAGTACGATCCCGGCCTGTCGCGCGGCGTCGGCGACTCTCCGATCAACCAGCGCGGCGAATTCTTCGACATAGCGATAGCCCGGGGCGGCCCCTTCGAATCCCCCATCGAGCCCTGGGTGAAGATAGATTTCCGAGAGCCCGGACGGAAGTGCTTCAATCAGGGCACGAAGTCGCGGCGCTGTCATGGCGCCGCTCCAGGCCAAGCCAAACACCTGGTCAGGAATCAACATTCCGGCGCGGCGGAAGCGGGCGCGGCAGAGAGCGGCAACCGTATCGAAGACGGGGTCGATGGGATGTCCGCGGACGGGTTCGATGGCGCGGATCACCGCGCGCGGCTCGACCGGGATCCGCGCCCGGTGGCAGCCGAAGCGCGTCGCCTCGCGCAGCACCGCCCCGGCGATGGTCGGGTGCAGGTGGAAGTGCTTGTGGGCGTTGACGTGGTCGAGCTGCAGGCCCGTGGCGGCAAAGGCTTCGAACTGAGCGCGCACCTCCGCCGCGAGCTGACGGCGCGCGGCGGGAGAGAAGAAGATCTGCGCCCCGGCGCGCGCCATCTCGGTGCGGAACCGGCCATCGGAGTCGACCAGGAGGGGCACACGATCGGGCGGCAGCACCGGCCGTCCTTCGACCAGGACCAAGTGCAGGCCCACGCGCAGCGACGGTAGAGCTCGGGCGCATCGCACGGCGTCGCCGGCGCCGGGAGCCCCGACCATGAGGCTGGCGGCGGTGAGCACACCCTCTTTGTGCGCGCGCTCCACCGCCTCGTTCACGGCGGGGGCGGCGCCAAAGTCGTCGGCGGTGACGATCAGGCGGCGTGGCGCGGCGGCGGACATGGTCCGGGGGCGTTAAGCGCCTGGGCTTGGATGAACAAGGGGCGCGAACGACCCCGATAAGACCGCGTGGCCTGTTTCGGCCTGCGGGCCCGGCGCACGTGTCCCGAACGAGCGCCCGTCAGGGGCCGCAAATCAAATCTTCGGACCCGGCGGGTCCTCGCCAAGCGCTTCCGCCCGGCGAAGAACGCACCGATGGCTTCAGGCGGCGGACGGCGAGAGCCGGTTGCGGCGACGAAGCGCCCCGCCGATGCCTGCGACCCCGATGATCATCATGGCCCACGTCGCTGGCTCGGGAACCGTCGGCGTGATGGTGATGTCGCTGTCCGCGCTCAACGACAGAGACGCGGCCACGTTCTGGCGATCATCGTAGAAGACTTCGATGTTGTGGGAGCCAGCGGCCAGCGTACCGGAGGTGAACTCCACCGTCGTGACCGCATGGACACCCGGATTCTGCCCGATCAGAGCGCCATCGACGTAGATGAATGAGTCGTCGTCGGATCCGAGAGTGAAGCTCACGGTTCCCGGACCGGCCAGATTGAACGCCCCCTTGAAGACAGCGGTTTCGAAGAAGGACGAGTCGTTCGTCCCTGTGCTGTTTGGCGGAAACATGTTGCTGCTGTAGGGCAAAGAGATCGTACCGGTTCCGGTTTTCACCACGTTGGAATCGAGCGCCGGCGACCACCATTCGATCTCGTGCGTGGTTGGATTGACGTCATTGACGCCAAAAGACGCGGTCGCCACCGGCAGACCATTGGGCCCAAGCGTGCTGCCATTGAGCACATTGGGCGTGCTGAAGACGTTGAAATCGGGGTCCGAGCCGTCGGCCACCTCATAGTAGGTGGCGCCGAGCGTCGCGGTGACGCCGCCGGCGTGGGCGACACCGAGCCCCAACGTGGCGAGTGAAACGATCGCCGCCGAGGCGGCAAGGACGGGTGATTTCATTTTCTACCCCAATTTAACGCCGCGGCCTGGCCAGCCTGGAGGCCCGCCGTCCGGCTATCTGTATGAAGGCAGCTTAGCCATCGGAAATGGGGCAATCAAGACAAAATTTAGTCGAAATTCAACCGAGACCTCGGCGTCACACCTCGCCCTCCAACGGCAGAGAGAGCTCTCGCCAGGCCTTCAGTCCGCCATCGAGCCCGACGGCCCGCGGAAAGCCCAGTTCGCGCAAGGTGGCCGCAGCCAGGGTCGAGACGATCCCGAACTCGCAGGCGACCACGATGCGCCGTGTGGGGTCGGGCAGCTCCTTGTTGACCCGCAGCTCGAGTTGGCCGCGCGGGAGATTGTGCGAGCCCGGAATGTGGCTCGCGCGCCAGGCCTCGGCCTCCCGCACGTCGAGCACCATGAGGTCGTTGGCGCCTTCGGCGAGACGCCGGCCAAGTTCGGCCGGGGTGATGAAGGCGATCCGCGATCCCGCTTCCGTCAGGAGCTGGGACACTGTCTTGCCGCCCGACATGTTGGTGCGCAGCGCCTCGGTCAGGTGCGTCGGCGCCGACAGGTTGAGCGCGTTCATCATGGCCAGGAAGCTGGCTTCGTCCCTGGCCTGGAGGCGCGGGTTGGAAGCGATCTCCTCGCCGATGGTCGAACAGCTGCGGTCCTTGTAGTCGTGCGCCGGATAGACGAGCGTCTCCGGCGGCAGGCGCAGCAGCTTCTCGAACAGGCTCTCGTAGAGCTTGACCGGGTCGCCGGTCGGCAAATCGGTCCGACCGGTCCCCCCGATCAGCAGGGTATCGCCGGTGAACACCCGGTCCTCCACGAAGAGGCACATGGAATCGGCCGTGTGGCCCGGCGTGTGGAGCGCCTGTATCCGCAAACGGCCCACCATCAGCACGTCGCCGTCGTCCAGACGCAGGTCGACGAAGGGCGCCGGACTGCTCCAGTGCATTACGACCGGCGCGCCGATATCGCGCGAGATCCGCTCGGCGCCGGAGAAGTGGTCGGCGTGGGTGTGGGTGTCGATCGCAAAGGCGATCCGCACGCCAAGCCGCCCGGCCAGCGCACGGTAGTGATCGATCTCGGAGGTCTGCGGATCGATGAGGGCGCCCACGCAGCTCTCGGCGCAGCCGATGAGGTAGGAACGGCACCCGCCGGTCGCGACCTGCTCGAAGATCATCACCGCTCCTCCCCTCAGTCCGCCGCGACCAGACCCCCGGCGGCGGGCGGCGACGCCGCCCGAAGCCTCAGGCGGCGATCTGGCGCCTCTCTTTCAGGAAGTCGAAGAACTCAACGCCCTCGCGCAGCCGTCGCTTCATCATCTCTGGGCTGCGGATCATCTCCGAGACGATCGAGCCGATCTTGCTCGGCCGGAAGTAGAACGATTTATAGAACTCTTCGACGCTGTTGAAGATCTCGCCGTGGCTCAGGTGGGGGTAGTGCAGCGGCGCGATCTGGATCCCGTGCTCGTCCACTAGCTCGGCGTTGTCGGCGTCCAGCCAGCCGTTCTTGAGGGCCTGGTCATAGAGGAAGGTGCCCGGATAGGGCGCGGCAAGCGAGACCTGGATGGTGTGCGGATTGATCTTCGCAGCCCATTTCATCGTCTTGTCGAGGGTTTCCTTGGTCTCGCCGGGCAGGCCGACGATGAAGGTGCCGTGGATGGTGATCCCGAGCTCGTGACAGTCGCGGGTGAACTTCTCGGCCACCTCGACGCGCATGCCCTTCTTGATGTTGTGCAGGATCTGCTGGTCGCCGCTTTCGTAGCCTACCAGCAGGAGGCGCAGGCCCCCGTCCTTCAGCTTCTTCAGGCTCTCGTAGGGAACATTGGCCTTGGCGTTGCAGGACCAGGTCAC
>DATBEN010000037.1:0-3979 GCA_036276055.1 Caulobacteraceae bacterium
CATGTCCTCGCGGGTGAACTGGTAGGCGCGGGCGGTCTCCTCGGCGAAGGCGCCCATCAGCTTGCCGGGCTCGTAGGCGTCTTCCAGCCCGTCGAGGTACATCGAATCCATCACCCGGTCGTGGCCGATGCGCGCGCCTCCACGGTGCTTGGCCAGCAGGTACGGGGCGTTGGTCATGCTCTCCATGCCGCCGGCGATGATGATTTCGGCCGTCCCCGCTGCAAGGGCGTCATGGGCCATGATCGCGGCCTGCAGGCCCGATCCGCACATCTTGTTCACCGTCGTCGCCTGGGTCCCCTCCGGTAGGCCCGCGCCCAGCGCCGCCTGGCGCGCCGGCGCCTGGCCAAGGCCCGCGGGAAGGACGCAGCCCATGAAGATCTGCTCGACCTTGTCGGCGGGCGCGCCCGAGCGCTCCAGCGCCGCGGCCACGGCGGCGGCTCCGAGCTGAGTCGCGCTGAGGCCCGTCAGAGCGCCCTGGAAGCCGCCCATGGGGGTGCGGGCGTAATCGACGATGACGACGGGATCGGCGGACACGGGGGGCCTCGGCTCTGACTTGGACGTGGGGACCGGATTTGGCCTTGGCGAAGCGCGACGGCAAGCCCCGCGCTCCGCGTGTGCGAAGATCAGTTCCAGGAGGCGGCGATGAAGCCGCCGCCCAGGACCCGCGAGGGCTGCGCCGCGTCATAAAGGACGCACGCCTGGCCCGGCGCCACCGCCTCCTCGGGGGTCTCGAACAGGACCTCCACGCCGTCGGCGTCAAGGCGCAGGCTGGCCGCCGCAGGCTCGCGCGTGGATCGCACCCGCGCCAGGACGGGCCTGGCCGCGCGCGCCGCGTCCTCCAGGCTCGCCTCGTCGCCCAGCCAGTTGGTCTCGGAAAGGCGCAGTCCCCAGGCGAGGAGGGCCTCGCGCGGACCGACGATCACCTGCCGCGCCTGCGGGTCGAGGCGCACGACGAAGAGGGGATCGCCAAGCGCGACACCCAGGCCCCGCCTCTGACCCACGGTATATCGGCTGACGCCCTCGTGACGGCCGAGCACGCGCCCGTCGACATGGACGATGTCGCCGCCCTCCGTCGCGGCGGGCCGCAGGCGGTCGATCACCGTCACATAGCGGCCCTGCGGCACGAAGCAGATGTCCTGGCTATCCGGCTTTTCCGCCGCCTGCAGGCCGAGCTCCGCCGCCAGGCGCCGCACCTGCGTCTTCTCCAGGTCGCCGAGAGGGAAACGCAGATAGGCGAGCTGCTCGCGAGTGGTGGCGAACAGGAAATAGCTCTGGTCGCGCGAGGGATCGCGCGCCCGGTGGAGCTCCGGTCCGTGCGCGCCCTCCACCCGCCGCACATAGTGCCCGGTGGCCAGGGCCTGCGCGCCCAGTTCGCGCGCTACGTCCAGCAAGTCGCGGAACTTCACCGTCTGATTGCACCGCACGCAGGGGATCGGCGTCTCGCCGCGGGTGTAAGCGTCGACGAAGGGCTGGATCACCGACTCCTCGAAGCGCCGCTCGTAGTCGAGGACATAGTGCGGGACGCCCAGGGCCTCCGCGGCGGCGCGCGCGTCCAGGATGTCCTGGCCCGCGCAGCAGGCTCCCTTGCGTCCGGCGGCCGCGCCGGCGTCGTACAGTTGCAAGGTGACGCCCACCGCCTCGTAGCCGGCGCGGGCGAGAACCGCGGCGGTGACGGTGGAGTCCACGCCGCCGGACATGGCGGCGACCACCCGCGCGCCGGCGGGCAGGCCGACGGCGTGGCGCGCGGCCCCTTCCGCCTCGCCCAGGCGCGCTTCGTCCATGATCGTGCTGGTCATCGCGGGCCACATCTAGTCGGTGGAGGCCGGCGTTGCGAGGCCAGGGGCCGGCTGCGCCAATTTGTACCTCCGCTTCGGAGATGTGATTGGACACCGAACCTTCAATGGAGGAGCCTCACAGTGGGCGTGGGGCGGTCGTCGGGGCGCCAGAAGGTCTCCATGACGAGTTATCGCATATACCTGCTCGACAGCGACGACCGGATTGCTGCGGTGGTCGAGCGCGAGATGGAAAGCGACGACGCCGCCATGCACGCCGCCGAGGCGCTGAGGGGCGACTCCCCGGCCGCGGAAGTCTGGCGCGGGGCCGAGCTGGTGACCCGCACTGGCGCGCTCTTCACGCCCTTCGACACCTCGCGCAGCGTAAGTCGGCCCAGCTTTCGGCGGGTCTGAGCAGGGCGCGCGCCCATCCGCGCCATTGCGGTCGAGTCCGGGCGCTGCTAGCCGTCGTCGGCGCAGGCGGGGTTTCTTTTTCTCGAGGATGCCGGTCATGGAACCGATAAGGGGCGGGGCCACACCGCCCGCGCGCCGCGGCCGGGTCTGGTCGCTGCTGACTTTCGACCGCATGATCACCGGTCCGGTCATCCATCTCGTCTACTGGGCGGGGCTCGGGGTCCTGGTGATCGCCGCATTTTCCATCATGGGCGCCTCGGTCGGCGTGGCTTGGCGCGAGGGCGGGTGGGCCATCCTGCTGGCGATCCCGGTGCTCGTCGTCGGCCTTCTGGTGGTGCTCTGCGGCGCGCTCCTTTGGCGGGCCTTCTGCGAGTTCTATGTCGCCATCTTCCGCATCGGCGACGACCTCGCGGCTCTTCGCCGCGCCGCCGAGCGTGAAGCCAACGCGTCGCGGTGACGGCGACAGCTCACGAAAGAGTCATCGCCTTGACGCTTTGCCCGGCCGGCAAATCACCCTACGCCGCTAACACCTTTCGTTAACCATTCAGCCCTCTAGATTCGGGGGTCGCCACGGACCAGGAGCCAGTGCTTCGGGCCCGGCGCAGATGGATTCGCTGGCGGGGAGAGAACGGGTGCGCATCCTCCTGATCGAAGACGACGCCGCCGTCAGCCGCGGCATCGAACTGATCCTCAAACGCGAGGGCTTCAATGTCTATACGACGGAGCTCGGCGAAGAGGGGGCAGACCTCGGCAAGCTGTACGACTACGACCTGATCCTTCTGGACCTCAGCCTGCCGGACATGAGCGGCCTGGAGGTGCTCCGCACCCTGCGTAACGCGCGGGTGGAGACGCCGGTCATGATCCTGACCGGCAGCGCCGAGGTCGAGACGAAGGTCCGCACCTTCGGCGGCGGCGCGGACGACTATGTGACCAAGCCGTTCCATCACGACGAACTGGTCGCACGGATCCACGCGATCGTGCGCCGCTCCAAGGGTCACAGCCAATCGACGATCCGGACCGGCGACATCGTCGTCAACCTGGACGGCAAGACTGTCGAGGTGCGGGGCGAGCGGGTGCACCTGACGGGCAAGGAATACCAGATGCTCGAGCTGCTCTCGCTGCGGAAGGGGACTACGCTCACCAAGGAGATGTTCCTCAACCACCTCTACGGCGGAATGGACGAGCCCGAGCTGAAGATCATCGACGTCTTCATCTGCAAGCTGCGCAAGAAGCTGAAGATGGCGGCCAGCGACCACTGCATCGAGACCATCTGGGGCCGCGGCTACATGCTGCAGGATCCGCGCGAGAAGGCGCCCGCCTAGAATGAACCGCCTGGCCGCTCTGGCGAGCGTCCTGGCGGCAGCCTTCCTTCTGTTTTACGTGGGCGCGCGCACGCCCGAGCCTCGCCGCGACGGCCCGGACTCACGCAACTTCTGCGCTCACTGCGCTCTCGCCGACATCGCGGTCATCGGCCGCCAACCCCATCCCGTAGGCTCTCCCGCCAACGCGGCCGTGCGGGACTATCTGCTCGCCCGCATGGCCGCCCTCGGGCTCGCCCCCCGGGTGCAGCGCGCGGACAGCCGCGAGGTCATGAACTTCGGCAAGGACACCTGGGTCGCCATCGCTCCGGTGGAGAACCTGGTGGGCGTACTGCCCGGCCGCGACCGCAGCCTTCCCGCCCTCGCCCTGATGGCGCACTACGACAGCGTTCCAGGCTCGCCCGGCGCGGCCGACGACGCCACGGGCGTGGCGAACGCTCTGGACATCGTCCGGGCGCTTCGCGTTCGCGGCGT
>DATBEN010000038.1:0-10634 GCA_036276055.1 Caulobacteraceae bacterium
GTAGACCACTGCTGAACCGGCCGCGGGTTTGAACGAGATCGCCCGCGTCCCGAGGTGGATCGTCAGCTCCCCGCCCTCGTAAGTCTCAGGCGGGGCGATGAAGATGGTGCAGGAGACGTCGGACCGAAGAGGGCGCGCGCCCAGCGGCATGAAGGCGGTGTCCGAGTGGACGCCGTAGTTCATCCCGGGGATGTACCGGGCGAGCATCGGCGGCGCCATGATGCGGGGGAAGACGAAGCCCCGGAACGTCTCGTTCCGCTGCAGGGCGCCCGCCATCAGCTTCGAGGCCTCGGCGTGCGCCGGGTCGCGCGGATCGATCTGCAGGTTGTTCTTGGCGATCGAGTGCGGGTTGGACGCACGGCCGTCGGCGAAGCGCGCCGTCGAGGCGAGCTGGCGTAGCCGGGCGGCTTCGTCCGCAGTCAGAACGTCAGCGAGTTCAAGGAACACGGCTCATCCTCCGCAGAGGTCATCGGCGATCATAGCCGAACCGCTTCGCCCACGGCGACAACGTCGGCAGGACCGGAGCCAATCCCTCGGCGTAGCGCTTCCAGGCGCCCACACCCTCGGCGTTCAGGCCGCGCGCCAGTTGGGCAGAGCTTCGCGTCACGGCGTCGCCGGAGCGGGAGGCGAAGTCAGCCATGGCGGGCGCGAACGGGATT
The DNA here is from genome assembly GCA_036276055.1 of Caulobacteraceae bacterium. Taxonomy (GTDB): domain Bacteria; phylum Pseudomonadota; class Alphaproteobacteria; order Caulobacterales; family Caulobacteraceae; genus Acaudatibacter. The sequence continues at coordinate 660 of DATBEN010000038.1, forward strand.
TGCGCGAATTCGCAGATCTGCCGGACTTCGCTCTCGAAGTCGGTCACCAGGGCTTCCATCGACTGCTCCTGGAGGTCGACGTCGAGCAGTCCTCGATAGGTTTCCGCCAGCGTCATGGTCGCGTCATAGAGATCGGCCGCCCAGTCCAGGCTGAGGAACTCCACCGTCGTGGCGTCAATGGCGAACTGCCGCCGGAAGCAGCTGATGACCACGTCCCGCGGGTCGCGGCGCATGAACAGCACCTTGGCCTGGGGGAACAGCCTGGCGATCAGTGGCAGGCCGAGCGTGTTCATCGGCAGTTTGTCGACGAAGGTGCGGCCGGCCGGATCGACGCCTGCGGCGCGGACGCGGTCCCAGTAGAGCCGGCGATAGGCCTGCAATTCTTCGTCCGCGGCGACCGCCAGGCGGTCGGGACCGTCTGCGGCGCGCAGGAAGGTTTGGGCTGCGTCTGTCAGGGTCTGGCGTTCGTCCAGGGTGACGACGTCCTCGCCGCCGGCCAGAACCTGGCCCATCAGCGTCGTTCCCGAGCGCGGGAAGCCAAGGACGAAGACATGCCGACGCGGAGCCTGCGGGTCGTCTTCCTGGGGCCTGCGACTCCAGGCCGCCCGATCCTGGGCGAGGAAGGCGCGATTCAGTCGTCGCACGAACGCGGTCGTGCGTTCAGCCCCCTCACGGTGGAACCGGGGCGCGTACTGGGCGCGTAGCAGGCTGGCGGCTTCGGAATAAGCCTCGAAGGCTTCTCGCGGGCGGTCCAGTGTGTCGAGCGCATCGCCCAGCGGCTCCAGCGCCACGGCGCGCTCGAAACCGTGAGCGCGGCCGCTTGCCAGTACCGCCCTTAGCCGCGTTTCCGCACCGGCGGCGTCGCCCATCGCGAACTCGGTACGCGCCAGGGCCACCGCCGCGGCTGGCAGGGCCGGATCGAGGGCCAGGGCCCGCTCGGCGAGCGGCTTCGTCGCCTCCCAGTCGCCGGCCCTCGCAGACAGGTTCGCCAGGGACGCCAGGGCCTGGGCGTTGCGCGGATCGATGGCGACAGCCCGCTCATACGCTTCGCGGGCTGCGCCGAGCTCGGTCATCGCCTCGAGGGTCCAGCCGCGATTGTAATGGAAGGCCGCGAAGTTGGGTTGCAGGGCGATCGCGCGATCGATCCTCTGCAGGCCTTCGGCGAGCCGTCCGGCCCGCGCCAACGCCAGGCCCAAGGCGTTCAGCACCGCGGCGTCTTCGCCCCCCAGGGACAGGGCCGCCTCGAAATCGGAAATGGCGGTGTCCAGCCGCCCCTCCTGCTGCGCCAGCACGCCGCGCAGGCGGTGGAGCAGCGGGTGGACGTGGCCCACCGCGAGGGCCTCCTGGGCCTGTTTCATCGCCTCGGCCAAACGCCCGCCCTGCAGGGCGCGGCCGATCTCGTCGAGCACGCGCGAGAGGGAGGCGCCATTGCCGGTGGCCGCTCCGCCGGGGCTGGGCGGATAGCCGAACCGCTGGACCCACGGCTCCACGACCCGGCACACCGGCGTCAACTCGGCCGCGTAGCGTCGCCACTGCGCCACGCCCTCCCTATTGAGTCCCCGGCCGATCTGGGCGGCGCTCGGCGTCACATTGACCACCGGCGACTGGGCGAACTCCGCCACGGCCGGGTCCCACGGCAGGCCCATGAACGCCAGGGCGCGGCGCACCTCGGGTTCGAAGTCGCTCACCAGAGCCTCGTGCTTGAGGTCATGGATCGGCAGTTGCAGTTTTGCCCGGTAGATTTCCGAGAGTTGCATCACCGAAGCGTAGAACTCCGTGCCGCCTTCCAGCGTCATGAACTCCAGCAGCTGCGAATAGTACAGTCGCCGCCACGCGCTGAGGATCACATCGCGCGGGTCGCGCAGGGCGAAGATAATCTTCGCCTGCGGAAAGAGCTTGGAGATGATCGGCAGGCGAAACGAATTGAGCGGATTCTTGTCGACAAACACCTTGCCTTCGACCGAGCCTGTAAGCTCGGCCGTCACGCGAGCCCAATAGGCTTCCCGGCACGCGCGCGCCTCCCTGGCGTCGATCCGCGCCAATCCCTCGAGGCTCTGGTCATCTGCCAGAAAGCGATCGGTGGCCATCGCCAGCGCGACACTCTCGTCGACGGCCGTCGCGTTGGGATGACTGGCCAGGATCTGCTCGAGCAGGGTGGCGCCGGACCTCGGAAAGCTCAGCAGGAAGACGTGCCCCCGAACGGGCGGCTGCCCGTCCTCGGCCCGCGGCGCGGGGCCCCACTCTTCGGCGCGCGCTCGGCGGAAGAAATCGGCGAGGCGGCGGGCGAGTCGGATGTTGGTGTCCGCCGGCGTGCGCGCCAAAGCCGGCGCGCGCAACTGCAGCAGGAGGGCTTCCCGCGCGCGCCAGAGACCGAACGCCTTCTGGGGTTCGTCCAGCGCATCGAGCGCATCGCCGAGCAGCGTCAGGGCCTCGGCCCGGGCGGTATCGGGGAGCCTTGGATTAGCCAGCAGCGCCTCGAGCGCGGACTTCGCCTCTGAGGTCTTGCGCGCGGCCAGATCCGCCCGCGCGATGGCCAGGCGCGCGCCCTCGGCGGCCGGATTGAGCGCGATGGCCTGCTCGGCCGCCGCCCGGGCCTCGCCCCATTCCCCCTGCTGCGCCGCCAGGGTGGCCAGCTCGACGAGGGGCTCGAAGCGCATTGGCCACGCCGCGGCGGTCCTCTGGAAGGTCTGCCGGGCGACATCCAGGTTCCGCAGGGCGAGGGCGACAGCGCCGCGCATCATCAGCGCGTCGAAATGGTCAGGATCCTGCGCCAGGATGGCCTCGAGCGGCGCAATGGCCTCCAGGTGCGCGTCATGGCGCACCAGCGCCGCCGCGAAGACCATCTTCAGCTCGATGTCGTCCGGCGTCTCGTGCTGGGCGCGATTGAACAGGGCCAGGGCATCGAACGGCCTACCGTCTTCCTCCAGTCCCTCGGCAACCCACCGGAAGATGACGGGGTGCTCGAGTTGGCGGCTCATGGCGGCGATGGCGAGGTCGATCGCGCGGTTGCGCTCGGCGGCCGCGGCGGCCTCGCGGATTTCGGCGACAGCGGTCTCCAGGTCGGGCGTTGGGGCGTCCATGGCGGCGTGTCTTAGGCCTGCGCGGGCGTCAGGTCGAAGGCGATCGTCAGCCGGGGCTCGTCGCCCGAGAAGGGAACGGTCCCGTGCCACATGTAGGAAGGAAACAGCACCAGCCGTCCCGGCGACGGTTTGACGAAGTGCTCCGGCTGCAGGGCGGGCCTCGTGGCGACGCCTGGCTCGCCGAACTTCAGCCAGCCTTCGCGTCCGTGATCGACGGCGGAGGGAAGGGCGATGTGGCACGCCGAGGAGAGCCATCCCATCGGGTGCACGTGGTTGGCGTGGAAACCGTTGGGCTGGAGGCGGACCGACCACACGCCGTTGAACTCGTAGCCGCCGGTGTTGCGGCGGGTAACGAGGCCTGGCCCACGGCCGAGGCTGTCCAGCCGCTCCCGGATGGGATGATCGACCGCCTCGAAGAAGGCCTGGATGACGGGGTCCTTGGAGAGCGTAAGGCTCTGGGTGGTCTGGCTGCCGTGGCGAAGCGACTGGCCAACCGGATGGGTGTTGAAGGCGTGCAGCCCAGCCAGGCTCTGCGCCAGATCGGCCAGGAAGGCGTCCAGGTTGGTCCAGCCTTTGGGCGTCGCCAGGTCCCCTGACCAGACGAGCGAGTCGTAGTCGTAGAGCTCGCGATAGCGGGGATCGCCGGCGAGCCGCCAGGCTGTCGCGAGCAGGGCCGCCGCATGCTGGTTGTCCGGCATCCGCCCTTGCAAATGCTCGGCCAGCGTCGCCGCCTGGCCTGCATCGCCTGCGGCGAGCCAAGCCTCGCACAGGGCGCTCTGGGCGACATAGTCTCCGGGGAGCGCCCGCGCCGCTATCGCGGCGTGCCACAGGGCCCGCTCCGGATTCGACCGGCCCAGGAGGCGGGCGGCCACCACGTGGACCGTGGGATCCCCGTCCGGGGTCTCGACGAACGGGGCAATCGTCTCGTAGGCGCGCCCGGGTTCGCCCGCATAGTCGAGCAATTCGCTCTTGCGCAGAGCGAGGTCCGCGTTCGCTGGGAAGGCGAGCAAGGCCCGATCGAGCGTCTCGAGGGCGCGGGTCGTGTCGACCGTCCGCATCCAGATCAGCTGGGCGAGTGCGGCGTGCGCGTCGGCGTAATCGGGTCGACGGCTGATCGCCTGATGGTACGCGCCCTGGGCTTCCTCGAATCGCCGCTGACCGAGGAGCGCGCGTCCCAGCACCAGCCAGGTCTCCGGGGCGTCGAGCCCCTTGGCCTGCGCCCGTCTCGCGGCCGTCTCGGCCTCGCCGAAGCGCTCCATGTCGCCCAGGATGGACGCCAGGTTGTGGTCGCCCACGGCGCTGGCGGGCGCCGCTGCGGCCGCGCGTTCGAAGGCGGCCACCGCCTCGGGCATCCGGCCGATCGCCTTGAGGGCTTCGGCATGGGCGGTCAGCACGTGGATGTCCGCGTCGGCTCTGGATGCAAGTCCTGTGGTGACGCTCAGAGCGTCCTCCGGGCGTCGAAGGGCGATCAGCAGCTCGTTGAGCGCAACGGCCGTGGGACCGGACGTCGGATCCAGCTGGAGCGCGCTCCTGAGCTGACTTTCGGCGCCGCCCAGATCGCCCAGATCCCGCAGCGCCAGGCCGAACAGCCGTCGGGCGTCCGGCGACGACGGCCAGCTCAGGACCACTCGACGCAGGATGTCGGCGGCTTGCGCCGGCCTGCCCTGGCGCAGCAGCTCGGCGCTCGATTGCAGTTGGGGAAGGAGGTCAGAGAGGGTGGAAACCACGACGCCGTCCAATGTCCCGCGGGCGCGCGGGTGGTGTTCAATGAACCCATGCGGGCGTGCGCGTCCAGACATCCGCCGGACGATCGCGCCCTCGGCTCGGAGCAAAAAAAGGCGGCGGACCTCTCGGCCCGCCGCAGGAGGGATCGTTAGGAGCTGACGACGATCAGAAGTCGGCCGTCACGCCCGTAAAGAAGTAGCGTCCGAGGGCGTCGTACACCTGCGGGAAGGTGTTGCCGTTGCCGACTGTCGCCGGCAGCTCGCCCGAACCGATGACCGGCGGGTTCTTGTCGAACGTGTTGTTCACGCCAAGGCGGAAGCTGTACCGACCCTTGAACCGGTACTGCAGCGACAGGTCCATGTAGTTGAAGGCTGGGATGTGATCGTCGATCTTCGAGGTCGCGCCGCTGTCGATGTTGACGTCGCCGATGCGGCGCCAGTCGACCGAAACCTGCAGCCCCTGGAGCGGCGTCGTCCAGGTCACCCGGGTCTTGGACTTCCAGTACGGCAGCGGCACGCCGCGTGTCGGGGTGCCGGCGCAGATGTCGCCGAACTTGCCGGCGCAGTTTACCGGCTGTGTGCCAGGAGCGCCTTGCTCGACGTACTTCTGGGTCCAGGTGCCGAGGAAGTCCAGAGCCAGTCCACCGTAGTCCGGCAGACCGAAGTCGCGGAAATTCACGCGATAGTCGAACGTGAAGTCGACACCTGCTGTCTTCAGGTAGCCAAGGTTCTGCAGGGTGTCGGTGACATATCCCTGCGGATTGAGCCACAGCGAACCGGTGCCGGACTGGCGGTGGATCAGGTTACAGGCCGAGGCGTCTCCAGTGTTAGCGCACTCGTCGATGATATTGGAGAAGCCTTCCTTGGCGATGACGTTGGTGACGTCGATGTTGAAGTAGTCTGCCGAGAAGCTGACCCCTTTGACGACCGAGCTCGGTGTGACCACCGCGCCGATCGTGTAGGTGTTCGCGGCCTCGGGCTTCAGGTTGGGGTTGCCTCCCGTGAGGCCGTTGTACTGGGCCGCGGGGTTGGCGCTGATGTTGCCGTACTGAGCCGCCGTGACGCCGGTGCGGGCGCACTGCGCCGCGGTGAAGGTCGGCGTCGCCCCGGCGCAGGGATCCGCATTGCCGTCGAGCTGCACCGACTGGACGCTGTACAGTTCGTCCACGTTCGGTGCGCGCACCGCCCGGTTGAACCCGCCGCGAATGAGAACGTCATCGACCGGGCGCCACTCGCCGGTGATCTTGTACGTGGTGGTGTTCCCGGCCTCGCTGTAGTGCGAGAATCGATAGCCCACGTCGGCGGTCAGTTCCTTGACGAAGGGCATGTCCTGGACGAGCGGGATCCGCATTTCCGCGAACAGTTCCTTGACGTCGAATCCACCCGACACCGGCAGGGTCTTTCCGCCCGATCCGGCGAGGTCGCCCGCCTGCTCTTCGGCGTCCGGCAGCGTATCGAGGAACTCACGACGATATTCCGCGCCGAACGAGACGCCGATGCCTTCCTTGGCCAGCGGGCTCTTGCCGCCGTAAGGCGTGAGATCGCCGGTGATCGAGCCGCTCACCACCTGCTCGGTGGTTTGGCCGGACTCCTCGGCGGGCACCTCGAGGTAGTTGAGGGCCGACTTGGTCACGCCGCCCGTGGTCCAGATGTTGTAGGGCACGCAGCCGCCTGCCGCGCCGGTCGGATTGCTCGCGCAGACCGCCTGTCCGCCCGGGCCAGGGATCACGTTGAGGGCGTTGGCCAGCTTGGCGTTCGAGAAATAGCCCGTCTGAAGGCTCGACAGGAGCGTCGTGTAGTATTGTCCGTAGACGTCGAAGTGCCAGTTGGCGTTGATGTCTCCGCGAAGGCCGACGATGGCGCGATAGTCGGTGTGCCGAAGGTCGTCGATGCGCGGACCGCCCTCGATGTTACGCTTGTAGATCAGCGTGTTGGTGGCCGACGTGGTGTAGCCTGGCTTTGTGCAGACCGCCGCGACTTCCTGGGCAGACAGCAGCGGGTCGTTGCAGGGTACGGCCACCGTAACGCCGAAGGCGCCCGACTCCGCGATCTGCGCCTTGGAGTCGTCGTCCATGAACATGAACTGCGAGTACGCCGTAAGATGTGGCGTGATGTCGTAGTGGGCAAACATGCCGCCGGAATAACGCTGATCCGGACGCTGATAGTAGTTCTCAGGTGCGTAGTTATAAAGTTGGTTCGGCGCCCCTGTGTATTTGTTCAGTTGCTGCGGGACCGTCGGGTCGACCTGATAGACGCCAGTTGACTTGAAGGCCGAATTGTAGGTGCGGATGGTGGCGAAAGCGCTGGTGGACGAACCTCCGCATGTATATTTCGATCCACTGACGGCGACCGAGCAGAAGCTGTAATCGCGCGCGGCTTCGGTGACCGGCGCGATGTACCGGTATTCCAGATAGCCTTCGACGTTGCCCTTCCCGTCGGGGCTGTTGGCCCCGAAGATGACGCTGACGTCGGTCGATCGCCCGTCGGCGATCGAGCTGTTGGGCGCGTGATAGCCCAAAGCTGTGTTGGCGGCCTGGGACTTGGTGTCGGTGTTGCCGTTCTCGTAGATGCCGGCGTTGACGTCGAGGCGCAGTCCCTCGAAGTCCTTCTTCATGATGAAGTTGACGACGCCGGCCACGGCGTCGGCTCCGTACACGGCGGAGGCGCCGCCCGTCAGGACGTCGATCCGATCGATCAGGCCGACCGGGATGAAGTTGATGTCCGCCTCAGGCGTCGTGGGGTCACCGGGGCCGAGACGCCGGCCGTCGACCAGCACCAGGTTCCGCGTCGCGCCGAGGCCGCGAAGGTCGAGGGTGGCCGTGCCGCTGGCGCCGTTGGAGAGGTTGCCGCCCTGAGCGGCGACCACCTGGGGAAGCTGGTTGATCAGGTCCTCGACCCGCGTCGTGCCTTCGAGCTTGAGCTCCTGGCTCGACACCGCCGTGACCGGGCTGACGCTGGTGAGATTGGGCTGCGGGATCCGCGAGCCGGTGACCACGAACTCCTGAACGGTCGTCGACGACGGCGCCGGTGGGACGGCGCCGGACGTGCCGGTGGTGTTCTGTGCCGCCTGAGCGAAGGCCATGCCGGCTGATGCGGTCAGGGCCACGCCCGTGATCATCGACGTCGCAAGCAAGCGCCTGCGCGCGCTGGGTTTGGTCAACTTTTTGATCCCCCGAACGCGTCTGGCGGCCGGGGGGCCAGCGCGGCGACCCTGAAAGGATTTGTAATCCCCGGTTGCGGAGCTGTTACATTTCGAGGTTTTGAACGGTCAAGGTCGCTGCCGTGAAAATGACGCCACCATTACGCAATGGAGCCAATTTGCCGCAGCCCAAAGATTGAACCATTGGCGGGCCAGCGGTTTCGTGCGCGAGAGCTGGTCGATCGGTCGCTGCCCGGCCGGGCGTTCGGGCAATAAAAAGGGCGGCGGACCTGTGGCCCGCCGCCCTCCAGTCGGTGGAATGTTGGAGTGACTAGAAGTCGGCTGTCACACCCATGAACAGGTAGCGTCCGAGGGCGTCGTACACCTCGGGGAAGGTGTTACCGTTGCCGACGGTCGCCGGGATTTCGCCCGAGCCGATGATCGGCGGCTGGATGTCAAAGATATTGTTGACGCCGATTCGGAAAGTGTAGCGGTCCTTCACGCGATACTGCGCCGACAGGTCAAAGTAGCTGTACGACGGAATATGGTCGTCCGCCGAACCCGTCGCCCCGGTGTCGATGTTCACGCCGCCGATGTACCGCCAGTCGACGGACATCTCGAAGCCGTGCAGCGGGGTGGTCCAGGTCAGGCGCGTCTTGGACTTCCAGTAGGGAAGCGGCTCGCCCAGAGTCGGGCTGCCGGCGCAGATGTCGCCGTACTTGCCCAGGCACGAGATCGGCGCGCTGCCCGGGAGCGTCTGGAACTCGTAGATCGAGGTGTAGGTGCCGAGGAAGTTGAAATCGAGGCCGCCATAATCGGGCAGTCCGAAGTCCCGGAAGTTGAACTTATAGTCGAACGTGAAGTCGAGGCCCGTCGTCTTCAGGTAACCCGCGTTCTGCGTGGTGTCGACCACGAAGTCGGTGGGGGCGAGCCACAGCGAGCCGGTGCCGACCCCGCGGTGGATCAGGTTACAATCGACGTTGTCGATCGCGCACGAGTCGAGAATGTTGGTCTCGCCCAACGTCTGGATCACGTTGTCGATCTTGATGTTGAAGTAGTCGACCGAGAAGCTGACGCCGCGGACCAGGTGGGTCGGCGTGATCACCGCGCCGATGGTGTAGGTCGAGGCGGTTTCCGGCTTCAGGTTCGGGTTGCCGCCGGTGAGGCCGTTGTACTGGGCCGCCGGGTTCGTGCTGATGTTTCCATATTGGGCGGCGGTCACACCCGTGCGGGCGCACTGGGCGGCAGTGAACTGCGGCGTGGCGCCCGCGCAGGGATCGCTATTGCCGTCGAGCACGACCGATTGCGGCGAAAACAGTTCGTCGACGTTCGGCGCGCGGACGGCGCGGTTGTAACCGCCGCGGATCAGGACGTCGTCGATCGGCCGCCATTCGCCGGTGATCTTATAGGTGCTGGTCGTGCCCGCCTCACTGTAGTCCGAGAAGCGATAGCCCACGTCCGCGGTCAGGTCCTGGACGAAGGGCAGGTTCTGGACGAGCGGGATCCGCGCTTCAGCGAAGAGTTCCTTCACATCGAAGGCGCCCTGCGTCGGCAGGACCACGCCCGAACCGCCGGCCAGGTCGTTGGTCTGGAATTCCTCGTCCGGGAGGAAATTGAGGAACTCACGGCGGTATTCCGCGCCGAACGACACGCCGATGCCATCCTTGGCCCACGGGCTCTTGCCGCCATAGGCGGTGAGGTCACCCGTGATCGAGGCGTCGACCACCTGTTCGGTCGTCTCACCCGACTCCTCCGCCGGCACCTCGAGGTAGTTGAGGGCCTGCTTCGACACGCCGCCGGGAACGAAGTTGAAGATGTTGTAGGGCTGGCACCCGCCCACCGCGCCCGTCGGATTGCTGGCGCAGACAGGCTGGCCGTTGGCGCCGGGGACGACGTCCAGGGCGTTCACGAGCTTGCTGTTGGAGAAGTAGCCGGTGTCGGTCTGGCTGTATTCGGACGCGTAGTACTGGGCGTAGACGTCGAAGTGCCAATTTGCCCCGAGGTCGCCCTTCAACCCGACCTGAGCGCGATA
>DATBEN010000039.1:0-11389 GCA_036276055.1 Caulobacteraceae bacterium
CCGCAGCGCCTCGAAGTTCAATCCGTTCTTCTATCTCATCTCCGGCTTCCGCTACGGCTTCGTCGGCCAGGCCGACGGCTCCATCGCCGTTGGCGTGGCCTCCACCGCGGTCCTGGCGCTGTTCCTGGCCGGCGTCTGCCACTGGATGTTCTCGAGCGGCTATCGCCTGAAGAGCTGAACTTCCCTTCATTGAAGGGAGTTGTGCGGCGCCACATTGACATGTGCGGGCGCGACAGCGAGAACCCGCGGCTTCCTGACGTACAGGTCCGTTTGGAGGGCGCAGGGTCGAACCGCGCCCTCTTCATCATTCCAGGAGGCGTAGCGACCATGGCCTCGTCCGCGAGCCCGACCGTTCCCGAAGACCACATCCTGGGCGTGTACAACCGCGCTCCGCTGGCCTTCGAGCGAGGCGAGGGCGCGCGTCTCTACACCGCCGAAGGCGAGGCCTATCTGGACTGCCTGGCGGGCATCGCCACAACGGGCCTGGGCCACGCCAATCCCAAGCTGGTGGCCGCGCTCAAGGCGCAGGCCGAGAAGCTCTGGCACGTCTCCAACATCTTCCGCATTCCGGGGCAGGAAAAGCTCGCCGCAGCCATCTGCGAGGCGACCTTCGCCGAGGTGGTGTTCTTCACCAATTCGGGCACCGAGGCGGTGGAGTGCGCGCTGAAGATGGGGCGGCGCTATCACTGGGCGAACGGCGAGCCGGACCGGATCGAAGTCCTCGGGTTCGAGGGCGCCTTCCACGGGCGCAGCTATGCGGCGGTGTTCGCCGCGGGCAATCCCTCCTACGTCGAGGGCTTCGGCCCGCCGCTGCCCGGCTATCGCACCCTGCCGTTCGGGGACCACGAGGCGCTCAAGGCGGCAATCGGGCCCAAGACCGCCGCGGTGATCCTGGAACCGGTGCAGGGCGAGGGCGGCGCGCGCGCCTTCCCCGAGGTCTGCCTGACCGAGCTGCGCAAGCTCTGCGACGAGCAAGGCGTGCTGCTGATCTATGACGAGATCCAGAGCGGCCTTGGACGCACCGGCAAGCTGTTCGCCTACGAGTGGGCGGCCAACGCCGCGCCCGACATCATGTGCGTGGCCAAGGCCCTGGGCGACGGCTTCCCGGTCGGCGCCTGCCTCGCCACCGCCAAGGCCGGATCGGGCATGGTCGTGGGGACGCACGGCTCGACCTATGGCGGCAATCCGCTGGCCATGGCCGTCGGGCTCGCGGCGTTCGAGGAACTTACCCGGCCCGAGACGCTGGAAAACGTGCGTCGGGCGACCGGGCGTTTCGCCCAGGGCCTGGCGGGGCTGAAGGACCGCTATCCCGACGTCATCGCCGAGATCCGCGGCAAGGGCCTGCTGATCGGCCTCAAGCTGGTCACCAACAACCGCGCCTTCATGGCCGCCGCGCGCGAGCAGCGGCTGCTGATCGCCGGCGGCGGCGACAACTGCGTGCGCCTGCTCCCCTCGCTGCTGATCACCGAGGCCGAGGTGCAGGAAGCGATCGAGAAGCTGGAGCGTACCTGCGAGGACACCCGGCGGACCGCGGGCTCATGAACGCGCCCCGCCACTTCCTGGACCTCTGGCGCCTCGAGCCGGACACGCTGCGCGCGATCCTGGAAGACGCCAAAACCCGCAAGGCCGCCCGCAGGGGTTGGGCCCAGGGCCGGGTGGATGCGGACGCGCCGGGCAGGGACCGCACCCTGGCGATGATCTTCCAGAAGAACTCGACGCGGACGCGGTTCTCGTTCGACGCGGGGATTCGGCAGCTGGGCGGCGCCAGCGTCATCGCCACGGCGAGCGACATGCAGCTGGGCCGCGGCGAGACGATCGAGGACACCGCCAGGGTCCTCTCGCGCATGGTCGACGCGGTGATGATCCGCGCGGTGAGCCACGACAGCATCGAGGCCTTCGCCGAGGCGGCCAGCGTGCCCCTGATCAATGGCCTGAGCGACCGCAGCCACCCCTGCCAGATCATGGCCGACCTGATGACCTTCGAGGAGCATCGCGGGCCGGTGGCCGGCCGCACGATCGCCTGGATCGGCGACGGCAACAACGTCTGCGCCAGCTTCATCCACGCGGCGGCCAAGTTCGACTTCCGTCTCGTTGTGGCCTGTCCCGACGCCTACCAGCCGCGCCAGAGCGATCTCGACCAGGCGCCTGGCCATGTGGAAATCACCAGCGACATGTGGATGGCGGTCCGCGGCGCCGACTGCATCGTGGCCGACGGCTGGGTGTCGATGGGCGATTCCGACTACGAGGACCGCGTGAAGGCCTTCGCGCCCTATCAGGTGGACGAAGCCCTGATGGCGGCGGCCGCGCCGAATGCGGTCTTTCTCCACTGCCTGCCCGCGCACCGCGGCGAGGAGGTCACCTGCGAGGTGATCGACGGCCCACGCTCCCTGGTGTGGGACGAAGCGGAGAACCGCGTGCACGCCCAGAAATCCATCCTCGCTTGGTGCTTCGGGGCGATCTGACGGGGCGACGTGCGCGTCAGAAATTCGTGAGAATTGTATTAAGCCACGGACCTCGCAGACTTCACGGACGCTTTGACTGAATTCGGCATCGACAGAGTCGAATAGATCGCGCCGAAAGGCGCCCCCAATTTTCTTTACTCGTCCGTGTGGTCGGTGAGGTCCGTGGTCGACTTCTTGCCCGCTTCGCGGGCCACCTGCGAACGCTTCGGACTACGCCGCCATGGCCCGGGCGAGGGCCGCCACCAGGTCGCGCTGGCGGACCGGCTTTTGCAGGCGTGGGGCGTCGCGCAGGATCGGCGGTTCCTGATGGCGCGAGCCGTAGCCGCTGACCACGATGAACGGTACGTGGCGGCGCTTCAGCGCCTCGGCGAGGGCCGTGGGGGTCTCGCCGTCGAGATTGAGGTCCAGCAGAACCGCGTCAGGCGCCTCGTCCTCCAACAGGGCCAGGGCCGGCGCTGCGCGCCCGGCCGGCCCGATGACGACGCAGCCCTGGTCCATCAGCTCGGACTCAAGCTCCATCGCCACGAGGAACTCGTCCTCGACGATCATGACGCGCTTGCCGCTGAGCAAGGCGGTATCCGGTGTGCAGCCCATTACGCCGTCCCATGCGTAGTGGGGCACCTTGAGCTGAAACTTTAATCAGTGTCAAACCGTACAGAGGTCCCGCTTCATAACGATCGCGCAGGTTTCACCCCGCCTCGCCGAGGCTGTCGTCGGGGCCGATCTGGACCAGAGTCTTTCCGAAGTTGCGGCCGGACATCATGTCGATGAAGGCGCCGGGAAGGGCCTCGAAGCCCTGCCGGCGGTCCTCCAGGTATCTGACCTTTCCGGCGGTGACCAACGGCGCCATTTCGGCCAGGAACTGGTCGTGGTGATCGGCGACGAAATCGCCGACGAAGAGATCGCGGACTTCCATCTCGCGTTCGGCGAACGTCGGCGCGCCCTTGCGCATCAGCTCGCCGCGCGCGTCGCCGCTCTCGCCGTAGTGGGCGATCAGGCCGCAGATGACCATCCGCGCCCGCGGCTGGAACAGCGGCAGCACCGCCTCGAACACGGCTCCGCCGACGTTCTCGAAGTAGATGTCCACGCCGTCGGGGCAGGCGGCGCGAAGCTGGCCCGGAAAGTCCGGCGCCAGGTGCGAGACGCAGGCGTCGAAGCCGAGCTCGTCGACGACGAACCGGCATTTCTCCTCGCGTCCGGCGACGCCGACGACCCGCATGCCGTTCAGCCGCGCGAGCTGGCCCGCGATCTGGCCGACGCCGCCGGACGCCGCGGACACCACCGCCGTCTGGCCCCGTTCGGGCTTGCCCAGCAGCACCATCCCGGACCAGGCGGTAAGGCCCAGCATGCCCAGCACCCCGATCGCGTAGGATATCTGCCCCCGCGCCGGGTCAAGCCTGCGCGGGAACATGTAGCCTGGCCGCGGCACGCCCTCGCCGAGCAGGCCATATTGGGCCCAGCCGGCGGTGGAGAAGGCGAAGTCGCCGGGCGCGAAGCCGTCCAGCCGGCTCTCGATGACCTGTCCGACCGTGCGGGCGTGACAGACCTCTCCGGGCTTCTCCGCGCCGCGGCGGCGGTAGCCCCACTGATAGGGGTCGAGGGAGATGTAGATGGTGCGCGTGAGCGCCTGGCCGGGTCCCGGCTCCGGGATCGGCGCCTCGCACGCCTCGAAGGTCTCGGGCGTCGGGAGAGGCCCGAGGGGCCGGTCGGAGAGCGTCCAGTAGCGGTTCATCGCAGAAGGCTAACGCGACCAGGGCCCGCGATGGAAGGAAGGTCGGCCGTACCGGTTCGACCAAGGCGCCGAACAGCAAGTTATGGCCACAAACCCGTAGTAGGCGGCGAGATCCTTTCCGTCCGCCAAATCCCCGGGGCCATGGCGTTTCGTCTGTCCATTTTCGCCGCGGCGCTCGCGCTGGCGGCGTCCGGCGTAGCGCGCGCTGACAAGGCGCCGTTTGATCTTGTCGGCCCGTCCCTCGACATCACCGTCTCCAGGGGCGCGGCGGCTCTGCCCATTTCCGCCGTCCCGGACCTTGCGCCCGGCGACAAGCTCCACATCAAGGCGGAGCTACCGCCGCGTCAGGGCGCCCACTACCTGCTCGTGACAGCCTTCCTCCGCGGCGCCACCGATCCGCCGCCGAAGAACTGGTTCTTCGTTGCGCGCACCTGGGAGAAGGGTGGCAAAGGTCTCGAGCTGACTGTGCCGGCGGGCGCCCAGCAGGCCCTGGTCTTCCTCGCGCCGCAAACCGGCGGTGACTTTTCCACGCTCTTGGGCACGGTGAGGTCGCGGCCCGGCGCCTTCGTGCGCGCGGCCCAGGACCTGGAGCAGCTCGATCTGGATCGCGCCCGGCTGCAGGCATTCCTGGACAGCGTCCGCGAGACCGACCGCACCGATCCCAACGATCTCCAGGCGGTCTCGACCCGCCTGGCGCGCAGCCTGGGGATCAAGCTCGACGAGTCGTGCTTCGCCAGGACGGCGAACCTGCAGGCCTCCTGCCTGATGAAGGACCAGGATGCATTGGTGCTCGACGACGGCCACACCTCTTCCCTGGTCCATTCCCTGACCGGGGGAGACACCGGGCAGTTGATCTCGCAACTGGGCTACGCTCCGCTTGCGGGCGGTGGTCTCTATAGCCCGTACGTGGGGGCCGTGGTCGATATCGTACGCATCCTCGATGGCATTCGAACGGCTCACTACCAGTACATCCCCGCGCTGGCCCTCGCCTCGGGCGCCCGCCTCGATCTGCACCTGAACACGCCGCCCTCGTTCGCCGATCCCAAGTCCGTGCTGGTGGTGGCGCTGCCGCCCGTGGCGCCCACGGCGCCGCCGCCCCTGCGGGCGTTGGATCCCTTGGCCTCCTATTGCCTTGCGAAAAAGGACGTCGTCCTGCCCGTGGAGGGCGCGCCGCTCGTCTTCGCCACCGATTTCGCCCACGACATGACCCTGCGGGTGAAGGCGCGCTCGGGCGAGACGCTCGACGTCCCGCTGCATGCGGACGCGGCGCGCGGGGGCTTCGTCGCCGAAGGCTCGGGCATCGACCCCTCGCAGTTCGAGAAGTCGGTGACTGGCGAGCTTCACGGAAACTGGGGCTTCTCGGGCTTCGATGGCCCGAACTTCCGCCTGGAGGCCGCCGGCGGCGGCGTCTGGCGCGTCGCCGACGACGACGCCGACGCTCTGGTGGTCGGCCGCACCGACACCCTGCACCTGGTCGGCGGTCCGGCCGACTGCGTCGAGTCGCTGAAACTGGAAGCGTCCGGCGCCGATGAGCCTCTCTCGTTCAAGGTCGCCAGCGCCGAGACCCTGATGGTCACCGCGCCCCTGGCGACCACGCCTCCGGGCGATGCGACGGTCGTCGTGGATTCGGCCGGCGGGAAGCCCCAGCGCGTCAGCGTCAAGGCCTACGCCCAGGCTGGGCGCCTGGACCGGTTCGTCTATCACGCCGGCGACAAGAGTGGCGTGCTCGAAGGGGCGCGCCTGGACGAGGTGTCAGGCCTGACCCTGGCCGGGGCGCACTTCTCGCCCGGACCCCTGCAGGCCAGCGGCGGCTTGGACAGCCTGGAACTGGACGCCAAGGACCCGCTGCCCGCGCAGCTCGCCAAGCCCGGGGTCAAGCTGGCGGCGCGGGTGACCCTGGTCGACGGACGAACCGAGAAGCTGGAGACCCAGGTGCTGACGGATCGTCCGCAGATCGTGATCTCGGCCCTGACCCTGAAGAACAAGCCTGACTCGGGCGTAGCTGCCTTTGAGCTCGGCGACCCGGGCGAGTTCGCGCGCGGCGCGGTGCTGGCCTTCTCCATCGCCGCGCCCGCGCCCGCGAGCTTCACGCCGCACGACACGGCGGAGGCGTCGACCGCGGACGGCGCCTGGTCCACGCGCCTGCAAGGTCCGGACGAATTCGTTCTCGCCGACTCCCATGCAGCCGTCGCGACCCTCGACACGGCCAAGGCGTTCGGGCCGTCGGCCTGGGGACCGGTTCGCGTGCGCATCGACGACGACAAGGGCGACAGCGACTGGCAGCCGCTGGGGACCCTGGTGCGCCTGCCGAAAATCGACGGAGTCGTCTGCAGCCACGAGGGTTCGGCGTGCCGCCTCGAGGGCGACGATCTCTTCCTGATCGCCGCCGTGTCGGCCAGCTCGAAGTTCGAAGATCCCGTGACGGTGCCCAATGGCTTTCCGGGCGCCTCGATCGAGGTGCCGCACCCGCATGATGGGCGGCTCTACGTCAAGCTGCACGACGATCCTGCGGTGGTCAGCGTCATGCGCGTGAGGCCGGGCGGCGTCGCGGTCGCGAAGCGGCGACCTGCGAGCGGCGGCGCGTCCGGGACGACGCCGGAGCCTGCGCCGACGGCGTCGGGCCCTGCGCAGCCCCCCTTACCCAATCCGGGCGCGGCGTCGGACCCTGCTCAGTCGCCCTCACCCAACCCGGGTGCAATGTCGGGCCCTGCCCAGCCCCCCTCATCCAACCCGGCCGCGGCGTCGGACCCTCCTCAGTCGTCTTCGCCCAACCCCGGCGCAGCGTCGGGCGCTGCTCAGTCGTCTTCACCCAACCCGGGCGTCCCCCCAGGATCCTCGCCGTAGCCGCGCATCTCGCGCCACGGGCCGTTGAAGATAGCGTTCGATTGACGGAATCAGACGGATATTGCAAATCGCAATTTTTGTGTTTACCCGCATGCGCGTCGGCGCCATGTTCATGATCCGTTCCATCACTGGGACGGGACGAGTTTCAGTTCGTGAGGGGCGTCATGACCTTCGATGCACACACTCCAGGCCCGCGAAACACGATCCGCCTTCGGCTGGGCCGCTGGCTGGAGGCGCGCGGGACCGGGTGGGGCGTGGCGGTGCTGCCGGTGCTGATCGTGGCGCTCGCCTTCCTCGTCCTCTGGCTGCACGCGTGATCCGCGGTCTGCATTTTCCCGTCGAGCCGGCGAGCCCAAAACGGTAGTAGAACCGCGCTAGAGTCTGCCCATTCTGACGGCCAGGCGAGGGGCGATCCGATGAATGGCGCCGAACTGTTTGTAGCGGCACTGGAGAACGAGGGGGTCGCGCAGGTCTTCGGCGTGCCCGGCGAGGAGAACCTCGCCATGGTCGACGCGCTGCGGCGATCCTCGATCAAGCTGGTGGTGACCAGGCATGAGCAGGCGGCCGCCTTCATGGCGGCCACGCACGGGCGGCTCACCGGCCGGCCCGGCGTCTGTCTCACCACGCTCGGACCCGGAGCCCTCAACCTCACCACGGGCGCCGCCTACGCCCTGCTGGGCGCCATGCCGATGGTCATGATCACGGGCCAGAAGGGCGTCCTCAGCCACAAGCAGGCGCGCTTCCAGGTGGTGGATGTCGTCTCGACGCTGACGCCGCTGACCAAGATGGCGCGCCAGATCGTCAGCACAGGAACGATCCCGACGACGGTGCGCGAGGCGTTCCGCATCGCGCAGCAGGAACGGCCGGGGCCCGTCCACCTCGAGTTGCCCGAAGATATCGCCTCGGAGCCGGCGCCGGACATCCCCCTGATCGCGCCACACCCGATCGAGCTGCCCGTTGCGCGGCCCGCCGCGCTTGATCGCGCGGCGGCGCTGATCCGCGCGGCCGAGCGACCGCTGATCATGCTCGGCGCGGCGGCGAGCCGTCCCCGCCTCTCCGCCGCCCTGTCCGAGTTTGTTCAGCGCCTGCAGATCCCGTTCGTGAACACCCAGATGGGCAAGGGCTCCGTCGCCGGGGGATCGCGGTTGTACATGGGGACCGCCGCGCTCTCCGAGCGCGACTATGTGCACGACGCGATCGACCGCGCCGACCTCATCATCGCGATCGGTCACGACACGGTGGAGAAGCCGCCCTTCTTCATGGGACCCAAGGGGCCCATGGTGCTGCACGTGGGCTACCTCCCGGCGACGGTCGAGGAGGTGTTCTTTCCGCATGCGGAGCTGATCGGCGACATCGACGCCACCTTGCGCCTTCTCGCCGATCGACTGGAGGGCGCGCTGCCGAACGCGGGCGCGCTCCTGCCCCTGCGCGAAGCCATCCTCGCGCGAATCGGCGACCGGGCGGACGAGAGCCGCTATCCGCTGACGCCCCAGCGCATCGTGCATGACGTGCGGCAGGTCATGCCGGACGACGGGATCGTCTGCCTCGACAACGGCATGTACAAGATCTGGTTCGCCCGGAACTACCGCACGAGCACCGCCAACACCCTGTTGCTCGACAACGCCCTGGCCACCATGGGCGCCGGCCTGCCGTCGGCCATGATGGCGGCCATGCTCAATCGAGGTCGCCGCGTCCTGGCCGTGTGCGGCGATGGCGGGTTCATGATGAATGCGCAGGAACTGGAGACAGCGCACCGCCTTGGGCTCGACCTCGTCGTGCTCATCCTCGAAGACAACGCCTACGGGATGATCCGTTGGAAGCAGGAGGTGGACGGCTTCCCCGACTTCGGCATGACCTTCGGCAATCCCGACTTCGTTGCCTTCGCCCACGCCCATCACGTGAAGGGGACGCGGGTCGAGACCGCCGATGGCCTCGCCCCGGCGCTCGAAGCCGCCTTCGCCCACGGTGGCGTCCACCTCGTCGTCGCCCCGGTCGACTATTCCGAGAACGCCCGCGTCCTCATCGACGAACTCCGCGCCCACGCAGCAGCCAGCGCGGCCTGACGTTAGCGCCTACGGGCTGGCCGCGCCGCTCCAACTCAGACCAGCTGACCCTGGGCCTCCGGATCGCGGAAGGGCGCGCCTTCGTGGCGCAGGAGCCAGCGCTTGCGGTGGATCCCCCCGCCGTAGCCGGTGAGCGAGCCGTCCGCGCCGATCACGCGGTGGCACGGGGCGACCAGGCCGATGGGATTGGCGCCGTTGGCCAGGCCCACGGCGCGCACCGCCTTGGGCTTGCCGATGCGCCGGGCAAGTTCGGCGTAACTGATCGTTTCGCCGACGGGGATGTCGCAGAGGGCGCGCCAGACCGACAGCTGGAACGGCGTGCCGGCGCTCTTCCACGGCAGGCCGTCGAGGGCGTCGATCTTGCCGCCGAAGTACGCCGTCAGGGCGTCGCGCACGTTCTGCGGCGCCGCCCCCGGCTTGAGCTGCGCGCGGGGGCCGTAGTAGCGGCGGACGAGCCGGCGCAGGCGGTCCTCGTGGTCCGACCAGTCAAAGAAGCGCAGATTGCCTTCCTCGTCGGTGACGACCAGGGCCGTGCCGATCGGGGTCTCGAACCGGTCGAGGAGAAAGCGTTCAGGCAGCCGCTCGGTCATGACGGGCTCCGGTCTCGGGGTTGGGGGTGGTCCAAAGATGAAGGGCGGCGTAGGCGCGCCATGGCCGCCAGGCCTCGGCGCGGGCCAGTAGGGCGACGGTCGAGGGCCGCACGCCGCCGCTGTCCGCCAGCGCCCGCTGCAGGCCGATGTCGGCCGCGGGGAAGGCGTCGGGTTCGCGCAGGGCCCGAAGGGCGATGTACTGGGCCGTCCACTCGCCGATCCCGGGCAGGGCGCGCAGCCGGCGCACCGCCTCTCCGGGTTCGCCAGGGCTCTCCCACAGGGACGGATCCTCCGCGCTCGCCCGGGCCATGGCCTCGATCGACGCCGATCGGGCGCGCGGCATCGGCAGGGAGGAAAGATCCGCCGTTGCGAGGGCCGCGGCCGCGGGGAAGGCGTGGGTGACCCCCGGCTCGGCGGCGGCCAGGGCGTCCGGAAGGGGCGCGCCGTGGTCGCGCACGATGCGCCCCGCCAGCGCCGTGGCGGCGAGGACGCTGATCTGCTGGCCAAGGATGGCCCGGACGGCCAGCTCGAAGCCGTCCCAGGCGCCCGGGACCCTCAGGCCCGGCCGGGCGGCCACGCGCCAGGCGAGGTCGTGGTCGAGCGCCAGATGGGCGCCGATCGCCTGGGGATCGGCGGAGAGGTCGAAGATCCGGCGCACCCGCGCCAGGATTGCCGGGAGCGCGGAAAGGCGCGGGAAGCGGATCGACACGGTCAGCCGCTCCTTCGGCGCCGGGCTCACCGCCAGCAGGCCGAACTCCCCATCGAGTAAGATCGAGCGCGCGTAGCGGTCGGGCCGGACGCTCTCCACTCCATCGATGGCTCGCAAGGCGAGGAAGCCGATCAGCCCGTCCCAGTCGTTGGGCGGGCGGTAGGGGAGGGTGAGACGCACTTCCTCGCCCGCGCTGGCGGTCGGGGGCCCGCCGGCGCGCCGCAGCGCCGCGGGCGGTCGGTCGTACAGGGTCTGGAAGGTCTCGTTGAACCGCCGCACGCTGGAGAAGCCGGCCGCCAGGGCGACATCAGCCATGGAGAGTCGCGTCTCGTGGATCAGCTGCTTGGCCAGCAGCACCCGACGGGTCTGGGCGACCGCGACCGGCGAGGCGCCAAGGTGGGTCTTGAACAGCCGTCGAAGCTGGCGCTCGCCCACGCCCACGCGCTCGGCCAAGACCTCGACGTTTGCCTCGTCGAGCGCTCCGGCCTCGATCAGGCGCAGCGCCCGGGCGACGGTGTTCGAGGATCCGCGCCAAGCCCCGCAGTCGGGCGACGACTCAGGGCGGCAGCGCAGGCAGGGCCGGAATCCCGCCTCCTGGGCGCCGGCCGCCGAGGGGAAGAAGAGCACGTTCTCGCGCTTCGGAGTCCGCGCCGGACAGATCGGGCGGCAGTAGATTCCCGTCGTCTTCACGCCCACGAACAGCCGCCCGTCGAAGCGGGCGTCGCGGGTGGCGAGCGCGCGGTAGCAGACATCTGGATCGAGCGTCATGGGCGGATCATCCGCCCCCTGCCGCCCGCTGTCTCGCGGTTTTCGGACTCGGTCGTTGCGCGCCAACCCGTGCCGCCCCTCTAACCTCCGTCATCGCCGGCCGTAAGTGCCGGCGACCCATCGGCCGACTTGGCGAGCGCTCCGACGTGGCCGCGCCGAGCGCGGCCATTGCCGACAATCCGCCAAGCCGAACCATGGGTCGCCGGGACTGACGCCCGGCG
>DATBEN010000040.1:0-21281 GCA_036276055.1 Caulobacteraceae bacterium
CGGGCGCGGGCCGTCGGCGCGCCGCGCCTCTACCTGGAGACCAACAGCGGCCTCGCCCCCGCGCTGGCGCTCTATCGCAGCTTCGGCTTCCGGGAGATCACGCCGGCCGAGCCCTCGCCCTATGCTCGGGCGAATGTGTGCATGGAATTGCGGCTCTAAAACACAATAAGCACGAGCGGTACAAGCTGGGCGCCTCTCGAGGCTGTCATCCCGGAGACCCGCGAAGCGGAGTCATCCGGGATCTGCTTCCAGCGCTGACGCCGAGTAGATCCCGGCTCTCCGCTCCGCTCCGGCCGGGATGACGCCGTGCGTCGGGCCAGGGCCGGACGCGTTCGTGCGTGTTTTTCGTGGTCCAGAAAGCCAGGTCCCCCCTCCCGCGGGAAGAGCGGGTGCTGGGGTAACTCTGGAGTCTACGCCTCTTCCCTGAGCCGCTTCCTACGGAAGGTGGGGTTCAGCACCCGCTTGCGCAGGCGGATGGACTTCGGCGTCACCTCGACCAGCTCGTCGTCTTCGATGTAGGCGATCGCCTGCTCCAGCGTCGGGCGGCGAGGCGGGGTGAGGCGGATGGCCTCGTCCTTGCCGGCCGAGCGGATGTTGGTGAGCTGCTTGGCCTTCATCGGATTGACGTCGAGGTCGTCCGGCTTGGCGTTCTCGCCGATGATCATGCCCTGGTAGGTCTTCTCGCCGGCCCCGATGAACATGACGCCGCGATCCTCGAGGTTCCACAGGGCGTAGGCCGCCGTGTCGCCATCCGAGTTGGAAATCAGCACGCCGTTGCGGCGGCCCTCGATCGCCCCCTTGTAGGGCTCGTAGTGCGAGAAGACGCGGTTGAGCACGCCCGAGCCGCGGGTGTCGGTGAGGAAGACGCCCTGATAGCCGATCAGGGCGCGCGAGGGCGCCAGCAGGCTGATGCGGGTCTTGCCCGCGCCAGACGGCCCCATCTCCTTCAGCTCGGCCTTGCGCGCCGAAAGCTTCTCGATGACCACGCCGGCGAAGTCGTCGTCGACGTCGATCACCACCTCCTCGATCGGCTCGAGGCGGGCGCCGGTGTCGGGGTCGGCCTGGAACACCACGCGCGGACGGCTGATGGAGACCTCGAAGCCCTCTCGGCGCATGGACTCGATCAGCACGCCCAGCTGGAGCTCGCCTCGGCCAGCCACCTCGAAGGCGTCCTTCTCGGCGGTCTCCGAGACCTTGATCGCCACGTTCGCCTCGGCTTCGCGCAGCAGGCGATCGCGGATCACCCGGCTCTGCACCTTGTCGCCGTCACGCCCCGCCAGGGGGCTGTCGTTGACCGAGACGGTGATGGCGATGGTCGGCGGATCGATCGGCTGGGCCGGCAGGGCGCCTTCGGCGTCCATCGCGCCCAGGGTGTCGGCCACCGTCGCTTTCGCGAGGCCAGCGATGGCGACGATGTCGCCGGCGGTGGCTTCTTCGATCGGCTGGCGCTTGAGGCCGCGGAAGGCGAGGATCTTGCTTACCCGGCCGCGCTCGACCTCGAGCCCGTCGCGGGAGAGGGCGCGGATGGCCATGGCCGGCGTGAAGCGTCCCGATTCGACGCGGCCGGTGAGCAGGCGTCCGAGGAAAGGATCAGATTCGATCAGCACCGCCAGCAGGCGCGCCGGCTCGTCCGTCCGGCCTTCCGAGGCGGGCGCCGGCACGTGCTCGACGATCTTGTCGAACAGGGGCGCGAGATCCTTGCGCTCGCCGTCGATGTCCGCCACCGCCCAACCCTGCTTTCCGCTGGCGTAGATGTGCGGGAAGTCCAGCTGCTCGTCGCTGGCGCCCATGGCGGCGAAGAGATCGAAGGCGTCGCCGAGCACGCGGTCCGGATCGGCGTGCGGGCGGTCGACCTTGTTGAGGACGACGATCGGGCGAAGGCCGAGCTTGAGCGCCTTGCCCAGCACAAACTTGGTCTGGGGCATCACCCCTTCCTCGGCGTCCACCAGTAGCAGGCAGCCGTCGACCATGCCGAGAATCCGCTCCACCTCGCCGCCAAAGTCGGCGTGGCCGGGGGTGTCGATGATGTTGATCCGCGTCTCGCCCGCCGCGCCGTGCCAGAGCACGCTGGTGGCCTTGGCGAGGATGGTGATTCCCCGCTCGCGCTCCTGGTCGTTGGAGTCCATCGCCCGCTCGGCGTGGGCTTCATTGGCGCGGAAGGCGCCCGACTGAGCCAGCATCTGGTCCACGAGCGTGGTCTTGCCGTGGTCGACGTGGGCGATGATCGCGATGTTGCGCAGGGACATTGAGGGACCCTTGGGAGCGTCTCGAAATTGGGAATGCGGGCGGGTCTTTAAGGGATCGGCTTGGCCGGAACCAGCTGCGCGGGATGACGCCCATACATAGTCGTTTGTGCGCGCCGGCGAAATGGGTGCGCTGCACCATGCGACATGTCGCCCAAGCGGTATTTTAACGCACTGATTTTACGAAAACTTCGGGTGGTACGAGAAAAATTTTCCGCGCCGCGGCGTATTTTTCGCTTGCCTAATTGTGCGCTGCAACGTAGATAGTTCCTACGACGCGTCGCTGACGCATCTGCCCTTCCTGGGGCGTTTCCTCCCTAATTGACTGGCCGCGCAGCCTGATGGCCGCGCGGCCTTTTTTTTCGCGCGGGGCGCGCAATGCCGCAGAATCGATCGCGGCGGCCAGCCCCGCGCCGCGTTCGGCGGCGCTTCGTCGCGCGGGCGCCACGCGGCGGCCGTGCGCTTGTCCCCCTACGTCATATCGCGTTCAGGGGTTTGACCAGTCGATCCGGGCAAGGGCGGCGGTCAGGCGCTCCAGGTCCGCCTTGAGCGGCCCGTATCCGTCGGTGGGCTCCAGGGTGGCCTCGTCGAGATAGAGCGCCCGGTTCACCTCGATCTGCAGGGCGTGCATCTGTCGCGCCGGCCGGCCGTAGGTCTCGGTGGTGTAGCCCCCGGCGTAGGGCGTGTTGCGCATCACGCTGTAGCCCAGCGCCTTCAGCTCCCGCTCCACCCGCCGCGCCACCGCTGGCGACGCGGCGGCCCCGAACCGGTCCCCAAGGACAATGTCACAGCCGCCGATGGCCTGCCCCGCCGCAGCCGAGGGCATGGAGTGCCAGTCGATGAGCAGCGCCAGCCCATGCGCCTGCCGCGTCTGCGCCAGAAGCGTCCCCAGGGCTTCATGATAGGGCCGGTGGACGCCTTCCACGCGGCTGGCGGCCTCAGCGAAGGTCAGCTTCCGGCGATAGATCTCCAGGCCCTCGCAGACCACCCGCGCGATCGCGCCAAGCCCCGCCGCCACGCGCGCCGTTCGCCCGCGGGCGAACGCCGGCAACTCGTCCTCGAACATCCCCTGGTCCAGCTCCCAGGGTTCGCGGTTGAGATCGAGCCAGGCGCGGGCGAAGCGCGCGGCGATCAGGGGAATGCCGTGGCCTGGAGCGCCGGCGACGAGATCGTCCACGAAGGCGTCCTCGGAGCGCCGGATGTCCGAAGCGCCCAGGTGCGAGGCAGCCATCAGGCTGGGGGGATACACCCGCCCCGAGTGCGGCGAGGCGAAAACCACCGCGACCGAGGGGACGCCATCGGGTGGAGCGACGACACGGTAGGCGCTCTGGCCATCATCCCAGGCGCCGGCGTCGTGCGCGATGATCTCCATGGCGCTCATGGCAGACCATATTGCGGAGCCCCCGGACCGCGGTCAAACGCCATGCGCGCCGCGGCTTGCCGGGCGGCGCCCCTGCCGCTACAAGGCGCGCCTTCCCGGACGGACGCGTAGCTCAGCGGGAGAGCACTACGTTGACATCGTAGGGGTCGCTGGTTCGATCCCAGCCGCGTCCACCATCGTCCGCCCCAGGCTCCCAGCCTGCGAGTGGACCGGCGAGAAATCCCCTTTTCTGTCCGTCACTTCGCGCCTTGGCCAGAGCGGCCAAGCCACGAATCCGAGGGTGTCAGAGGAGATGAACGGCGACCCGGGTCGCCCAGGCGCCGCCCAGGCTCAGCGGGGCAGACAGACGTGCGTCGTGCTGTCGATCACCGAGTTGGCCCGGTACTCGGCGACGAAGGCGTTCCAGGCCGCGTCTTTCATTGAATGTGGCACTTCCGAATCGTGCGTGTGGCGAACAGGCAGGCGCCGGCTGCGCCGCCGTTCGTCCGGTTCAGGCGCCCGATGCTCCAGGTTCACAATCGTTCATATCGGCTCCGCTTGCGCCGCCGCCTTCGCGCCCTGGAATCTGGCCTTCGTCGCAACGAGGGCGCGCGTGGCTCACTACACTCTCTACTTCTTCGACGCGGCCAAGCGGCCGACGGGCGTCATGGAGTTCGAACGCCCAGATGACGCCTCGGCAATCGACATGCTCGAGATCCGGCGCTGTGGCCGCGCTGCAGAGCTGTGGCGGGGTAACCAGCGGCTCCTGTGGTGGCCCGCCGATAGGGACGATGTCTGAGGCTCGTCCGATGGAGCCAAACCTCTGATGGAGGCCGTGGGTCCTAGGTGAGGAGCTTGAGGATCAGGCCGCCCCAAAAGACGGCGAGGCCGAGCAGCATGACCACGGCTTCCCACCGGGGTCGAAGGAACGCGAAGTCACGGAACCAGGAGCGAGGCCGCGGGTTGCGTCCAAGGGCGCGGTGCGACGAAACGACGCCCTTATCCACCATTTCGACCTCCGTGCGCGATCGCGGGCCTGCGCCGAATCGTTCCCGTAAAATTATCCAGATTCATTCGACAAAAGGTAGGTCAACCTATCCCCGTGAACGAATTCTAACACGTCCTGATGCTGAGTGGTTCCCCTTAATGGGTCATATACCGTACGTATGCAAACCCTCACTGGCGTCTCGCCATCCAGCGTCGCGCGGCATGTTGTCCCGGGGAATGCGTGGATCGGCCGAGTTGTGGTCCCGCGCCCCGAGGGACGCCGCCCGGGCGGCTTCTTCGCCGCGAATTCGCGCTCCGTCTTGATCGATTCCTGCGCATTTGCCGCCGATCGCGCGGCCATCGGACGCGCGCCACTGTTACGAGAAGACAGGCGCCCGCCCGGACGCTATAGAGCCGGCCCGTCCGCGCCTGCGCCAACAGGCCGGATCGTCTCCCTCAGACGCGCCCCCTCCGACCCTTCAGGCCGACGGACCGCCATGACTACGATCGATCCCGCTTTGACCCACGCCTTCGTCGTCGCGTGCGGCTTCCTGGCCTCAGCCGGCTTCATGCGCTTCGTCGTCAAGAAGCCCGCGTCCGGTACCGCGAAGCCCCCGAAGGACTAGTCCTCCCACTTGGACGGACGGCGCTCTAGAGGGGTTCGCTGACGGTCGCCCGCTCCGGCGCCGGCGCGGGAGCGACCTCGAACTCGGCGGCGCCCTGCCGCAGCCGCACGGGCCGGCGGGCGTTCTCGAGCCAGGCCAGGACGGCGAACAGGGGCGCAAGCCACTCGATCCGGGTCTGATAGCGCGGATAGACGCCCGACAGCGCACCGCACAGCAGCGCGTTGGCCGCCAGGAGCACGAGGACCGCGGTCACCGCCACCGCCAGGCGGGGCGAGAGCGGCGCGCGGTGGAAGACGAGCCGCACGGTCATGCGCGACAGCAGCAGGCGGGCCACGAGGTACGCCGCCGAGAGCGCCATCGAGATGTTCAGCACGGTGTCCCAGCCGACCTGCAGCGCCGTAGGGTAGCAGTAGGATGGCCGCCGCACGCAGAACCGGATCGGACCGAACGGCGGGGCGAAGCGCGGGCCGTGGGCGATCAGCGTGCGGTCGAAATAGCCGAGGGTGTCGACGACCGTCACCACCACCAACTCGTGGACGCCATCGACCAGCAGATCCCGGGTGATCGCGAGCGGGTGGGCCGCGAACGCGTCGGCGACGAAGCGAGATTCCTCATGAACCAGCGCCAGTCGCGTGGCGTAGTCGGCCGGCTCGAACACGCCCTTGGCGCGACTGACGCCCCAGAGGATG
The DNA here is from genome assembly GCA_036276055.1 of Caulobacteraceae bacterium. Taxonomy (GTDB): domain Bacteria; phylum Pseudomonadota; class Alphaproteobacteria; order Caulobacterales; family Caulobacteraceae; genus Acaudatibacter. The sequence goes on from DATBEN010000040.1 coordinate 5,906, forward strand.
TCGTTGGCGTCGGTTAGCGGCAGGTCCTTGAACCGGCACAGGACATAGGGCGAACCGTGGGCGCAGGCGCTGCGCAGGAATACGCGGCCGGGGCCGTCGGCGAGGACGCGCGCCGTGAGAAAAGGCGGGCGGGCCAGCTCGTGGTGGGTGAGGGCGCGCACCGAGATGGGATAGACCGCCGCCGCCACGGCGGAGACGCCCAGGGCGGCGATGACCATCGCTAGCCCCGCCCTCGCCGGCCGCGCCGGCAGAGCCCTGCCGACGAGCGCCGCCGCACCCACCGCTACGAGAGCCGCAACCGCGGGGGGATTGGTCGCGTGGAACGTCAGCGCCGCCGCCAGGAAGGCCGCCAGGCCCCACCGTTCCAGCCGCCGGAGGCGGTCGAAATAGGCCAGCAGCAGAATGGCCGCCAGCGCCCCGAGGCCAAGGAAGACGTCGGGCATGATGAAGCTGACGAAGAAGGGAAGGGTCGAGGCGAAGGTGAGGACGGCGATCGCCAGTGCGAATTGCCAGCCGCGGAAGCCGCGCTGGGTGACGCGCAGCGTCAGGGCCGTCAGGGCGCTGGCGGCGAGCGCCTGGAGCGCGGCCATTGCCCAGGCCGACCCCCGGACCGTGACCAGGAACAGGAGCTCGCCATAGTAGGGCGAGCGCGCTCCGGCCATGGTGAAGAAATAGGCCAGGTCGTGATGCCGGATGACGCCGAAGCCGTGGTCGATGCGCAACCCCGCCTGTTCGGCGAACCACTGGCCTATGAGGTGGTAAGCCGAAGTGTCGGGGAAGACGCTCGGGTGGCCGGCGATGAAGCTGGGCGTCATCAGGGCCGCGGCGCCGAGGATCACGGCCACAGGGAAGGTGAGACGGCGCTCGGTCATGCCGGGACGGCTTTTCGGGACGGAGGGGCCCCGGGTCAGGCGGCAGGCCGCAGCATGGCCTCGTCCGCGACGCGCGCCGGTCGCGCGGCGGCCTTCGAGGCCCGGGCCAGGAAGCCTGCCTCGGCTCCCTCCAGGATCGCCATCAGGAAACCGCCCAGGATCGTCTGGGCTCCCAGAGTCATCAGCAACGCTCCGACGACGGCAGGCAGGACGTGGGCGGCGCGCGAGAAGTCGCGGCCGGCCCAGGCGGCCACGACAACGAGCAGTTCGAGAACGCCCAGGACGGCGAGGCCGAGCCCGCCCACCAGCATCGTCTCGAGGGTCACGAACGGCGAGGCCCAGGACACCCATCGCGCGGGCGCCCGGTAACCGGATCGCACCTGGTGAAGGTGCGTTGTCATCCCCAGGATGAGGGCGAGGTGCCCCAGGCCCACCATGGCGCTGGCGAGCACGACCCAGTAGTCGCCGAAGAAGAAGTCCGCCCCGCCCCGCGCGATGAGGTTCCAGGCGGCGAGCCCCAGGATCGCCGCGCCGCCGCCCGCCCCCACCAGGCCCGGCAGGGTGAACAGCCACCAGGGGCTGAGCATGAACAGGTATCGCAGGTGCCGCCAGCCATCGCGCCAGGGGCGCAGGTGGGGCGGCCGGTCGCGCAGGTCGGGCGACAGGGTGGCCGGGCGCTCGACGATCCTCTCGCCCTTGAGCACCGCCTTGATCACCATCTCGCTGGCGAACTCCATGCCGTCGCCCGCCAGGGCGAGGCGCTCGAAGCAGGCCTTGGTCAGGGCGCGCAGTCCGCAGTGAGCATCGCCGACGCGCGCGCCGAAGAGGACGTTGAGAATCCCCGTCAGCAGCGGATTGCCGATGTACCGGTTCTTCCAGGGCATCGCCCCGGGCTTGATCCCGCCCTTGAAGCGCGAGCCCATGCAGAGGTCCGCACCCTCGACCAGCGCGCCGATCATCGGCGCCGCCTCGCGGAAATTGTAGGAGCCGTCGGCATCGCCCATGACCAGATAGCGGCCGCGCGCCGCCTTGAACCCACCGCGCAGGGCGGCGCCGTAACCCTTCTCGGGCACGGGAACGACCCGGGCGCCCAGGCCTTCCGCGAGCGCCTGGCTGCCGTCGGTGCTGCCGTTGTCCGCCACGACGATCTCGCCCGTGAGGCCATAGCGGCTTTCGATCTCCGCCAGCGCCTCGCGGCAGGCCTCGATGCAGACCGGAAGCGAGCGCGCCTCATTGAGGCACGGCATCACGAACGAGACGCCGACCTCGGCTCCCTCGAACTGCAACCCTGTGCCGCCGTCCAACATCAGGCTCCTTGAGGTTCTTCGTCCTGACCGGCCGGGCGGCCGCCGCCCACCTCCCGGACGCAGGTTGCGGGCGCGATGGTCGCGCCGGCGCGGGCGCGTTCACGACTCCGTGCGCATCGCAGATTTCACCCTACGCGTAAAGCCCGCCGGCGGAACGCCGACGGGCTCGAATCGGTCCTGCGCCATCGCGTCAGCGGCCCTTCGCCGGGCCGCCGGCGCCTCGGCCTTAGCGGCGGTATCCGCGCCAGCCGTGGTGGCGCCAGTAGTAGGTGCGGTAGGGGATGTAGACGTAGCGGCCACCTTCCCAGACCCAGGGATTGTACCAACCGGGCGCATAGACGACCGGGCCGACGAAGGCAGGGGCGCCAGGACCCAGGACATAGCCGGGCGGACAGTTGCCGGCCGTCCCGCTGTTGGCGCCCACGGCCGCGCCGGTGGTCGCGCCAAGGGCGCCGCCGATGAACGCGCCGCGGCCGTGACCGCCGATGGCGCCGCCGAGGATGGCGCCCAGCACGCCGCCGGTGATCGCGCCGGCGGCCGCGTTGTTGTTGCGCTGCTGAACGCAGGCGCGCGCGGCCCAGGCCTGGTACTGCGCCGCATACTGCTGGTCGGCGTAGTAGGCCTGCTGGTCGTAGTTCGGACCGGTGTTCGGCGGCGGCGGGTAGTCGCCGTTGGGCGGGGGCTGGTCGTAGCCGTAGTTCTGGCCGGGCGGGGGGCCCGGAGGAGCGCCATAGCCCTGGCCCTGGCCATAGCCCTGGTCATAGCCGGACGGGGGCGGTCCGTAGGGTTGGGCGACGGCGCTGGCGGCCGCGACGGCCAAGGCGGAGATGGCCGCCACTGCAGCGGTCCCCACCCTTCCACTGGTCTTCATAAGGAGGCTCTCCTCGGGTGAAACGATGACAGGCCTGTTACCGCCTGCGGCCTGAACCATGGCTGAACGATTGGAGGCCCGGCTTGGCTCCCCGTCGCAAGCTTGGCCTTATCTGGCGATTCCTGAACAAAATTCACCTTGTCCGGGCGCGGCGATCCCTGCGGGCGGCGAAGCGTGCGGGTTCCAGCAAGGCGACGATCGCAAGGGGCAGCGGCGAGGGAAAGCCCGCGGCCATCGCCGCCACGTGCTCGCCCAGCAGGGGCGCAAGGCAAAAGCCGCGGGACCCGAGACCCGTGAGGACGAACAGCCCTTCCCGCCCGGCGAGCGCGCCCGCGAGGGGGAGATAGTCGGCTGTCGAGGCGCGAAGGCCCGTCCATGATGTCAAGGACGCGCCGGCCAACCGTTCGCCCAGGCGAGGCAGAACAGCCGCCACCGCATCCAGGTTGCGCGCGTCGTCCTCTTCCCTCGGCGCGAGATCACCATCGTCGCGGTCGTGGGTAGCGCCGAACAGCGCGCCATCGCGGGTTGGCGCCACATAGCCGCCGAAGCTCACGGCCGGCGCCTCCAGGCCCGAAGCCAGGGTCGCCTGACCCCGGACGGACGTCAGTTCGACGCCGTCGAGGAGATCGGCGGCCGCGGGACCAGCGGCGATGCAGACCGTGTCCGCCTCGCACAGCGTCCTTCCGCCGACGCCCTCGAGCCGCCAGGCGCTCCCGACGCGAGCGATCCTGACGACCTCGTCCTCGACCGGCGAGGGCGCCCAGGCCGCGAGGATAGGGGCCGGATCGACCGCCACCGCGCCGTTGATGGCGAGCGCCCCCGCGCAGGGTTCGCCCAGTCGCTCCGTCGCGGCCTCGGAACCGAGCAGGTCGAGCCAGCCTGGCTCGAAGAGGTCCGACGCCGCGATCGCTGCGAAACGCGCCGGGTCCTTGGGCGTCGCGGGAAGCTGCAGCAGGCCACGGGCGAGCACCGCGCCAGGAACCGCGCCATACAGATCCGCGGCCCGAGCCGCGGCCTGGGCGAACAGAGCCGCGATGGGGCCAAGACCGGCGTCGAGGCGGGGACCGGCCAAGGCCGCGGGAACAGCCGACGCGGCCGGGCCGCGGGCGTCGAACACCGTCGCGGCGACGCCGTGCGCCGCCAGCGCCCGGCAGATGCTGGCCCCCGCGATCCCTGCCCCGACGACCACGACCCGGGGTGTTGCAGGCTCGCTGACGACGCCGGTCAGGCGCGCCTCCAGGCGCTCGCGCTTGCGTCCGTGGCCAGGCTGGCGCGTCACCTCGAAGCCCGCTGCCGCGAGGCCGCGGCGCACCGCGCCGGCGACCGTGAAGCTCGCCGCGCGCGCGCCGGGCCGCGATCGGCGGGCGACGAGGGAAAGCACTTCGGGTCGCCAGATCAGCGGATCGGCGGCAGGCGAAAAGCCGTCGAGGAACCAGGCGTCGGCCGACCCGGACCAGGCCTCGAGAGCCTCGGCGGCTTCCAACTGCGCGAGGTCGAGAGCCGCGCCGAACTGTGGGAGGTCTATGCGCCGGAAGCCCCGAGCACGTCCTGGCCACTGCGCGACGAGCGCGCCAGCTGTCTCCGACAGCTCGGGCCACGCCGACAGCGCCCGCGCGGCTTCGGCCGCGGTGAGCAGGTCGTTCTCAACGGTGAAGATGTGAAGTCTCGCGCCGGGCGAGGCGGCCGTCCGCCACGCTTCGAGCAGGGCCGCGATGTTCAGGCCCGTGCCGAAGCCGAGTTCGGCGACGCAGAAGCGGGATCGCCCGCGCCAGGCCTCCGGCAGGCCGCAGCCGGCCAGGAACACGGCCCGGGATTCGGCCAGTCCGTCCTCGGCCGAGTAGTAGACGTCCCCGTGCCGGCGGGACCTCGGCGGGCCGCCCTGGCTCCAGTCGGCGATTTCGGCGCCTTCTGCCGGTCTGGCAGCGCTCATGGGTAAAAGAAAAGGGCCGCCCCGGTGTCGGAGCGGCCCTTCCCAACGCTGATCCGCTTGGAGCGGATCGACGGGATTATTGGCTCTTGCCGGCCGGAGCAGCGGCGGAAGCGTCGGACGCGGCGGCCTTCGAAGCGTCCTGGGCCGAAGAGGCGGCGGCGGCGGCGTCCATCGCCGACGAGCTGGCGGCGGCGGCGTCAGCGGCGGCCGGAGCAGCGGCGGTCGAGTCGGCCGACGAGGTGGCGGCGGGCTTCGAGCAAGCGGCGACGGAGATCGCGGCCACGGCGGCGCCGGCCACGAGCACTTTGCGGAGCACTTCGGTCATATGGTGAATTCCCTTGGGTGAGGTCGACGCCCCCATGACGCGCTGACCACTCAGCACGCCCCGGACGCACAGCGGCAATTATGCCGGGATCGTGATCGCACGCAAGCCAAAGTTCACAGAACCGTGATCACGATTTGCCCATTGCGCGGCCGATTTAGAGGGAGATGGGGCGTCCTGCGCGCCAGCCCGCGCGCCGCCAAGAACCCCTTTGCCAGTCGTCCGCGACAGGAATTGGGCGAATCAGGCGGCGGCGGCCGCCTTGAGGCGGGCGATCAGGTCGGGCGTCAGATAACCGTCCGCTGTCAGACCCTGGGCCTTCTGCCACGCCCGCAGGGCTGCGCGCGCCCGCGCGCCGATGACCCCGTCGAGCGGTCCCGGATCGTAGCCGAGGCGCTGCAGGGCGCCCTGGGCGGCCAGCCGGTCGTCCAGCGACAGCGCCGTTTCGGTCGGCCAGGGCGTGGTCAGCGCCGGATCGCCCGCGAAGCCGTCGGCCAGCAGTCCCACAGCCAGCGCGTAGGCGAGCGAGTTGTTGTACTTCCGGATCACGAAATGGTTGGGCAGGGCGAGGAACGCGGGGCCCTGAGCGCCGCTGGGCAGGAGCAGCACACAGGTGGTCGCGGCGTCCGCCGGCGTCCACGCCAGGCCATCGGCGCGCCGTGCGCCCTTCAGGGCCCACCAGTCGGGCGACTCCTCAGGGCCCTCCGCGAGGCTCACGTCGAAGCCGGGCGCGAGACGCACCTCGTGCGCCCAGCCTTCTCCGCGCCGCCAGCCGCCCTTCGCGAGAAGGTTGGCGGCCGAGGCCAGGGCGTCCGGCGCGGAGTTCCAGATGTCCACCTTCCCGTCGCCGTCTCCGTCGACGGCGTCCGCCAGGTAGGTGGTGGGCACCATCTGGGTCTGACCCATGGCGCCGGCCCATGACCCCGTCAGGCGCGGCCCCGGCGCATTGCCCGAGGCGAGGATCTTGAAGGCGGCGAGCAGTTCGTCCTCGGCCCACGGACGGCGGCGGCCAAGAGCCGCGAGCGTCGCGAGGGAGCGCACGACGTCCATGTTTCCCTGGATGCGGCCGAAGTTCGATTCCATCGCCCAGACGCCCAGGAGCACGTCGCGCGGGGGGCCGTAGGTCTGTTCGATGACGGCGAACTGGGAGATCGAGTCCCTCAGCCCCTTCCCCTCGGTGACGCGGCCCGGCGTCACCGAACCGCGGATGTAGTCGCTCACCGGGCGGGCGAACTCCGGCTGGGCCGTGTCGTGCGCCATGACGCGCGGATCGGGCGACAGGCCCGACAGCGCCTGGTCGAGCAGCGGGCGAGCCACGCCCGAGGCCAGAGCGCGGGCGTAGAAATCGTTCAACCAGTCGAGGAAATAGCCCTCCCCGTTCGCGCCGAGCAGATCCGACGGACGCGGGCTCGGGACGGTCGCATCCGCCGCGGGCGGCGGCGTGACGGGCTGGGCGAAGGCGGCGGCCGGCGCAGCGAGCGCGCTGGCGGCGAGACGCAGAAGGGTGCGGCGGCGCATGGGCGTAAGCTACCGCCGAATCACGGCGTTCGTGAGAGTGGAAGCGGCGCGCATGACGACCGGATGCAGATTGACTCGCCCCTGCCCCGTCCTTATAGACGCGCGCTCTTTTGTTCCGACCTACGCCGCCGAGACCGCCGCCATGAAAGTCAGAAGCTCGCTGAAGACGCTCAAGACGCGCCACCGCGACTGCAAGCTCGTGCGCCGCAAGGGCCGGCTGTACGTGATCAACAAGACCGACCCGCGCTACAAGGCCCGCCAGGGCTAGGCTCTCTCAAGAGTCTCGCGTTCCGAACGCCCCGCTCAAGCGGGGCGTTTTGCTGTCACCTCGACATCGCCAGCCGCAGGAACTCGGTGCGCGTGCGCGCGTCGGTGCGGATCACGCCGGTCAGGTGGCTGGTGGTGAGGCGCGCGCCGGGTGTGCTCACCCCGCGCAGGGTCATGCAGCTGTGCTCCGCCTCGATCACCACGCCCACGCCCTTGGGCGCGAGGACCTGGTCGATCGCCTCGGCGATCTCGGCGGTGAGCTTTTCCTGGATCTGCAGGCGCCGGGCGAAGCCCTGGACGACCCGCGCGAGCTTGGAGATCCCCACCACGCGATGGGTGGGCAGGTAGCCGACGTGGGCCTTGCCCACGACCGGCAGCATGTGATGCTCGCAGAAACTGATGACCGGGATGTCGTGCAGCAGGACGAGTTCGTCATAGCCCGCAACCTCGCTGAAGGTGCGCTCGAGGTATTCTCGCGGGTCTGAATCGTAGCCGGCGAACAGTTCGCGGTAGGAGCGCGCCACCCGCCCGGGCGTGTCGAGCAGGCCCTCGCGGTCCGGGTCGTCCCCCGCCCACCGGATCAGGGTGCGGACGGCGGCCTCTGCCTCTTCCTGGGTCACGGAAGGCCCCGCTGCGACGTCTGTCGGGAGGGGCTGTCGGACGGAAACGTTCAGCTGGGAGTCTCCTGTGGACAAGGCCGGCGCGAGCCATGACTCCGGCCTGACGGGCACTTAAGGTCCGCCGGCAGGGGATTCAATTCATCGCAGGAGTGTTTCATGGCCGACGGCGGCGCCGGGATCGACGTGGTCCAAGCCGAAACCCAGGGCCGGCTCAAGAGCGTCATCGAACGCATCGAACGGCTCGAGGAAGACAAGGCGGGGATCGCCGGCGACATCAAGGAGGTCTACGCCGAGGCCAAGGGCGAGGGCTTCGACATCAAGGTGATCCGCAAGATCATCCGGCTGCGCAAGCAGGACAAGGTCAAGCGCCAGGAGGAGGAGGCCCTGCTGGACCTCTACATCTCGGCCATCGGCGGCCTCTGACGGCACAGGCCCCGCGGCGGCGAGCAAACCGCGGAGCGTCACCCTACATCAGACGTTCCTGGTCGCTGCGCCGAGGAGCCGGACTTGACGCCACGCGCCTCTCTGATCTCCCTGGCGACCGCCTCGCCCCCGCACGTCCTGTCGCAGCTCGCGATCGTCGAGGCAGTTCGCCGGGTGGTCGGCGATCGGATGAAGGACTTCGCCCGTCTCGAACCGGTGTTCGTCAACGCCGGCATCGACCAGCGCCAGTCGGTGCGGCCGATGGAATGGCACGGCTCGCCGCGCGACTGGGCCGAGCGCACCGACGCCTATCTGGAGGGCGCGACAAACCTCTTCGTCGAGGTCGCCCAGCGCGCCCTGGAGCGGGCGGGCCTCGCCGGCGATGAGATCGATACGGTGGTCACCGTCTCGTCCACCGGGATCGCGACCCCCAGCCTCGAAGCGCGCGCCATGGGAAGGCTCGGCTTCCGGAGCGACGTTCAACGCGTGCCGGTGTTCGGCCTGGGCTGCGCGGGCGGGGTGAGCGGCCTTGGCCTCGCCGCCCGCCTGGCCCAGGCGAACCCCGGCTCCAAGGTCCTGTTCGTCTGCGTCGAGCTGTGCACGCTCGCGGCCCGGCACGACCAGCTCACCAGCGCCAACATCGTCGCGACGGCTCTGTTCGGCGACGGAGCCGCCGCGTGCGTCCTTTCCACCCAGGGCGAGGGGCTGACGATCGAGGGGGCGGCCGAGCACACATGGCCCGACACCCTCGACATCATGGGATGGCAGGTCGATCCGGAGGGGTTGGGCGTGATCTTCGACCGGTCGATCCCCGTCTTCGCGGCCGCCCATCTGCGCGAGGCCATGGAGGCTATGCTGCGGGGCCTGGGTCTCCGACTTGCCGACGTCGGGCGTTTCGTCTTCCACCCTGGCGGCGCGAAGGTGGTCGAGGCCGTGGAATCGGCGCTCGAACTGGGCCAGGGCGCCCTCGTCGAGGAGCGCGAGGTGCTGAGGGACCACGGAAACATGTCCGCCCCGACAGCCCTCTTCGTGCTCGAGCGTGTCCTCGCCGGGGCGCGTCAGGCAAGCCGGCTCGTCGTCGCGGCTCTGGGTCCCGGCTTTACCGCCAGCTGCGTTTCCTTCGCCCCGTGAGGCCGGCGGCCGGTCTCCTCGCCCTGGTGACCTTGCAGCGGCTCGGAGAGCTCGCCGTGGCGCGACGCAACACCCGGCGGCTCAAGGCCAGGGGCGCGCGGGAGGTCTCGGCAGAGCACTATCCCCTGATCGTCGGACTCCATGCCGCATGGCTGGCAGGTCTCTGGATCCGGGGGCGCCGGCGGCCCCTCAATCCCGGCTGGCTCGCGGCCTTCCTGACGCTGCAGGCGGCGCGCGGATGGGTTCTCGCAAGCCTCGGCGAGCGCTGGACGACCCGCATCATCGTCCTCCCGGACGAGCCGCTGGTGCGTCGAGGGCCCTACCGGCTGATCCGCCATCCCAACTACGCCGTCGTCGCCGGAGAAATGGCCGCCCTCCCCCTCGCCCTGGGCCTGCCCAGGTTCGCCGCAATCGCCTCGGCGGCCAACGCGCTCGTGCTGGCGATCCGAGTCCGCGCCGAAGAGCGCGCCCTGGAGCAAGCGACGATCAGACGAAGCGGTGGGATCGAAGGCCATCGCCCCTAGATTCAAAAAGTCGGCGCCAGCGGCTGAAGGCAGGAAAACCATGAACGCCCCCGTCACCTCGCTTCCCAGCGCCGACCTGCCGGTCTGGAGCCTCGACGACCTCTACGCCGGGCGCGAAGACCCGCGCATCGAGGCGGACCTCGCCACCGCGGGCGAGCGGATGCAAGAGATCGCGCGGCTGGAGGGGATGTTCATCGCCGCGCGCGCCGACCCAGCCGCCTTGGGCCGGTTGATCGACGAGGCCGCTCATCTCAGCGAGAAGGCGGCGAACCTCACCTGGGCCCTGGGCGCCTATGCCAGCCTCGGCGCGGCGACGGCGCGGGACGAGCCGGCCTGGGGGCGGTTCGAGACCAACCTGCAGACGCGCATCGCGGCCCTTTCGAGCGCGGCGGTCTTCCTGCCGCTGGAACTCAATGCGCTGGAGGAGTCGGAGATCGAGGCGGCGCTCGCCGCCGTTCCCGCCGCTGCGCGCTGGCGGCCGTGGCTGCGGCGGATCCGGGCCGGCCGGCCGCATGAGCTGAACGCTGATCTCGAACGCCTGCTGCTGGACAAGGCGCCGGCGGCGGCAAACTGGGTCCGCCTGTATGACGAGACGCTGGGTCGCCTCACCACCGAAGTCGAGGGCGAGAGGCTCACCCTGTCGGAAGCCCTGAACCGGCTCTCCGACCCCTCCCCCGATCGCCGGCGCGCGTCAGCGCAGGGGCTGGCCGTCGCTTTAGGCGAGCGCGCCGACCTGCTGGGCCTCTGCCTCAACACCGTGGCGTTCGATAAGCAGGTGGAGGACCGCTGGCGGCGCTTCGCCAACCCCGCCGCCTCCCGGCACCTGGCCAACGAAGTCGACGCTCAGGCCGTGCAGGCGCTGGAGACGGCCGTGGCCGGCACCTATGGCTCACTCTCCCACCGCTACTATGCGCTGAAGGCGCGGGCGCTCGGGCGCGAGCGGCTCGATCACTGGGATCGCAATGCCCCGCTCTTCGAGGCCGCGCCCAGGATCTATGACTGGCGCGAGGCGCAGGGGATCGTGCTGGAGTCGTTCGCCGACCTGGCGCCGGGCCTGGCCGACCGCGCCGCCGTCTTCTTCGCAAAGCCCTGGGTCGACGCGCGGCCCAGGCCGGGCAAGCAGTCGGGCGCCTTCTCCCATCCGGTGACCGCACCCCGCCACCCCTACGTCATGCTCAACTACATGGGCGAGCGGCGCGACGTGCTCACCCTGGCCCACGAGCTGGGCCACGCCGTGCACCAGACCCTGGCGGCGCCCAACGGCACCCTGCTCGCCTCGACGCCGCTGACCCTGGCGGAGACTGCATCCATCTTCGCCGAGGGCCTGGTTTTCGAACGGCTGCTGGGCGAGGCCCGCGGCGAGGATCGCAAGGCGCTGATCGCCGGAAGGATCGAGGACGGCCTCAACACCGTCACGCGTCAGATCGCCTTCCACCGCTTCGAGACGCGGTTCCACGCCGCGCGGCGGGAGGGGGAGCTGTCACGCGAGGCGATCGAAGCGATCTGGCTGGAGGTGATGGGCGAGAGCCTGGGCCCGGCGATCACCCTCAATCCGGGCTATGAGACCTACTGGGCCTATGTCAGCCACTTCGTCCACGCACCCTTCTATGTCTACGCCTACGCCTTCGGACACCTGCTGGTCGAAGCCCTGATGGCCGCCCGGCGCAAGGACCCGGCGGGCTTCGCGCCGCTCTATGAGACTCTGCTGGCGGGCGGCGGGACGCGGACCTATGTCGAGGCGCTGGCGCCGTTCGACCTGAACCCGCGCGACGCCGATTTCTGGCGCCTGGGGCTCTCGCGGCTGGAGGCGCTCGTCGACGAACTTGAGGCCCTGATCTGAGAGCCGATTTGAGCTGACATGGCGAGGGATCCCGAACGCGACCGGCTCTCCGGCCGGGTGGCCAGGTTCGCGCGCGTCGGCGCGGGCCTCTCCGGCGCAGCGGCGACCATCGGCGCCAACGCCATTTTCGGCGCCGGCGACCTGGACGCGCGCAACGCCCGGGCGATGAAGGAGGCGCTGGGCCGCCTCAAGGGCCCGGTGATGAAGGTGGCGCAGATCATGGCCACCATTCCGGATCTGCTGCCGCCGGAATTCGCCGAAGAGTTCGCGCAGTTGCAGACCAACGCCCCGGCCATGGGGCCGGCCTTCGTGCGCCGCCGAATGGCCGCCGAGTTGGGGCACGACTGGCAGAGGCGTTTCGGCGCCTTCGATCTGCGCCCCGCCGCCGCTGCGTCGCTGGGCCAGGTCCACCGGGCGAGGGCCTCCGACGGAACGCCCCTGGCGGTCAAGCTCCAATACCCCGAGATGCAGAGCGCGGTTGAGAGCGACCTCGCCCAGTTGCGCGCCTTCATGAGCGTGGTCCGGCGCCTGTACGCCTCGCTCGACACCCGCGAGGTGGTGGAGGAGCTCGCCGCGCGCCTGCGTGAGGAGCTGGACTACGCCCACGAGGCCAAGGCGATGGACCTCTACCGGACCTTCTTCGCCAGCCGTGACGACATTCACATCCCGGAGCCGGTGGCTGGGCTCTCCACCGGACGCCTGCTGACCATGACCTGGCTGGATGGCGATGGGCTGCTGGCGCTCAAGGCCGCCGACCAGGAGACGCGCAACCACGTCGCGAAGATCCTGTTCGAAGGCTGGTGGACGCCCCTGATCCATATGGGGGTCATCCACGGCGACCCGCACCTGGGCAACTACAGCTTCGCCGACGGCGGACGACGGCTGAACCTCTTGGACTTCGGCTGCATCCGCGTCTTTCCCCCGGCCTTCGTCGGGGGCGTGGTGAAGCTGTTCCACGCCATGTCGACCGGCGATAAGGCCGGCGAGGCGGACGCCTATCGCGCCTGGGGGTTCAAGGACCTCTCGCAGGACCTGATGGACGTCCTGGGGATCTGGGCGCGGTTCATCTACGCCCCCCTGCTCGACGACCGCGTCCGCACCGTCGCCGACGGCGTCGCCCCTTCCCAGTACGGCCGGCGCGAGGCGTTCCAGGTCAAGCAGGCCCTCGACCAGAAGGGGCCCGTGACCATCCCGCGCGAGTTCGTCTTCATGGACCGGGCGGCGATCGGCCTGGGCGCGGCCTTCCTGCATCTGGCGGCGGAACAGAACTGGCGGCGCCTGTTCGAGGCATCGCTGGAGGGTTTCAGCGAGGCGGCGCTGGCCAAACGCCAGGCGAGGGCGCTGGCGGCCGCGGGGTTCTGAGGGGCAGTCGGCGCCGCTCTCCTCTCCCAACTTCGAAGAAAAGGCCCGGAGCGCCGGCGCTCCGGGTGTTCGCGGGCAACGCCGGGGTCGCGCCCGTCGCTCCGACCTTCAGTCCGGCATCTTTCCCGCGGCGGCCAGCCAGCGGGAGACGACGGGCTGATACTCGTCCAGGCGCTTGCCGGGCAGATGGGAGGCGTCGAGCCAGCTGGTGAGGGCGGTCTCGATCGAGAAGTTGGAGGTGGGTCGGAAGAAGCCGGGCTCGTCGAACGAGCCGACGGTCAGGTCCATGCGCTGGGAGTCGTTGTAGCGGAAGCCAAGGGGCGTGCCGCAACGCGAGCAGAACGGCCGCCGGGCGATCGGCGAGGACTGATGCCAGTCCGGCTCCAGCGTCCAGGCGACATTGGCGACCGGGACGTTCTTGAAAGCGATCGAGACGCCGCCGGTGGCGCGACGGCAATAGCCGCAGTGGCAGAGATAGGCCTCGTCGTCTTCGATCCGGACGCTGTAGCGGATGCGGCCGCACTGGCAGCCGCCGGACATGGTGGGCATGGCGCACCTCCGGCGTGAGAGTGAACGCTGGAGAGCGCGGCAGGCAAGGCTATACCGGTAGCGCCTTTTGGCCGTCTCCGTATATTTCCTGTCTGCGACGGGTGGGGGACCATGGGACAGCCGGATCCGGATCATATCCTGAACCTCGGCCTAGGCTTCTGGGCCTCCAAGGCGCTGCTCAGCGCCGTCGAGCTGGGCGTGTTTCGGACCTTGGCCGCCGGGCCTGCCGACCTCGGCGCCTTGAGTTCGAAACTCGGTCTGCATGAACGATCGGCGCGTGACTTTCTCGATTCGCTGGTCGCCCTGAAGCTCCTGGAGCGCGAGGACGGGCGGTATCGTAACGCGCCCGACGCCGATGTCTTTCTGGATCCCGGCAAGCCCACCTATGTCGGGGGCATTCTCGAGATGGCCAACGCCCGCCTCTACGGCTTCTGGGGTGATCTCACCGAGGCGTTGATAACCGGCCGGCCCCAGAGCGAGGTCAAGACCGGGGGCGATTTCTTCGCGACCGTCTACGCCGACCGCGAACGTCTGAGCGGGTTCCTGCGCGGGATGAGCGGGATCAGCGCGGGGCCCGCGCAGGCGCTTGCCGCCAGATTCGACTGGTCGAAATACGCAAGCGCCATGGACGTCGGCGCCGCCCAGGGCATGGTTCCGGTCACGCTCGCGCGCTCGCACCCCCACCTGACCGTCACCGGCTTCGATCTCCCGCCGGTGCAGCCCGTGTTCGAGGCCTTCGTTGAAGAACACGGGCTTTCGGAGCGGGTGAAGTTTCACCCAGGCAATTTCTTCGAAAATCCGCTGCCGCCCGCCGATGTGATCATCCTGGGCCATATACTCCACGACTGGGATCTCGATCAGAAGCTGTCGATACTTGCAAAGGTCTTCAAAGCCCTCCCGCGCGGAGGGGCCGTCGTGGTCTACGACGCGATCATCGACGACGAGCGGCGCGAGAACGCGTTCGGCCTGCTGATGAGCCTGAACATGCTGATCGAGACCTCCGGCGGTTTCGACTACACGGGCGCCGACTGCCAGTCCTGGATGCGGCAGGTCGGATTTTCGCACACGCGCGTCGAACCCCTCGTCGGAGGGGACTCCATGGTGATCGGGCTCAAACCGACGGACTGACCAAACCGCGCAATGGGCGCACTGGGCGGGGCCGCCAGATCGGCGCCGACGGAGAAGTCGGGCCCTTCCGCACGGAAGATCACCGCGCGAGTCTCCTCGTCGTGGATGAACTCGCGGCTGATCCGTTCGAGCGCCTGCATCATCTCCAGGGTGACGGCGTTGCGCCGCGCCGCCCGGTTGATGGTCACGGTCGCGACATGCCCGAAGGCGGGATGCTCTGTCCGGCCACGTGAGCCAAGACGCAAAAAGAACCTGCTGGTGTGAGCCGAGGCCGGCCCGGCCGAACAACCATGATCAAGCCGGCTTCAGCCAGCGAGCCGCGGCGTCCGCGCTGTCCTCCGGTCGCGTGTTGAGGGCGATCGACGCGTCCGGCGCCGCTTTGCGGACAGCATTGATGAGGACTTCGAAGAGCGGCAGGTTCCTTGGCGGCAAGCGGACGCCGGCGCCGATCACGACGCAATCGTACGGCTTGGACGCGGCTTGCTTCTCGAGCGCGGGGCCTGCGGTCTCGTCCGGCCGGATCAGGCAGAGATCGGCGTGCCATCCGCGGTCCGCTATCGCCTGCAGGGCGATCGCAATGCCCGCATGAATCCTCTCCGCGCTCATACCCGGCGGCAGAGCGGGGTCGGAGAAGTCGACCGTTTCCGGTTCCAATCCGACGAACAAAACCTGTGGCGTCATGCGTCCACTCCTCTGGCGAGCCGTCACAATG
>DATBEN010000041.1:0-5522 GCA_036276055.1 Caulobacteraceae bacterium
GGGAGGCGTCGCCTGCGATCAGACAAGGTGTCCGATGAGCCTCACTGCCGACCGCACTACCACGCATTCCCTGACGAAACGGTCCCTAGCGACGCGTGTTGCGAGCCTGACGAAAAGGGCCCTGGCGCTGACCGTCGCGACGGTTCTGGCCATGCTCGTGCTCACCTCGGCGCTACCGCCGCTCGTCGCCGACCAGTCGGATCGCGCCATTGTGAACGCCCCCGTCACGCTCATTACGTCCCCCATCGCCGGCGATGTGAAGTCGCTGACCCCGCGCGCCGGGGAGCGTCTGGCGGCGAACACCCCGATCGCCGAGGTCGTGAATTCGCGTATCGACCGCTCAACCCTCGTCGTCCTCGAAGGGGAGCTTTCCGACACGTCGGCGAAGATCTATGCGATCCGGGCGAAGATCGGCAGCGACGACCGGTACGTCGCCGCGATCTCCGCGGTGATCGCGGCGATGAAGACCGCCGTTGAGGCGCGCTACGCCCAGCAGATCGCCGAGCTTCAGGGAGAGGTCAGCGCCGCGTCGGCCGCCGTCCAGGAGAAGAAGTCGCTCCTCGCACGTCAGGACTCGATGGTGGCCCGGCACGTCGCCTCGCCGATGATGGCCCAGGTCGCGACCGAGCAGTACGCGGGCGCCGAATCCCTGGAGCAGGGCACGGAGGCGAAGCTCGAAGAGAAGCGCGCCGAACTGGCCAGCGCCCACGACAGCATCTTCGTGGGCGATGACGTGCAGCAAGTCGCGATTCTGGTGCAGAAGAAACGGGACATGGAACTCGACAGCCAAAAGCTGGCCATCGAGGAAGACCAGCTTTCCGCAGTCCTGAAGACCCAGACGACGCTGGTGAAGGCGGAGCGGAGCCGAGTCGCAACCCTGGAACGCTCGACGGTGCAGGCGCCCGGGGCGGGCGAGGTGCTGTTCGTTAGCGCATCGGTGGACAGGCATGTCAACGCGGGGGACACCCTCGCCCGACTAGTCGACTGCGACGAATCGTTCGTCGCCGGAATATTCTCCTACCGCCAGGGCGTGAACTTCGCTCCGGGTACCCGAGTGTCCATCGATCGCGGCGGCGCCGACATCGTGAGCGGTTCCGTAATGGCGGTGTTGCCGAAGACGAGCGACAAGGTCGACGAGGACTACGCTCTCCCCTTGCCGCAGACCGAGCGGCGCGAGCTTTACGTCCTCGTCAGGCCCGACCATCCGTTGCGCAGGCCGCAATCGGGGGCGACCCCATCCCCGGGAACGGCCGGCCCTTGCGACATCGGGGCCTGGGTGACGGTCAGTCGGGACGGCGGCTGGATGCCGTCCACGTCGGTCTTCTGGCGGCGCGCGGCGGACGACGTGCAGGCGAGCGCCGCTTGGACGTGGCATGGGCTGGAGGCGGCCTCCAACGGGACATGGCGTCAGGTCGAAGTGGACGCGCCCGTGGCGTGGCAGTGGCTGGAGACGGCCTCCAGCGCGACGTGGCATGAGATCGAAACGGACGCGCCCCTGGCGTGGCGTGGCCTGGAAGAGGCGGCGAGATGATGCGGCCCGTCCTGGCGATCGGTGCGATGTTGCTGGCGACCGGCGCCGGGGCTGAGACGCCCCCGGCGCGGCCGGACAATGCCTACTGCGCATCGCTGGCTAAGGCGCTCGACCGAGTGGGTTCCGGTGGTCCCGCCTTCCTTCGCAGCTACGAGCCCGGTCCGGGCGAGGACGACCTCCCTGGGCCGATCCGCCAGTCGGCCTTCTCTTACGACAACGCGTTGGCCGCGATCGCCCTCGTCGCCTGCGGCGACGTCGCGCGCGCCAGCCGCATCGCCGACGCGTTCGTCTGGGTCGCCGGACACGACCGGACCCAGGACGCCGTCCGCATTCGGAACGCGTACCAGGCGGGCGCCGTCGAAGGGTCTCAGGCGAAGCTCCCGGGGTGGTGGGACAATGCGAGTTCCCGTTGGTTCGAGGATGCCTACCAGGACGGCACGGCGACGGGGAACGTAGCCTGGGTGGCGCTCGCTCTGCTGAACGTGCACCAAGCCGCGCCCGACGGTCGGTACTTGCAGGCCGTCCAGGGATTGCTCGGCTGGGTGGACAAGGTCCCGGGTCGCGCGGGGGCTCCCGGAGGATATGCTGGGGGCGTGTCCGGCTTCGACCCGGCGCAGGAGGACCTCCGTTGGGAGTCGACGGAGCACAACGTCGACGTCGCTGCGGCCGCGCACTGGGCGCACAGGCTTGCGGGCGATCCGAAGCTGGAGGGGATGGCCGACAGGGCCGGCGCCTTCGTGGCGGCCCGTTTCCAGCAGGACCTCGGCAGGTTCGCGATCGGAACAAAGGCTGACGGGGCGGACGCGGAGCCCCGTCAGGTAGCGCTGGACACGCAGCTATGGCCGATCCTAGGCGTTCCGCGGCCGCCCGCCGATTGGGGCCGGGCGGTTCAATACGCCTATCGCAGACTGCGAGCCGGCGATGGCATGACGTTCGCCGGAATCGGCGCGAACCAGTGGACGGAGGGGACGTGCCAGGCGGCCCTCGCCCTGCACGCGGTCGGCGACGACGATGCGTCTCGCGCCCTGCTTGCGGCGGCGGGGCGTAGCGTGGCGCCCTCGGGCCTGCTCTACGCGACGAGCGCTGGCGAGGTCCCGACGGGGCTGAACGTCGAGTCCAGCGGGGGCGGGGAGTTCAAATATTACCACCGCCCCCACGTGGGAGCGACGGCGTGGGCGGCGATCGCGACCGCGCATTGGAACCCCTTCACCGGCGAGAGAGTGCGCTAGCATGGTTGGATCGTCACCCGACGCGTGGAGCGCCCTCGCTGTCGACGCCGGCGTGCTCCTCGCGGCGGTCGCGCTCCGCATGGTCCTCGATCCGTCGCGCTTCGTCGACCGTCTGGTCTTCGGCGCCACGTCGGGGTTGCTGATCTTCGCCTATGCCGCGTGGCGGATAGGATGGACCATGCAGCCCTTCGAGGGGGACCTCGCGAGCCTCTGGCAGTACGCCTACCTCGCGTTCGAGATGGTCGCGATCCTGTACACTCTGATGTCGATCGCGATCCTGATGCGGCACTCCGACCGATCGCCGGAGGCGGACGCCGCCGAGGCGGAACTCGCGGCGAGCGGACAATGGCCGCCGGTGGACGTGTTCATCTGCACCTACAACGAGCCGCTCGAGGTGCTGGAGAAGTCGGTCCTCCTCTCCCTCGAGATGAACTACCCCGACGTCCGGGTTTGGGTCCTGGACGACACGCGCCGGGGCTGGGTCAAGGACTACTGCGACGAACTGGGGGTCAACTACCTGACGCGGTCCTCCAACGAGGGCGCGAAGGCGGGAAACCTCAACAACGCCCTGCGGATGACGAGCGGGCCCGACGCGGCCCCGCTGATCCTGGTGCTGGATGCCGACTTCGCGCCGCACGCCAACCTCCTGAGGCGGACCGCCGGCCTCTTCCGGGACCCGGGCGTCGGGATAGTGCAAACCCCGCAACACTACTTCAACGCGGACCCGATCCAGCACAACCTGCACGCCTCGAAGAGTTGGGTGGACGACCAGAGGATATTCTTCGACGTGTTCCAGCCCTCGAAGGACGCCTGGGGTTGCGCGTTCTGCGTGGGGACGAGCTTCGTCGTCAGGCGCGACCTCCTGGACGAGATCGGCGGGTTGCCGACCCGGTCCGTCTCCGAGGACATCAGCCTCACATACGCGTTGTTGCGGCGTGGGTACGTGACGCGATGGCTGGACGAGCGGCTTAGCGTCGGCATGGCCGCCGAGGGGCTCCCGGAATACATAACGCAACGCGCCAGATGGTGCCTGGGAACGGTCCAGGCGGCCCTGCTGCCGGAAGGCTGCCTGAGGGCTCCGGGACTCACCCTCGTCCAGCGAGTCCACTACTTCCATGGCCTCCTGAACTGGTTGTGCAAGCCGTTCATCCTGCTGATGCTGGCGGCGCCGCTCGTGTACTGGTTCGCCGGGGTGCCGGCGTTCGCCTCCGACTACGTCGACTTCCTGCGCTTCGCGATCCCGGCGCTGACCTCCTTCTACTGCTACAGCGGATGGGTGGGGCGCCGGCGCACGTTGCCGGTGTTCATGGAAGTCACGCACATGGTCACCGCCGTCGCGATAAGCTGGACCCTACTCACCTGCCTCTACCGCCCGTTCGGACGCCCCTTCAAGGTTACCGACAAGGGCGGCGACCGTAGCCGGACCGTGATCCGGTGGAACATGCTATCGCTGTTTGGCGGTATGACCGTGGTCTCGCTCGTCGCGATCCTGCTGGCGCTCCTGGGCCCCGACGCGACCGCCGAGACCAGTCCTGTCGACCAGTTGAACCTCGTGTGGGCGGGCGTCGCCGCGATGCTGTGCGCCATAGCGTCGCTCGTCTGCATCGAGCGGCCGCGCCGCCACCCCGAGGAGCTTTTCCGGGCGGACGCGCGCGGCCGCGTCGCGTTCGAGGACTTCGAGAGCGACTGCCATGTCCGCCACGTATCCACCGTAGCCGTAGCCCTTCACATGGATTGCCCGCTTCCGCGTGGGCGAGGATTCATCGGCGGGAACGCCCGAGTGTCGATCGACGGGATCCCCGACCTCGCGGGGGCCGTCATCCTTGCGCACGGCCATGAGGTGACGATAGGGTTGGCGATGCCGGAAGACCGTAGGCGGGTCCTCGTGCGCCACCTCTACAGGTCTCCGAACAACAACGTCGCGCTCGAAGCGCGCATGGGGTCCGCCTGGGGTGGCGTCATCCGGAGTAGCCTGGACCGCATCTGATCAACGGGCAAGGCTTTCCGGAACGGGGTCACGCCCGGGCGTCCGGTTGGTCCACGTGGGTGTGTATTAGATTACGGTGACACGACCTCCAATACCGAATTGCGACTTGGAGGAAATGCCGGTAAGGACCAAGAAAAGGTTCGGGCGTGTAACCGTGATCCAAATCGGCAAGGGGGCGGCAGCGGAACCCTGGATCGCTTCGCCGCGCCGGCAATGACGGCGCGGATATCTCTTTCCGTAAAACAGAATTCGTGCTAGCTTCAAAATTCTCTCGATCCGGATCGCTGCTCCGCCATGAACGTGCCCCCTGCCCTACTTCACCGTAAGCCCACGCGAGGCGCGGTCCGCGCTCGGACCCCTGTGGCGCGAGGCGGCGGAATGTGGTCGGGCGGGGTCCAGAATGAGGCCGACAGGGGGCGGCGGGCGACAAAAGATTTGGAGAGTCCACACTTTCGGTTTGGGAGGCTTGCAATCCCTTGAAATCCCACAAAACGGCCAAAGATTTGTTTGGAAAAGCTTGGACAAAAACAGCCTAGATTTGGAAAAGCTTGTAGAAATGCTTGGGAGGCCGCCCTCATTCCGCCGCCTTTGCTCGGCCGCCGGTGCGGCCGGTCGCAGCGATAGCGCAGGGTTTCCCCGGCGCGCGGGGTCTGGCCGAAATCGCCGACCTCGACCAGGGTTCGCCGTCGGCTTCGCCGACACCTTCGCCCGCAAGAGCGGGAGAAGGGATCCTAGCCGGTGGGTTGACCCGCCGGCTGCGGCAGCGAATCCGGCG
>DATBEN010000042.1:0-27849 GCA_036276055.1 Caulobacteraceae bacterium
CGACCTGCTGAACAATTCTCTCGGCGAACGGCTGCTCACGGGCGGACGAGACGTCACCGTTCGTCAGGGGCCCGCCCAGACGATCCAGGTCGCCTTCGTTCCCCAGGCCGCCGCCGCGGCGGCGCGTGACGCGGTGACGCGGTCGATCGAGATCGTCCGCAAGCGCATCGACGCCCTGGGCACCAAGGAACCCGCGATCACCCAGCAAGGCTCGGCGCGCATCGTCGTGGAAGCCCCAGGGGAGAGCGACCCTGAGCAGCTCAAGGCCGTGATCGGCAAGACGGCCAAGCTGACCTTCCAGATGGTGGACAGCAGCGTCTCGGCGGACGACCTGCAGGCAGGCCGGATCCCGCCCGACGACCAGCTCCTCCCCAGCGATGACGGGCACGCGCCGGCTTACGTGCTGAAGAAGCGCTCGGTGGTCACCGGCGAGATGCTCACGGGGGCGAGCCCCAACCACGACCAGAACAACCTCCCCGACATCAACTTCGCCTTCAACAGCCAGGGGACCCGGCGGTTCGCGGAAGCGTCGAGCCAGAACATCGGCAAGCTCTTCGCCATCGTCCTCGACGGCAGGGTCATCTCGGCTCCCGTAATCCAGACCGCCATCACCGGGGGCACCGGTGAGATCACCGGCAACTTCACCGAGGAGTCGGCGCACAATCTGGCGCTGCTGCTGAAGTCGGGCGCCTTGCCGGCGCCGCTGAAGGTCATCGAGCAACATACTGTCGGCGCCGAACTGGGGGCCGACGCGGTCAAGGCGGGTCAGATCTCCATCCTGATCGGCGCGGTGCTGATCTTCGCGTTCATCGTCCTCTCCTACGGCCTGTTCGGCGTGTTCGCCGCCATCGCCCTGGTGGTGAACGGTCTGATGATCGTGGGCGCGATGAGCCTGACCCAGGCAACCCTCACCCTGCCAGGCATCGCCGGCCTTGTGCTCACCCTCGCGGTCGCCGTCGACGCCAACGTGCTGATCTACGAGCGCATGCGCGACGAGGTGCGAGGCGGCCGACAGCCGATGAGCGCAGCAGACGCTGGTTTCAGGCGAGCCCTGGTGACGATCATCGACGCCAACGTCACCACCCTGGTGGCGGCGATCATCATGTTCCAGTTCGGGTCCGGCCCGGTGAAGGGCTTCGCCTGGACCCTCTTCATCGGCGTGATCACCTCGGTCTTCACCGCGGTGCTCATCACCCAGGTCCTGATCGGCTGGTGGTTCCGGACCTTCCGCCCCAAGGCGCTGCCGATCGTTACCGAAAAGCGCGAATTCTGGCCGTTGATCAAGGCGCTGCCGCAGAAGACGCACGTGCGTTTCGTAAGCCTTGCGCGCCTGTTCGCCACGCTGTCGATCATCGGCGTGATCGCAACGGTGGCCGGCTTCTTCTATCCGGGCCTGAACCTCGGCATCGACTTCAAAGGCGGCTCGGTGATCGAGCTGAACACCGGCGCCAAGGCCGTCGACCTGGCGAGGGCCCGCGGCGCACTGAACAACCTGCATCTGGGCGACGTGCAGGCTCAGACGTTCGGAAAGCCGAACGATGCAATTGTGCGGTTCCAGACGCCGGCCGGCGCCGATCCGAACGCCACAGTCGAGCGGGTGAAATCGACCCTGGTCCAGGTTCTGGGCCCGGTGACCTTCTCGCGAACCGACGTCATAGGTCCTGAGGTGTCGGACGAGCTGAAGGTGAAGGGCGCGGGCGCCCTGCTCGCCGCGATCGGCCTGATGCTGATCTATATCTGGTTCAGGTTCGAGTTGCAGTTCGGACTGGGCGCGGTCGTCGCCCTGTTCCACGACGTCACCTTGTCATTCGGCCTGATCCTCCTCCTGCGACTGGAGTTCAGTCTCAACATCATCGCGGCCCTGCTGACGATCATCGGCTATTCGATGAACGACACGGTCGTGGTGTTCGACCGCCTGCGCGAGAACCGGCGGAAGTTCAAACGGATGCCGTTGCGCGAGTTGATCGACCTGTCGGTGAACGAGACGTTGTCGCGCACGGTGATCACCGGCCTGACCGCCTTGCTGGCCCTGTCCGGCCTCGCGATGTTCGGCGGCGAATCCCTGCGGCCGTTGTCCATCGTCCTGCTGTTCGGGATCGTGATCGGCACCTATTCGTCGATCTACGTCGCTTCTCCGATAATCCTGTTGTGGGGCGTGAGGCGGGAGGACGAGGTGGCCAAGCCGATCGCGCCTCAGCCCGCGAGGCCCTAGGTCCCCGGCGGTGGCGACGCGAGCTCGGCAGGCTCCCAGCATCGACGCCTTCGGCGAAGGGGGCTTCCGCGTCTCGGGGGAGTGGCGCCCGGGTTCGTTGCTGATTCTGGACGACGTGGCCAGGCCGTGGCGGCCCGAATCGATCGCGGATCTCACGGCCGACGACTTCGCTAGCATCATCGCCGCGGGTTCGGCGGTGTCCGAGTTCGTCCTGCTGGGCACGGGCGCGGTCCAGGCGCCTCCTCCGCGGGAGGTGCGGGCGGCGCTTCAACTGGCCGGACTTGGCCTGGAGTTCATGTCTACGCCCAACGCGGCGCGGACATACGGATTCCTGGTCTCCGAAGGACGTCGACCGGCGACCGCCCTGATCCGGCTCTGACCTCGAGGCGACGCACAAGTTGCGTCCGACCCCGAACAGGTTAATGCTCAAGTTGCAGCTTGGGTGCTGACACTGAAGGGGAGAGGTCATGTCTGCACTGCTCTTGAACTTCCGCAACACCATGATCCTGAGCGTCGTGCTGGCGCTGATCATGATCTACAGCTTCGGCTCGGCGCACGGTGCGTTCGACGGCATCTTCTGGCAAGCGGTGTTCCGCTGGATGCATGTGGTGTTCGGCATCCTCTGGATCGGCCTGCTGTACTATTTCAATTTTGTTCAGATCAGGAAAATGCCCGATATCCCGGCCGAGCTCAAACCGGCGGTTTCGAAGTATATCGCTCCTGAAGCTTTGTTCTGGTTCCGCTGGGCCGCGCTTTTCACTGTCCTTGCCGGGATCGGCATAGCCGTCCTCCGTGGCCGTGACTATTCCGAGGGGGTGTTCACCCTGGGCTTCATGCATCCGGCCGACGCGCCCTTCAATCGCAGCTTCACCCTGATGGGCATCGGCGTCTGGCTGGCGATCATCATGTTCCTGAACGTCTGGGGAATCATCTGGCCGAACCAGAAGATCGTCCTGGGCATTAAGGAAGCCGATGCGGACGCCAAGGCGCGCGCGGGTCGGATCGCGACCTTGGCGTCGAGGACGAACACCTTGTTGTCGCTGCCGATGCTGACCGCCATGGCGATGTACCAGACCCTCTACGGGTGAGCGGTTGGCGGACGACGCACTCGCAGACGTCGTCCGCCGCACCGACCCGGACCGATGGCTGGCGAGCCGGCTGGTCGGCGATCCTGCCGACCGCGCCGATGTCCTGACGCTGTATGCGTTCGACGCCGAACTGGCGCGGGCGATCCAGGTCACCAGCAGTCCGCTCACCGCTGAGATCCGGCTGACCTGGTGGTTCGAGGCGCTCGAGGAGATCGCCGGCGAGGGGCCGGTTCGCGCTCACCCTCTGGCGGAGCGGCTCTGCGAACTCGTGCGTCGACGCGCTTTGCCGACCGTGTTGCTCCAGGACCTTGTCGAGGGGCGCATTGCAATCCTGGGAATGGCGCAGCTGGACGGGCCGTCGGCCCTCGCCTGGGCGGGGGCGGTGGGGGGCTCGGCCGCGGTCCTCGCCGCCCTCATCCTGGGAGCGGGCGAGGCGGCTCCCAACGCCCGCCCCGCCGGACAGCTCATCGGCATGGCGAGCCTTGTTAGGCGGGGCCTGATCCCGCCCGCGACCCTGGCCGCGATGGTTGGACCGATGAGGAGGGACGCCAACCGCTCGGCGAGAGACCTGCCGGTTCGGGCCTTCCCCTCCGTGGCGGCCGCGGCCTTGGCGCGGCAGGCTGGCGGGCGACGCGCCTCGGAGCTCGAGCGGCGTCTTCGACTCGTGTGGGCGAGCGTAAGGGGCGCAGTCTGATCAGGCCGTTGCGGGCTCTCGCAACCAGTGATCGAGGTCTGAGAGGGCGCGAACGCTCAACGCTCTCTTTTTCGCCCGGCTGCGCTCGTTGCGCGCCAGGCGGCGTCCGTCCGGGCCTCGGGTGGGCGGATCGACCGGCGGCAGCAGGCCGTAGTTGATGTTCATGGGCTGGAACGAACCGGGCTGGGCGTCCAGGTGGCCGCCGGTGATATGCGCAACCAGCGCTCCAAGGGCCGTGGTCGCCGGCGGCGGCTCGAATGGGTGCGCGAGGGCGCCTGCGGCCGCCATCCGGCCCGCCAGGAGGCCGATCGCCGCGCTCTCCACATAACCCTCCACGCCTGTGATCTGGCCTGCGAACCGGAGACGCGGATCGGCCTTCAGGCGGAGCGACCGGTCCAGCACCCTGGGGCTGTTGAGGAAGGTGTTGCGGTGAAGGCCCCCCAGGCGTGCGAACACCGCCTGCTCGAGCCCCGGGATCATGCGGAAGATCTCCACCTGGGCCGCGTGCTTCAGCTTCGTCTGGAAACCCACCATGTTCCAGAGCGTGCCAAGGGCGTTGTCCTGGCGGAGCTGGACCACTGCATAGGGCTTTTCGGTCGGATCGTGCGGATTGGTGAGGCCGACGGGCTTCATCGGCCCAAACCGAAGGGTGTCGCGGCCGCGCTCCGCCATGACCTCGATCGGCAGGCAACCGTCGAAGTAGGGGACGTTCTCCCACTCCTTGAAATCCGTCTTCGGGCCGGCCAGCACCGCCTCGAGGAAGGCCTCGTACTGCGCGCGGTTCATCGGGCAGTTGATGTAGGCGGCCGCGTCGCCGCCGGGGCCCGGCTTGTCGTAGCGGGACTGCTTCCAGGCCACGTTCATATCGATCGTTTCGGCGTGAACGATCGGCGCGATGGCGTCGAAGAAGGCGAGGGCCTCCTCACCCGTAAGGCCGCCGATGGCGTCGGCGAGGGCGGGAGAGGTGAGGGGGCCGGTGGCGACCACGACCTCACGCCAGTCGTCTGGAATCGCCGTGACCTCGCCGCGCACGAGTTCGATCCTCGAATGGCTCGTGATCGCCTGGGTGACGGCATCGGAGAAGGCGACGCGGTCGACCGCCAGAGCTCCCCCGGCCGGGGTCTTCGTCCTTTCCGCGCAGCGCATTATCAGGGAGCCAAGCCGGCGCATTTCGGCGTGGAGCAGGCCGACGGCGTTGAATTCCCAGTCGTCGGACCGGAACGAGTTGGAGCACACCAGTTCGGCCAGGCTATCGGTCTGGTGAGCCGCAGTCTGCGCCAGGGGCCTCATCTCGTGGAGGACAACCGACGCTCCGGCTTCAGCCGCCTGCCAGGCCGCCTCGCACCCGGCCAGGCCGCCGCCGACTATGTGAACAAGACATGACATCCGCCTCACCCTAGACCGTCCCCGCACATGGGGGAATCGCGTCGCGGCGTCTGGTCTCGCCATAACCGGCGGAAGCGCGTGGCGCCGCACGCGGCCTCCGGCTATCTGATTGCTTCCTGTCGTGAATCCTTCATCAGCGAGTCGCGCTTGCCGTCCCAGGACCTGATCGCCGGCGCCCCAAGGGCCGCTCTGGCCTTCCTGCCGCGGGCGTGGAAGCGCGCGTGGCTTTCGATGGTCGTCGCGGTGCTGGCGATGACGCTGGCGGTCGCCTTGGGCTCTGGACGCTCGTCGGCAGCCTGCACGGCCTTGGCCGTCCTCGCTGTGACGGTCGAGTGCGGGGCCCTCTGGCGCCTCTCGCTGGGGGCCGGCCGTCTCGGCTTCGGAGGTCTCCAGGTGGGGTGGGTCGAGATCAGGCTCGCAGCCGCGACGGCCTTGAGCTTCCTGTTCATGACGATCCTTGGTCTCCTCGCGTTCATCGTCCTTCTCGCCTTCGCGTACGCGGCGGCCGCGTCAGGTCATGGCTTCGTCTCCTCCGACGTCGCCACCTGGGCCACGGCGGTGGAGGACCGTGGACGCGCGGTCGTGCTGGTGGTCGCCTTCGCGTGCATGGTCTGCCTCGTGTGGGCCTTCGGAAGGATCTCGCTCGCCGCTCCCGCCAGTGTCGGTCGTGGCCGCGTCCAGGTTCTTGCCACTTGGCCGCTGACGAAGGGGCGCGTCTGGCCGATGGCGGCGGCCAGCCTCCTTGTCATGGCGATACCGACGCTGCTCATCCTCGGTCTGGCCAGGCTTGGGGTGCTGGCCGGGCCGCACGGCGTGGGCCCGGCTTCGGCCGCCGCAGCTGTGGTCGCCGCGGGGCTTTGGCTTCCTTTGAATGTCGGACTCGTGACCTATCTTTACAGTCGTCTCGAGTTCGCTGGAGGCCTACCCCGCGCATGAGCGGACTACAGTCCACCTCGGCCGCCTCACAGGGTCTGCGCCGCGCGCGCCGGCAAGCCGACGACGTGCTCAACGGCGCATTCGCCGGCTTTCGGCTGATGCGCGATCATCCAGGCGCGATGGGGGCCTGGTGGACGCTGTGGTTGGTCGGCTTCAGCGCCTCGGCGATCCTGCTGGTCCTCAGTCGCCCGTTCAGCGGCCAGGTCGACTATTCGACCCTGGCCAGCAGGCTCGGGCCGTTCGCGGTCCTGATCATTGCCGCCTTCCTGTTGATCTGGGCCCTGAACACCATGGCCGTCTTCCGCGCGTCTCTCCAACCCGACCGTTCAGGCGTGTTCTACGTCGAGCTCGGTCCCGACGAGCTGCGCCTGGCCGTGATGACGGCGGTGGCGGGCCTGTTGATCATGGTCTTCGGCGGCGTTCCGGCCTTTCTGCTCCTTACCCTCTTCACGCCATTCCTGCAGATCCTGCCTGATCAGGCCAGGGTGTTCGAGTTCGTCGGCGCAACGGCCACGATCTGCCTCGACGTCTG
The DNA here is from genome assembly GCA_036276055.1 of Caulobacteraceae bacterium. Classification (GTDB taxonomy): domain Bacteria; phylum Pseudomonadota; class Alphaproteobacteria; order Caulobacterales; family Caulobacteraceae; genus Acaudatibacter. The sequence continues at coordinate 6,849 of DATBEN010000042.1, forward strand.
GATCAGCATTCGGCTGTCCCTGATTGCGGTGGAGACCTTCGCGGAAGGACGTTTTCACCTGAGCGCCTACTGGCCTCTCACCAGGGGGCGCTTCTGGTACATGTTCTTCGTCTACTTCGTCTGCTTCGTGATGATCCTGGTGCTGTTGGGCGCGTTGGGTCTCGTCAGCGCAGCGGTGGGGATCGTGGCGACCGGCATCGGGCCCCCGACGGGCGCAGACGTCGTCAGACGCGTCGCCCTTTTCAGCATCGCGGGTTTCTACGCCGCGGTCGTGAGCGCTTTCTGGGTCGTCACCACGACCCTCGTGTGCGCGTCACAGGCGCACGTGTTCCGGACGATAACGGGAGCTCACCGGCGGCGGATGCCTTTGATGGCCGGCGCCGCGGACAGCGCCCCGCGTTCAGGCCTTGGCGCTGGGGCGATCGAGGACCCGCCCGCGCCACGCCGCCAGATTGGCATTTTCGGGGTCAAGCGGCAGGCCGATCCAGTCTGCGAAGTCGATGGTCGACAGGGCGCAGATGTCGGCCATGGTGAAGGTCTCGCCAGCGATGAAGGATGACCGGGCGAGCTGACGATCGAACCAGCGCTGGGAGTCCTTGTACCGGGCGACATTGGACTCCCCGAAATCCTTGTACTGGGTGAGGAGGGCGGCGGTGCGCGGGTGAGCGTGCCGCCAATAGTTTCCCACCGGCTGCATCAGCACGAACTCCACCCGCCGGATCCACATGTCGACTTGGGCGACCTCGCCTGGCGTGCGCCCGAAGAGCGGAGGCTCGGGATGCTCGGCCTCGATGTAACGGCAGATGGACACCGTCTCGGAGATGCAGGTCCCGTCGTCGAGTTCCAGCGTCGGGACTTGCCCAAGGGGATTGCGGGCGCGGTGCTCGGGCGACTTGTGTTCGCCCTTCATCAGGTTGAGCTCGACTTCGGGGACTTCGACCCCCTTCTCGGCGAGGAACATACGGACGCGCCGCGGATTTGGCGCCGGCATCGCCGCCCCATAGAGCTTCATCCCCACTCCCTTGTCTTTATTGGCGCCAGCCGCCACCCAGGGCCTTGTAGACCGAGACCAAATCGCTCGCCACGGCGGCGTCCGACTGGGTCAGCTGGTCCTCCGCGTTCAGCAGCGCGTTCTCGGACTGGTAGACGTTGATGAACGGGACGAAGCCGGTCGTGTACTGATCCTGGGCGATTTTGAGAGAGCCCCTGGCTGCGTCCGCGGCCTGGATGAGGTTCATGCGGCGGCTCTCCTCGTTCTCATACCGCGTGAGCGCGTCCTCCACGTCCCGCAGGGAGCCGAGAACGGCGGACTTGTAGGCGATAAGGGCCTGTTCCCGCTCCTCGCGCGCCGCGCGCACAGCAGCGATCCGCTTTCCTGCGTCGAAGATCGGCTGGGTGAGCCTGGCCAGGCCCGCCGCAGCCAGGCTGTGGGCGTCGAAGAGCGTGTCGATGTCGTTGCTTGCAAAACTGCCGAACGGGTAGAGCGTCAGTTTGGGATAGAGATTCGCTGTCTGCACGCCGATCCCTGCCGTGGCGGCGGCCAGGCGACGCTCCGCCTCCCGGACGTCTGGGCGTCGCTCCAGCAGCTGTGAGGGCAGGCCCAGAGGGAGCATGGGTGGGGGTGGCGGGATGGCGCCCTTGGCCGAGAGATCCTGGCTGAGCGCCTCGGGCGGTTCTCCTAACAGGACGCCGATGGCGTGGATCTGGGTCCTCGCCTGGGCCTGGAGTTGGGGGATCTGGGCGGCGGCGGTCGCCACGGCGGTGGATTGCTGGTTGACGTCCAGATTTGTCACGAACCCCGTCTGCCGTCGGGCTCGGACAAGCGTGAAGAGGCCCCTTTGGCGCGCGAGTTCGGCCTCTCCGATGGCGATCCGGGCCTGGGCGGCTCTGAGTGTGAGATAGTCGTTGGCGACTTCGGCAGTCAGGGTGACCTCGACGTCGCGAAGCTCCCATTCCTGGGCCTGGGTGTTCGCGCGGGCCTGCTGGATTGCGCGGCGCGTACCGCCAAAGAGGTCGACCTCCCAGGTGGAGTCGAAGCCGACCGAGTAGAGGTTGAGATGGGTTGGCAGAGCAAAGCCGCTTTGCCCCGCCGGGCTCGTGCTTGCCGAACCCCCGCTGGACGATCCGGACGACCCACTCGCCGATGGGGAGCTCCGGTTCGACCGAAAGGTCACCACGTTCGCCCCGGCGCTGAGCGAGGGATACTCGGCGGCAGCGGTCTGGCGCTCCACCTGACGCGATTCCCGCACGCGCGAGAGGGCGGTCTGGACGTCCGGATTGTTCGTGAGGGCGCGCGTGATCAGGCGGTCCAGCACCGGGTCGTGGAATTGGGTCCACCAGGCCGAGAGGTCTGCATCGGCGGCGTTCACCTGGGTGCGCGGCGTGGATTGCGCCTCGGCATAGGTCGCTGGCGTCGGCAGGTCCGGCTTCTTGTAGTTCGGGCCTACCGTGCAGGCCGCGGCCAGGAGGGCCAGGGTCGTTGCTGCGGCCGGTCGAGCGGCGCGGCGAGTCATGGCGCGGCCCCCGGGGCGTCACCCTTGCGCCCCTCCATAAGCAGCACGAGCGGCAGGCAGACGAAGATTGCGACCATCAGCACGTGGAAGACGTCGACGTAGGACAACATCGCCGCCTGCTGCCGCGTCCCGTTATAGAGATTGGCCAGCGCGGCGTTGGGAGCGCCGGCGCCCAGGCCGGCGTAGGCTCGGGTCGCCTGGTCCAGGCCCCCCACATAGTTGGGATTCAGGGGATCGAGCCGCTCGACCAGCCGCGCCTGATGGAACTGCTGGCGCTGCGCCAGCATCGTCTGCACCGTGGATATGCCGATCGTGCCGCCAAGGTTGCGGGCCACGTTCATCAGGGCGGACGCCTGATTGCTCTCGGTCGGCGCTAGCCCGACATAGGCGATGGCGCTGATCGGCACGAAGAGGAACGGGAGGCCGACGGCCTGGAACATCCGGGCCGTCGCGGCGGCCTCGAACGACATCTGCGTGTCGAGCCCGGTCATGTTGAGCATGGCCAGGCCCTCGATGATGAAGGCGCCACCGATGAGGAGCCGCGGATCGACCTTACTGGTGAGGATGCCGCTGAGCGGCATGACGATGATCGTCGCCGCTCCCCCTGCGGTGAGGGCCAGGCCCGCGTCGGTCGCCGTATACCCCAGCACCTGCTGCAGGAGCTGGGGTATGAACAGTGTCGTGCCGAAGATGATCACCCCGGTGATCATCAGCAGAATACTCGAGATGGCGAAGTTGCGCCGGCCGAACATCGAGATGGGGATGACCGGCTCGTCCCGGGTCAGCTCCCAGGGAATGAACAGCACCAGGGACAGGGCGGCTATGACCGCCGTCGTGCAGATAAGGGTGCTGGAAAACCAGTCGTCTGTCTGGCCGCGGTCCAGGGTCACCTCCAGGCAGCCAAGAAATGCGCCGATCAGGAGGAAGCCGGTCATATCGAACCGGATCCCGCGTTCGTGCAGTTGCTTGCGCTCGCGGATCAGCGCCGGGGGCTCGTCCACGAGCAGGTTGACCAGGAACAGGGAGAGCGCCCCGACCGGGACGTTGATCAGGAAACACCAGCGCCAGCTGGAGTTGTCCGTGATCAGTCCGCCCAGGATCGGCCCCGCGATCGGCCCGACCACCACCACGACGCCATAGGCGGCGAAGGCCGGGCCGCGTTCTTCCGGTGGAAAGGTGTCCACGAGCATGGACTGTTCCACCGCCGCCAGCCCGCCGCCCGCGGCCCCCTGCACGATGCGCGCGAGGATGAGCAGGGAGAGGTTGGGGGCGATCCCGCAGGCGAACGAAGCCGCGGTGAAGAGGGCCACCGAAATCATGTAGTACCGCTTGCGGCCGATAACGTTGGCGAGCCAGCCGGAGGCCGGGATGACGATCGCCTGGGCGACCAGGAAGGTGGTCGTCACCCAGGTCGCCTCGTCGTAGTCGGCCGCCATGCCGCCGGCGATGTGATCGAGCGAGACGTTCACGATCGACGTGTCCAGGACCGTCATGAAGGTCGCGATCGAGATTACCGCGACGATGGTCCAGGGGTTGCGGCCGCCGGCGACCGATCGTTCCGGCGTCCAGCCGCCTCGGGCGGGCGCGCCGGCCATCTCAGCGCACCCGGACTGAGGGTTCGACCGACAGCCCCGGCCCCAGGGGGCAATCGGCGAAGGTGTTGTCGAAGACGATCTTCACAGGGACCCGCTGGACCACCTTCACGAAGTTCCCGGTGGCGTTCTCCGGCGGCAGCACGCCGAACGCCTGGCCCGCTCCGCGCTGGAAGGAGTTCACGTGGCCCCTGAACCGATCGCCGGGGCAGGCGTCGATCTTGATGGTCACTGGCTGGCCCACCCGCATGTGCGCCAGTTGGGTCTCCTTGTAGTTGGCCGTGATCCACATGCGTGTGGGCACGACGGCCATCATCTGGGTCCCCGGCTGGACGTAGTTGCCCAGGGCCACCGTCTTGTTGGTGATGTAGCCGTCGACGGGCGCGACGATGCGGGTGTAGCCCAGGTTGATATTCGCCGTGTCGAGCTGGGCTTGGGTGGCCTGCACCTGTTGGCGTCCGGCGCGCACCTGAGCCCGGTTGGCCGCAATCTGCTCGCGCCTCTGCAGGGCTACCCGCAGGGCGGATTCGTGCTGAGCCGCGGTCTGCGCCGCGGTCGCCCGCGCCTGGTCGAGTTGCTGCTGGGCGATGGCCAGGCGGTTGAGGGCGAGAAGGGCGTTGTAGCGCGCCAGGTCCAGCGCGGCGTTGTGCGCCGGCGCCTGGGCGGCGGCGACGTCGGACTGCGCCTGCCGGTAGGCGGCCTGGCTCGTCCTGATCTGGACCTGGGCATTTTCGAGCTGAGCCTGCGCCTGGGCCTTCTGCGCTTCCAGCTGAGCCACCTGCGCCTTGAAGGTGGACGAATCGATCAGCACCAGCAGGTCGCCGCTGCGGACCCGTTCGTTATCCACCGCCAGCACGTTCACGACCTGACCCGAGACCTGCGGGGCGAGGCGCACGATGTGGGTGTCCACATAGGCGTCGTCCGTGGTCTCGAAATGCCGCGCGTGCAGCCACCAGATGAGCGCGCCGAGCAGGATGACGATCAGAACCACAGCGCCGATGGTCAGCAGGAGTGGGTGCTGGAGGAGACCCTTCTTCCTGGCCGGGGGGTTGTCCTGGCCGTCGCCGGCGCCGCGGCGCCCTCCGCCCTTAGCTGCTGGACCGGTGGAGTTGCTGTCGCCGTGTCCCGCCATGCCCGTCCTAACGAGCCAGGCAACCCGGCCTCATCAGTCACCTTTGCCGCAACAACACCAGGGCGTCGTTGCGGTTCCCAGGTTCAGGCGCGCTCGCGTATTCCAGCCCTCGCGCGCGGCCGCCCGGCCGGCGCGGGCGGAGCCTGGCGGGCGAGCAGGTCGGCGAGGTAGCGTCCCGTCCAGCTGGCCGGTTCCCTGGCGATGGCCTCCGGCGTCCCTTCCGCCACGATCCGTCCGCCGCCGTCGCCGCCTTCCGGGCCGAAATCGAGGATCCAGTCTGCCGTCTTCACCACGTCCAGGTTGTGCTCGATCACCACGGCCGTGTTGCCCTGATCCACCAGCTCGTGGAGCACCTCGAGCAGCTTTCGCACGTCCTCGAAGTGAAGCCCTGTGGTTGGCTCGTCCAGGATATACAGTGTTCGACCGGTAGCGCGCCGCGAGAGCTCTTTCGACAGCTTCACGCGCTGGGCCTCTCCGCCCGACAGGGTCGTCGCCTGCTGGCCGACCTTGATGTAGCCGAGACCCACGCGCGAGAGCGTGTCCATCTTGTCCCTGATGGACGGAACGGCGCGGAACATCTCCCCCGCCTCCTCAACGGTCATGTCCAACACGTCGGCTATGCTCTTGCCGCGGAAGAGGATTTCCAGGGTCTCGCGATTATAGCGCTTGCCCTTGCACACGTCACAGGTGACGTAGACGTCGGGCAAGAAGTGCATTTCGATCTTGATCAGGCCGTCGCCCTGGCAGGCTTCGCACCGGCCGCCCTTGACGTTGAAGCTGAACCGGCCCGGGCCGTAGCCGCGCGCCTTCGCCTCGGGCAGGCCCGCGAACCAGTCGCGAATTGCCGTGAAGGCGCCGGTATAGGTCGCGGGGTTCGACCGCGGCGTGCGTCCGATCGGGCTCTGGTCGATGTCGATGACCTTGTCGAAGTTCTCCAGACCTTCGATCCGTTCGTGCGGTGCCGGCGCATCGGAGGCGCCGTTCAGGCGGCGGGCGGCGGCCTTATAGAGCGTCTCGATGGTGAAGGTGGACTTGCCCCCGCCGGAGACGCCGGTGATGCAGGTGAAGGTCCCGACCGGTATCTCGGCGGTGACGGACTTGAGATTGTTCCCCCGCGCCCCGATGACCCGGATCCGGCGCTTGGTCGAGATCGGGCGGCGTTCCGTTGGTATCTCGATCCGTCGCGCCCCGGTCAGGTACTGCCCGGTCAGGCTGTCGGGACTGTCCATGATCGCCTGGGGCGGCCCCTCGGCAATCACGTGGCCGCCATGGATGCCGGCCGCGGGCCCCATGTCGATGACATGGTCGGCCGTCAGGATCGCCTCTTCGTCGTGCTCCACCACCAGGACCGAATTGCCGAGGTCCCTCAGGCCCTTGAGACTGGTCAGCAGACGCGCGTTGTCGCGCTGGTGCAGGCCGATCGAGGGCTCGTCCAGGACGTAGAGGACGCCGGTGAGCCCGGAGCCGATCTGGCTGGCCAGTCGGATGCGCTGGCTCTCGCCGCCCGAGAGTGTGCCCGAACCGCGGGCGAGGTTGAGATATTCCAGGCCCACGTCGACCAGGAACCTCAGCCGGTCGTTGATTTCCTTGAGGACCCGGCGGCCGATTTCCAGTTGCTTGGCGGTCAGCTCGTCTTCGAGACTCTCGAACCAGTCACGCGCGGGTCGGATCGCGAGGGACGAGACCTCGGCGATGTTCCGGCCGGCGATCTTCACCGACAGCGCTTCGGGCTTGAGGCGCGCGCCGCCGCACACGGGGCAGGGGGTCTCCGACTGGAAGCGCCCCAACTCCTCGCGCACCCAGCTCGAGTCGGTCTCGCGCCACCGGCGCTCGAGGTTCGGCAGCACGCCCTCGAAGGTCTTTGTCACCTCGTACTTGCGGGCGTTGTCGTCGTAAATGAAGCGGATCTTCTCCTTGCCGGATCCTTCCAGGACGACGCGTCGAGCCTCTTCGGGGAGCTTCCACCAGGCCTCGTCCATCGAGAAGCCGTAGTGGCGGGCAAGAGCCTGCAGCGTCTGGGTGTAGAGCGGGGAGGGACCCTTGGCCCAGGGTGCGATGGCGCCCTTGTGCAGGGTGCGATCCTTGTCGGGCACGACGAGATCCGCGTCGAAACCGAGCTTCAGCCCCAGGCCGTCGCAGGCGGGGCATGCGCCGGCCGGGCTGTTGAAGGAGAACAGCTTCGGCTCGATCTCGGAGATCGAGAAGCCGGAAACCGGGCAGGCGAACTTCTCGGAGAAGATCAGCCGGCGCGGTTCGGTTTCGCCCGGCTTGACGTCCGCCCATTCCGCTACGGCGATCCCGTCGGCCAGGCGCAGGGCGCTCTCCAGGCTGTCGGCGTACCGGGTCTCGAGGCCTTCGCGCGTGACGATGCGGTCCACCACGACGTCGATGTCGTGTTTGAACGTCTTCTCGAGCTGGGGGGCGTCCTCGATCGGATAGAACGTCCCATCGATCTTCAGCCGCTGGTAGCCCGCCTTCTGCCAGTCGGCGATCTCCTTGCGGTATTCCCCCTTGCGGTCGCGCACGACCGGGGCAAGCAGATAGATCCGCTCGCCCTCGGGAAGGGCGGTGAGCTTGTCCACCATCTGGCTGACGGTCTGGCTCTCGATCGGCAGGCCCGTGGCGGGCGAGTACGGGATCCCGATCCGCGCCCACAGCAGGCGCATGTAGTCGTGGATCTCGGTCACCGTGCCCACCGTCGATCGGGGGTTGCGGCTGGTGGTCTTCTGCTCGATCGAGATCGCCGGCGAGAGACCTTCGATGAGGTCGACGTCCGGCTTGCCCATCAGCTCGAGGAACTGGCGGGCATAGGCCGAGAGGCTCTCGACATAGCGGCGCTGCCCCTCGGCGTAGATGGTGTCGAAGGCGAGGCTGCTCTTGCCCGAGCCGGACAGGCCGGTGATCACCACCAGCTCGTCGCGGGGGATGTCGACGCTGACGTCCTTCAGATTGTGCTCGCGCGCGCCGCGCACGCGGATGAAGCGGCTGTGGTCGTGCATATCCTGCTTGGCCGGTCCCACCACGCTTCAGCGCGGGCGGTTCACACTGACCGATTTAGGAGCACAAGTCGCGTTTCGCTGCAAGAACAAATCAGGAACGTCCGTTATCTCTGCCGGAGCCGAACGGGCGGCAGCCGCAAGACGAACAGAGCCGCTCGCGTCCCTGGCCCACGAGGGCCAAGTCTCCGCAGTCGGGGCAGACGTCCGCGATCGCCCCCTGGCCCTCGCCATTGGCCGCCGAGCGGGCGAGCGGCAGGAAGACGAGGTTGTCCGGCGCCGCGCCGCGGGAAAATCCCTTCGAGATGAAGCGGGCCACGGGCTGGGGTTCTGCGGGCTCGGAGGCGAGGCCGTCGCGATCCATCTCTCCAGGATCGATGGTCGCCAGATCCCGGCGGTCCAGATAGGAGATGCCGAGCTCCCGGAAGACATAGTCGAGGATCGACGTCGCCGAGCGCACCTGGTCGTTGCCTGTCACCCCGCCCGAGGGCTCGAAGCGGGTGAAGACGAAGGCGTCCACGAACTCCTCGAGAGGCACGCCGTACTGGAGGCCGATCGATACGGCGATCGCGAAGTTGTTCATCATGGAGCGGAAGGCGGCGCCTTCCTTGTGCATGTCGATGAAGATCTCGCCGAGGGCCCCGTCGTCGTACTCTCCTGTGTGGAGATAGACCTTGTGGCCGGCGACGACGGCCTTCTGGATGTAACCCTTCCGCCGGTCGGGCAGGCGCTGGCGCCCGCGAGGCGCTTCGATGACGCGTTCGACGATCCGCTCTCGGACGGGCGCGGCGGAGGCGGCGCGCGCCGGCGGTTCGTCGGGCTCGGGCAGGCGCAGGGCGAAGTCCGCCGTGGGTCGAGCGCGGCGAAGGCGCAAGGCGCGCACGCCTGCGGATGCAGCCAGCGCCTGGGCCCTCGCCGCCGCCTCGGGCCCGCATTCGAAATCGAGTTCGAGCAAGGCCGTCAGGGGTGCGTCCGAGACGTCTTCCAGAGCCGCGGTCATGGCCAGGCGCGCCGCGGACGGCAGGTCGGCCCCCGACATGAAGATCCGGCGATGAGCCGGCACGAGGAAAGACGCCTCGGCCAGTGAGCCTGCGCCCAGGGCGAAGGCGCTCGCAGCCGCGATGTCGCCGGCCTCAAAGCCTGCGTGGACGAGGGTGTCGAAGTCGTGGGAGGCGAGGTCGCTCTCCGACGCGCCCAGCACGTCGCGCACGAACCCGGCGCCTATGATCGCCGGCGCGAAGGCGGACCGGAGATCCGCCGCCTCTGCGAGCGCCTGCTCGGCCGCCGCGATCTCATGGTCGGTGAAGCCGCGAGCGGTCAGGGCCGAATGATCGACGCCGGGCGCTTCGGCGAGAGTACGGCGACCGAGAGCGTAGTCACGGATCGCTTCGCCATCGACGCCGAGCCGATCCACCGCTTCGGTGATCGCCGCGTGCAGAACCCGGACCGCAACGCCGTCGGCGGTTTCGGCTGCGCTGACAGCGCCCGCCCACGGTTCGGCGCCTAGGGCTCGGCCGCCGAGCATCAGCGCCACCTCCGCCTCCGCGACTGGACCGATGATTTCGCTGTTCCGGCGGGGGCGGATCCCAGCCGTGGCGGGCGCCGGGCCCAGAGTCAGGCAGAGCGCGTCGGAGGCCTCGTGCGCGGCGTCGCGAACGAGGCTGGCGAGCTCGAAGGCGCGCGCGCGACCCGCGTCCGAATCGTAGGCCAAGCCTTCCGCCACGAGGCGCTCGGGCACGCCGGCCACGCCAAGACGCAACGGGCGCCAGTCGCGGCGGATGCAGGCCTGCGCGGGCGTCTCGGAGAAGCCCGCCGAGACCTCGATGTCGAGGCACACCGCCAGGAGGCGCGCTGCGGCGGCGACGTCGTCGGCTTCGCGCAGGGAGAACAGGTCCAGGGCGGCGGCGGGCGCGGCGAGGCTCCTCGCCAGGGCGAGGGCGTCGCCTTCAGAGAAGGCGAGGGTAAGGTCCCCGCGCCAACCAAGAAGGGCGGCCCGCCGCGCAAGGCCTGCGGCCGCGATAGCGTCAGCCCGATCGATGAAGGCGAGGTCGACGCCCGGGGAGGGCGCTGCATCGAAGCCCGCGGCGCCCAGGGCGATCGCTTCGGCGATCTCTACGTCGCTCGCGCCCGCAGCGCGCGCCCCATGGGCGGCGCGGGCGAGTGCCTGGTTGGAGGCGGGATCGGCGCAGGCCTGGCGATCGCCTTCGCAGCGGCGCACCTGGTCGGCGACAGCCGCGAGCCTGTTTTCGAGGGTGGGCCCGACCGCGGCCGGCGAAGCCTCTTCCACGCCCTCGATCGGCGGGACGCGAAGCGGCGGCGCGGTGACCGGGTCGGCGACCAGGGGATGGAGACGCGCGCCGAACGCGAGGGATGGGCCGGGCGCGGCCAGACCGCATGCGAACAGCTCGAAGAGCGCGGCGCGGAACGCCAGGGCCTGAGCCTCGTCGGCGAAATGCCCGAGCGCCAGGCCCCAGGCCGCCTGGCGCATCGCGTAGCGATCCAGTCCTCCGCCGAGGACCGCATCAGATGCGGCGTCGGGCCCCAGGACCGGAGGCGCATCGGCGGGCCAGTCGGACGGCGCGCCCTCGATCCAGTCCAGCCAGGCCTCCGCCTGGGCGTCGGGCCAGGCGATCGGGACGACGACTTGCTCGATGCGCCCCACGCGCTCCAGGGCTCGCTCAGCGGTCTCAAGCGGTGGCGCGCAGCGGACCGGCTCCAGGCGCATGACGTCAACTCCTCCGCTCTCTGGCCGAGGCTAGGGGGCGTGAATGCGATGCGCAACAGATATTGGGTCTGCAGGCCGCCAATCCACAACATCTTGTGGTCGGATACGGCCGAGGAAGATGATGGCGCCGTCTGGACGGCTGGTCGGCCGCCGCCTATAAGCGCGCCCGTGCTGAAGGAAATTTTCACTTGGTGGTTTGGCGCGACGATCGGCGCGCGCAACCAGATCCTGCGTTCGGCGAAGCTCGTCGGGCACGACGAGCTCGGCAACGCCTATTACGAGAGCACGGAAAAGAAGTTCGAGTATGACGGGCGCAACCGCCGCTTCGTCATCTACAAGGGCTATGCCGACGCCTCGAAGGTGTCGCCCGACTGGCATGGCTGGCTGCATCACACGTTCGCCGAACCGCCCACGCGGGAGCCGCTCAAGCGCCGGGCGTGGGAGAAGGATCACGAGCCCAACCTGACCGGTACGGTCTGGGCCTGGCGGCCGCAGGGTTCGTTGGCCCGTGGCGGCGAGCGCCAGGCGGCCACCGCCGACTACGAACCGTGGACCCCCGACTGACCCGCCGCTGGATCGCTGGAGGGGCTGTCCTGGTCGTGCTGTGCGCCGGCCTCGCGCTGGCCCAGCCACCACCGCTTCCACAGGTCGCCCCTCAGACCCCTGCGCCGCCGTCGCTCGGCCCGGTGGTTGCGCCTCCGCCCATGGCCGATGAGGCCCAGTCGGAGCCGGACATGGCGGAGGAGAAGCCCAAGCCGAAGGTCGTCGTCCCGACCGGTCCGCCGCGGCCCGACCGCGGTCCCACCGCCATTCTACGGGTGCTCGACAAGGTCACGGCCGAGACCCTCCGGTTCGAAGCCCCGGTGGGGCGGCGCGTGCGTTACAAGAGCCTCGTCTTCCAGGTTCGCGCCTGCCAGACCTGGGCTCCGGAGTCGGCCGATCCCCGGCCGTCCGCCTACGTGATCATCGACGCGGACGTGGGTTCGGCCGGCGGAGCCACGGGATCGCGGCAGGTCTACAAGGGCTGGATGTTCGCCAAAGCGCCTGACGTCCACGCCCTGCAGCACCCGCTCTACGACGCCTGGCTGGAGTCGTGCGAGGGCGCTCCCGCGCCCACTGCGTAGGCCACCGCTTCGGCCCCGACGATGGCGGAGGGCAGGGCGCGGAAGTTCGCCCGTCGCGCCAGGGCCAGGGAGAGGCGCCTGCGATAGTCCGCACGGTCGATTTCGAACGCGCCCAACCGCATCAGATGCTCGGTGACGAACTGGGTGTCCAACAGGGCGAAGCCGCCGGCCCGCAGGCGCGCGACGAGGTGAACCAGCGCCACCTTGCTGGCGTCGCGCTCGACGGAGAACATGCTCTCGCCGAAGAAGGCCCCACCCAGCGCAACGCCATACAGCCCCCCGGCCAGCCTGCCCTCGCGCCACGCCTCGACGCTGTGGGCGATCCCGCGCCTCGCCAGTTCTATGCACAGGCGCTCGATCGTGTGGTTGATCCAGGTCTCCATCCGGCCGGGCGCCGGGGCGGCGCAGGCCTGGACCACTGCCGCGAACGAGGTGTCCACGCGCACCTCGAACGCATCGGAGCGTACGGTCCTGGCAAGGCGCCGCGAGAGGCGCAGTCCGTCGAGCGGCAGAATTCCGCGACGGGTTGGATCCACCAGGAACAGGCGCCGATCCTGGCGTGCGTCCGCCATCGGGAAGACGCCCCGTTCATAGCAGGCGATCAGGTCATCGGCGGTGAAGGCGCTCAAGGCCGACCGACTCTAGCTCAGCCGTCGGGAAAACAGTTGTCCGTGATGAACCGGCGCACGGAATCCAGATCCCGGATCGTCGCCAGGGTCAGGGTGAATTTGCCGGAGCGCTGGTCGTCGCACATCACCGCCTGCGCCCGCTTCTCGGCCACCTGCAGATCGCAGATGGCGCCATAGCTCTGGTCATATCCCCCGGTCTGAGGGGTCACGAGCTGAAGCACCGGGCCGCAGCGGGTGATCTGGGGAACTCCGCCCAGCCGGTTGAGCGCCGTCTGGAACTGACGCGTGATTGTCTGCACCTGCTGGGCGTCGATCACCGGCTGCGCGTTCGGCGCCGGGCTGGCCTGCGCCGGCAGCTCCGACTCGACTGTCGGTCTTTGCCCCACCGGCTGTGCCACAGAGTCCGACTGCCATGGCGCAGCGGCGGGTTGAGCCATGGCCGAAGCCCCGATCCCGACGGCAAGGCCGACCCCCGCCATCCACGTCCTGAAGCTCGTCATCGGCCCCTCCAATTCCTCACGCTCACGTCCGCCGCCTCGCAGTCTTCGCCGGAAAGCGCGCCGGCCCGGCGGTCGGCACGCGACCGCCGGGCCTTGCAGGACCGTTCAGTGGCGGCTCAACTCGGCCCGGCCGACAACCAGATGATGCACCTCGTCGGGCCCGTCCGCGATCCTCAGAGTGCGCTGACCGGTGTACATCTGCGCCAGCGGGGTCCATTGCGACACCCCCGTGGCGCCGTGGATCTGGATCGCCTCGTCTATGATCTTGCAGACGCGCTCGGGCACCATGGCCTTGACCATGTGGACCCAGACGCGCGCCTCCCGGTTGCCCAGGACGTCCATCGCCTTGGCGGCCTTGAGCACCATCAGACGCATGGCCTCGATCTCGATCCGGGCGCGGGAGACGACCTCGAGGTTCTTGCCGAGCTGGATCAGCGGCTTGCCGAACGCCTCGCGGCTGGTGGCGCGCTTGACCATCAGGTCGAGCGCCCGCTCGGCCTGGCCGATCGAGCGCATGCAGTGGTGGATACGGCCCGGGCCCAGGCGAAGCTGTGAGATCTCGAAGCCGCGACCCTCGCCAAGCAGGATGTTCTCCTTGGGCGCCCGCACGTTGTCGAGCTTGATGTGCATATGGCCATGCGGGGCGTCGTCGTGGCCGAAGACGTTCATCGGCCCCAGCACCTGCACGCCGGGCGTGTCCATAGGCACCAGGATCTGCGACTGCTGGAACTGACGCGGCGCGTCGGGGCTGGTCTTGACCATGCAGATCATGATCTTGCAGCGCGGGTCGCCAGCTCCGGAGATGTAGTACTTCTCGCCATTGATGACCCACTCGTCGCCGACCAGCTCGGCGCGCGTGGCGATGTTCTTGGCGTCCGACGATGCGAGCCCCGGCTCGGTCATGCCGAAGCACGAGCGGATCTCGCCGTTGAGGAGGGGCTTCAGCCACTTCTCTTTTTGCTCGGGCGTGCCGACCCGTTCGAGCACTTCCATGTTGCCCGTGTCCGGCGCCGAGCAATTCAGGGTTTCGGAGGCGAGGGGCTGCTTGCCGAGCTCCGCGGCGATGTAGGCGTAGTCGAGGTTGGTGAGGCCCCGGCCGATTTCCGAGGTGGGCAGGAAGAAGTTCCACAGGCCCGCCGCCTTCGCCTTGTCCTTGGCGCCTTCGAGCAGCTCCAGCTGGCCGGGCGCCCAGCTCCAGCGCTCGGCGCGGCCTTCGCCCAGGCGATAGAACTCCTCGGCGATCGGCGCGACGTTCTCGGCGATGTGCCGCTTGACGGCGTCGAACAGCGGCCGGGCGTCCTTGGACATGCCAAGGTTGTTGAGTTCGGCCTCGAGGTCCCTCGTGTCCGCCGCGCTCTTGTCCATCACGTCGTGGGCGTCGTCAGCCATGGTCCGTCTCCTCCTCCAAGCGGTCGTCCGCGACGGCGTGACCGGCCGTGCGCCGAAGGTCAAGAGCCTGCTTGAACCGCGCGCTACCCCTGCGCCTTGATCCATCGCTCCAGCCAGTGGATGTCGTAGCGGCCTTCGACGATGTCCGGCTCGACCAGGAGGTCCTGGAACAGGGGAATGTTGGTTTCGACCCCTCCGACGACCATCTCGGCGAGAGAGCGGCGCATGCGGGCGATGGCCTCTTCGCGGTCGCGCGCGTGTACGATCAGCTTTCCGACGAGGCTGTCGTAATAGGGTGGGATCGCGTAGCCGGCATAGAGCGCGGAATCGAGCCGCACGCCCAGGCCTCCGGGCGCGTGGAAGTCGGTCACCACACCGGGCGACCCGGCGAACGTGCGAGGGTTCTCCGCGTTGATGCGGCACTCGATGGCGTGGCCTTCGAAGACCACCTCGTCCTGGGTGAAGGACAGCGGCAGGCCGGCCGCGATGCGGATCTGCTCGCGCACGAGATCGATGCCGGTGATCGCCTCGGTGACGGGGTGCTCCACCTGCAGGCGGGTGTTCATCTCGATGAAGAAGAACTCGCCGTCCTCGTACAGGAACTCGATGGTTCCGACGCCGAGGTAGCCGATCGCCTTGACCGCATCGACGACAACCTTGCCGATTTTGGCTCGTGCCGCCGCGTCTATGACGGGAGAGGGGGCTTCCTCCAGGATCTTCTGGTGTCGACGCTGCAGCGAGCAGTCGCGCTCGCCCAGGTGGCATACTGCGCCGAAGGAGTCCGCCACCACCTGCAGTTCGATGTGGCGCGGCGCTGCGAGATAGCGCTCCATGTAGACCGCGTCGTCGCCGAAGGCCGCCTTGGCCTCACCGCGGGCGGTGGCATAGGCTTCCGCGACTTCCTCCGAGGTGCGCGCGACCTTCATCCCGCGTCCGCCGCCCCCGGCCGAGGCCTTGATCAGCACCGGAAAGCCGATCTCCTTGGCCGCTGCGATGGCTTCCGCCTCGCTCTCCACGGCGCCGTCGGATCCCGGCACGACGGGAATGCCGGCGGCCTTGACCGCGCGCTTGGCGGCGATCTTATCGCCCATCATGCGGATGTGCTCGGGCCGCGGGCCGATGAAGACATAGCCGTGCGCGTCGAGGATCTCGGCGAAGCGGGCGTTCTCCGAGAGGAAGCCATAACCGGGATGCACCGCCTGGGCCCCGGTGATCTCGCAGGCCGCCACGATCGAGGGGATGTTGAGATAGCTCTTCGCCAGTGGCGCAGGGCCGATGCAGACGCTCTCGTCGGCGAGGCGAACGTGCATGGCCGAGCGGTCGGCCTCCGAATGCACGGCCACCGTGTGGATGCCCATCTCCTGGCACGCGCGGTGCACGCGCAGGGCGATCTCGCCGCGGTTGGCGATGAGGATCTTCTCGAACATCCCCCGTCAGCCGATGACCAGCAGGGGTTCGCCGTATTCCACCGGCTGGCCGTCGGCCACGAGGAATTCGACGAGGACGCCCGACCTTGGCGCCGCGATCGGATTCATGGTCTTCATCGCCTCGAGCAGGAGCAGGGTCTGGCCCTCGTCCACCCGGTCGCCCACTCGCGCAAACGGAGACGCGCCGGGCTGGGGCTGCAAGTAGACGGTCCCCACCATTGGCGACTTCACGACTTCTCCCGCCGGAGCCGCCGCTGCGGCGGGCGCCGCCTGCGGCGAGGCTGGCGCAACCGGAGCATATGCCGGCGCGGCGGCGAGCATCTGCGGCGCCAGGGTCATCGGCGCGGGCGGCGGATTCTTGGTCAGGCGGATCCGCAGGCCTCCGCGTTCGACCTCGATCTCGGTCAGGCCGGTCTCGTTCAGGACATCGGCCAGTTCGCGCACCAGCCGCGCGTCCACCGACGAATCGGCCGGCTGCGCGTCGTCCTCGCTGTTCGACATGTGGACTTGTTTCGCCTCTTGTTGTCCGGGACGCGACGCCTCAGGCGCCGCTGGCCAGGTTCGCGATGGCCTCGATGGCCAGTTCATAACTCGCCGGGCCGAATCCGGCGATGACACCGGTCGCGGCCAGGGAAACGTAGCTGTGTCGGCGGAACGGCTCTCGCGCCGCCGGGTTCGAGAGGTGGCACTCGATCACCGGGATTTCGAGCGCCTTGAGCGCGTCCAACAGGGCGATGGACGTGTGGCCATAGCCCCCGGGATTGAGCACCAGACCGAGCGCCGCGGTCCGCGCCTCCTGTATCCAGTCGATCAGCACGCCTTCGTGGTTCGACTGGCGGAACTCCACGGCGTGACCCAAGGCCGCCGCGCGCGCCTCGCAACGGCGCCGCACGTCGTCCAGGGTCTCCTTGCCATAGATGTGCGGTTCGCGGACGCCGAGCAGATTGAGGTTCGGCCCGCTCAGCACGAAGATCGGTTTGGGCATCGGCTCCGGGGCCTGAATCGGGGGCGCCTTTTATCGTCGCCGCCAGCGCGTCACAAGTCGGCCGTCTCCAGCGCTCGGCCGGCGGCTCCCTTCTGGACCTGGATCTACTTCGGGTCCGGCAGGCCCAGCACGCGCTTGGAGACCACGTTGAGGTTGATCTCCGAGGTGCCGCCCTCGATCGAGTTGGCCTTGGAGCGGAGCCAGGCGCGGACGGCGCTCAGCTCCTCCGGCTCGAAGCCTTCGCCCTCCCAGCCCAGGCCCTGTCCGCCCATGATCTCTACAGCCAGCTCGGTCCGATCCTGGGCGATCTTCGCCCCGGCGTACTTCATGATCGATGTGGCGGCGCTTGGCCCCTGGTTCGACCTTGCCTGGAGGGCGGCGCGGCGGGTGGTGAGCTGGAACGCCTTCGCCTCCATCTGGTGGGTCACGAGCCGGCTGCGCAGCTCCGCGTCGATCAGACGGCCGTCCGCGCCCAGGCCGACGTAGCGCTTGGCCAGGACATCGACGCTGGCGGTCTGGCCGAGGGCCGGATTGCCGCCGCCCAGGCTCGCCGAGATCTTCTCGCGCTCGAACTGCAGCAGGCGCTTGGCGATGGTCCAGCCGCCGTTCAGACGGCCGACGAGGTTCTCCTTGGGGACCTTCACATCGGTGAAGAAGGTCTCGCAGAAGGGGCTGGCGCCGTTGATCAGGCGGATCGGCCGCGTCTCGACGCCGGGCGTCCGCATGTCGATCAGGACGAAGCTGATGCCTTCGTGCTTCTTGGTCGTGTCCGTCCTGACGAGACAGAAGCACCAGTCGGCGAGATTGGCGCCGGAGGTCCAGATCTTCTGGCCGTTGATCAGCCAGTGGTCGCCCATGTCCTCGCAGCGGGTCTGCAGGGACGCCAGGTCAGAGCCGGATCCCGGTTCCGAATAGCCCTGGCACCAGCGCAGATCCGCCTTCACGATTGGCGGGATGTGGCGCTGCTTCTGTTCCTCAGCGCCGTACTCCAGAAGAGTCGGGCCGAGCATCATGACGCCCATGCCCCCGATCGGATTGCGCGCTCCGATGGCGGCCATCTCCTCGGCCAGCACGCGCGCTTCGGCCCGCGAGAGACCGCCTCCGCCGTAGGCCTTCGGCCAGGTGGGCGTGCCCCAGCCTTTTTCGCCCATCCGGCGGCGCCACAGCTCGGCGTCCTCGCTCGGCCGCTCGCCCATCACGGCCGCGGTCTGGATGGCGGGGTCGTTGCGCAGGGCGGCCGGAAAACTCTGCTGCAGCCAATCGCGCGCCTCCGCGCGGAAAGCCTCGGTCTCGCCGCCGAAATCGGCCATCGCTTCCTCCTCTTAGTCGCCGGGAGGATAAACTGCGGCGGCCCCGGATCGAAAGCGCCGCCGCGCCCAAAGTCAGCCGAAGATCTTGGCCGCCGTCCGGGCGACGATCTCGCCCTGGTGGCGCGCGCCTGCGAGTTCGATCTGGCTTGGCTGGCGGCTGCCGTCGCCTCCGGCGATCGTCGTCGCTCCATAGGGCGCGCCGCCGACAATCTCCTCGAGCGTCATCTGCCCCTGGTGGCTGTAGGGCAGGCCGACGACGATCATGCCGAAGTGCAGCAGGTTGGTCATGATCGAGAACAGCGTCATCTCGTTGCCGCCGTGCTGGCTCGCCGATGAGGTGAAGGCGCCGCCGACCTTCCCGTTCAGCCGTCCCGCCATCCAAAGCGGTCCGGCCTGGTCGAGGAAGGCCGCCATCTGCGAGGGCATGCGCCCAAAGCGCGTCGGCGCCCCGACGACGACCGCGTCGTAGTCGGCAAGATCATTGACCTGGGCGATCGGCGCGGCTTGGTCGAGCTTGAAGTGGGCGGCGCGGGCGATCTCCGCCGGGACGGTCTCGGGTACGCGCTTGACGTGCGCCGTCGCGCCGCCCGCCCGGGCGCCCTCCGCGATGGCGCCCGCCATCGTCTCGATGTGCCCATAGCTCGAATAGTAAAGCACCAGCACCCTGGCCATCGTGAACTCCTGTGGGGTGCGGGGACCGGACGCCCCGCGGGGCTCGGAATATTAGATGCAAAAATGGGGCGAAAGAGCCAGCTATGCTACGCAGCGTCCCAGCAGCCGCAACGATAGGGATGGCGGCAAGCGTTTCGCCAAGCGCAGGGGCGCCTGTGAGTGGCGGCGGGCCGGTCCGCGCCGAAGCCGCGACACGACCCGGCTCAGCCCTCGCCTTCCGGTAATTCTCCGACGGCGGACTGCAGGTAGTTCGCCTCGCCCAGGCTTGCGAGCAGGCTTTGCTGCGTCTCCAGCCAGTCGACGTGTTCCTCGGTGTCCTCGAGGATGCGTTCGAGGATCTCCCGGCTCACGTAGTCCTTCTCGATCTCGCAGTGGGCGATCCCCGCCACGAGCGTCCTTCGCCCGGCATTCTCGAGTGCAAGGTCAGCCGCCAGGCATTCCGGGGCGGTCTCGCCGATGCTGAGCTTATGGAGATCCTGTAAATTCGGCAGTCCCTCCAAGAACAGTATCCGCTTGATCAGCGTATCGGCGTGCCGCATCTCGCTGATCGATTCGTCATAGGTGAGCTTTCCCAGGCGCGCGAACCCCCAGTTCTGGTACATCCGGGCGTGCAGGAAATACTGGTTCACCGACGTCAGCTCATTGGTGAGGACATCGTTCAAGAGGGCGATAACGCCTGCTTGCGGACGCATGCGATCCAGCCGTCCTTCCTATCCGACGGCTCGTAGCGGACACTGCTCCGCCACATCGATCATCCGCCGGATATCGCGTACGCACTTGACGCATCTCGGCGTCGCTTGGCAACGGCGGAACACCTCCGCCGGCCGCTTCGCGCCAGCCTCGATCGCGGCGTGAGCGTCGCGCTCACGGATACCGTTGCAGTTGCAGACATACATGAGGCGGCGCGAACCTTCGAAGCGTCGGAACACGCCATCTAGATGATTTTGGCGCGTTTGCAACTCATTCGCATTTTGGCCGCGCGATACGATCCTTCGGCCGTTCGCTCAAAGCTAGGTCGCGCGGTCGGTGGAAAGGGTTCTCGCCCGCGCCTCGATCGGAATGGCGGCTTGAGTGTCGTGCGCGTCGAGGCGTGGAGCCCGCCGGCTCGTCCACCCCCGCGCCCGCGACAGGAGCCGGGTCAACGCCGATGGCCATGCGCGCCAGATCGTGGACCGGCGCACCGTGACACCTTCGAAGATGAGTTGGCCACCTGCGAATCCCTGCGTCCGAACGCGAAACTCCAGCACGTTGGAGGCCGCATCGTTGACGAAGTGAAGGGTTCGCGCGGGCGCCGAAGCGACGGGGCCGATCCAGCGCCGTCTGAGAGAGACCGCGCCATTGCTCGAGGCTTCGAGCTGGATTCTGCCGCCGGTCCTGGCGTCGGCGACAGCGACCCCGAATTCGACGGCGTAGCAGCCGCTCCGCAGCCGATCGTACGGGCCGTGGACAAGGTGCTCTTGGCCGAGGGGAAGTCGGCAGACGATCGCCGTGTCCGCGAACTCCCCATGACGCGTCGAGAAACGGGATGCGCTGACCGTCTCGCGCCCGACAAGCCGGCGCGGAGGTTCGCTTGGCTGCGCGACTTGCCGCTCCAGGCGAGCCATCGCGGCCGCAGCCCTGGCGTGCACCAGGGCCTCGCGCACGAAGATCGGCGCCAGCCGCGGATCCTCCCGCAGCGCCTCGTACTCGAGGCGCAGGCGCTCGAGCGTCCGGACGGAGACGCCCCGATAGACCGCCGAGTTGAGGCAGGGCAGCCGGATCGCGTCCGCGTCGGGCATGATGCGCGAGAGGACCTCGGCGCAGGCGTCGGACCGCTCCATCACGCCGACGAAGGACAGGCTATCCAGGAAGCTGAGTACGGTGTGCAGATCGCAGGTCCGCAATTCGTGCCCTCGAGCGGGGTCACGGGTGAGCGCGACGCACAGAGCCGCTAGCTGGTAGTCGATCTGATGGTCGTTGCGTTTCAGGAAGTCGCTGAACGACCCGCGCGCCGCCTCTGCGTGCAGC
>DATBEN010000043.1:0-11457 GCA_036276055.1 Caulobacteraceae bacterium
CGTAGCCGCCACGATGACGACGACGACCGCGGCGGACGCTCGCGCGGCCATGGCGGCTGGTCGGGCGACCCGGAAGGCCACTCGGAGGCGTCACGTCGCGGTTGGGAGCACCGGCGGCACTAGAGCAAACCCCGTTCAGACAGAAACGTCTGAACGGGGGACAATTTGCTCTAGATTTCAAAGATGTAGAGCCTGATTCACCGTTTGCATCCGTTCCGGGCAGACGGATCGGGCTCTAGCGCCTGGATCGGCCGGTGAGGGGCGGAACGGTTCTCCCGCCGCTCCGCCCCCGATCTCCGGCCGCCACGGCGGCGGGCGTGGCGAGGGGAACGAATCCCCGACGACAATGATGGCGGCCGGCGAGTGGATCTCGCCGGCCGCCGGTCTTCACTATCTCACACCGGCTCATACGAGCCGCATGGATTGCACTTCACCTCGAAGAAGCCGCGTAGCGTCCTCCTTCAGGAGGTAGATCGAGATCCCCAGCAGGGCGACATCCTTCATCAGGAAGGCGACCGGCCCGACCATGGCCGGGAAACCTCCGGCCGAGGGATCCCATCCGCCCGGGATGAACGGGATGATGGGCTGTGGGAGCTTGCGGGCAGTCTGATCGGCGAGGGCGTCAATCCCGACAAGCTCTCGCATGAGGCGATGGTCGCCGAACTGACCAACCATCTCGCCACGGGCGCCGTGCTGACGCCGGGCATGGCCGCGACCATCCCCGAGTTCCAGCAGGCCGGCTACCACTACATCAAGTAGGCGATGACCCCGCTGCCCGGGCGGACGGAAGCTCCGTGTCCGAAGGTCGATGGCGCCTGAACTCGTCAGGGCCCCGGGGACGCGGGCGGCCGGTGTCTCTCCATCGTCGGCATATATCCAAAGACGTATAAACAGCTCTACCGAAAGCTTAGTTCGTCTCGACATTGCTGGAGTATCTTCATGTAGGGCCGCGCCGACGCGTAGGAATCGGACAGAAACTTCCGTGATTCAGCATTCTCTTCCCTACGATACTTGAACGACCAAGCCCTTCACGTCCCTGGCGACGGCATATGATTGGAGACCTGCGCAATAGCGCGAAGCCTTTCGCAGACCGTCGGTTCGAGACGGATCCCTGCGAGGCGCGAAGGCTGCGGATCGTCATCTCGCATGGGCGGCGAGGCGCGCCCGCATGGCTGCCGGCGGGGTCGATTGCGTCGGGTGAGGCGGACCCGTGACGACGGAATCTCCCACCATATGCCGCATCGTCCTCGCCGACGACCACGCGATCTTCCGACAGGGCGTTGCGACGCTCATCGAACGGGAGAGCGACCTGAAGGTCGTGGGCGAAGCCGGCGACGGCGAGGAGGCTGTCGCCTGCTACCGCAGACTGCGGCCCGACGTGACGCTTCTGGATTTGGTGATGCCCAGGCTCGACGGCTTCGAGGCGCTGCTGCGGATCCGGCACATGGATCCTGAGGCCAAGGTCATCGTCCTGACCACCTACGACACCGACGAGGACATCAACCGGATCCTACGGGCGGGAGCCAAGGCCTATCTGCTCAAGGATGTCGGTGCGGCGGACCTGGTCCGATGCATCCGCGACGTCGCCGCGGGAAGGATGCGGCTTGCGCAGGGCGTCGCCTCGAAGCTGGCCGACAGGTTCACCCAGGTGCAGCTGACGGTCCGGGAGGTCTCGGTCCTGCGCCTGGTGGCCGAGGGGCTGAACAATCGCGCGATCGGCCAAAGGCTCGGGATTTCGGAGGGCACGGTGAAGGTTCACGTCGCCCATCTCTTCGACAAGATGGGCGCGAGGAGCCGCACCGACCTGGTGGCGATCGCCGTGCGAAAGGGGCTCGTCAGGCTTGGCTCGGGCTGACGCGCCGGAGGGCTCGTCCCGTCGGCGGTCGTCCGCCGCTGTCCTGTGCGATCACATCCCGGCGCCGGCTCGCGGGGACTACATACCCCCGTGCATACGTCCCGCGGGCATCATGTTCTGGTTCAGGTGGTGCATGATCCAGACCGAGCCGAAGACCACCAGGAACACGATCATTATGCCGAACGCCAGGGCCAGGACGTTGTTGGTGTTGTCCGGGCCGGTGGTGATGTGCAGGAAGTAGATCAGGTGAATGCCCATCTGCGCGACCGCGAGGGTGGCCAGGGCCATGTCGACGCTCGGGCCGTAGATCAGGTGGGTCTGCGCCGCCCAGAACGAGGCGATGGTCAGGCCGATGGCGATGGCGAGGCCCAGGACGTAGGTGCGCCAGCCTGCAGTGAACTCACCGTGGGTGACATCGCCGGGCGCGACGTCGCCCGCGTCGAGATGGAGGGCGTTCGGGTCGGGTTGGTCGGTCATCCGTGGACTCCGATCAGATAGACCAGGGTGAAGATGGCCACCCAGATGATGTCCAGCGCGTGCCAGAACAGGCTGAAGCACAACACCCGCATTTGGATGTCCTGACGGAAGCCCTTGAAGTAGATCTGGGCCATCATGGTTGCGAGCCACACCCCGCCGATGGTGACGTGCAGGCCGTGGCAGCCGACGAGGGTGAAAAAGGCGGTCAGGAAGGCGCTGCGCTGCGGGCCGTCCCCCATCAAGACGAGATGGGCGAATTCCTTGACCTCGAGGAAGACGAACACCAACCCCAGCAGGCCGGTGATCAGCATCCAGATTTCCGTGGGCCACAGCCGCTTGCGGTCCATCTCCAGGCTCATGATGCCGCAGGCGAAGCTGGAGAGCAGGAGGGCCGCCGTCTCGAGCGCCGTGTCGGTAAGGTCGAACAGCTGGCGTGGGCCGGGTCCGCCCGCAGTCTGGTCCTTGAGGACGGCGTAGCTGGCGAAGAAGCCGGAGAACATCACGAAGTCGGACAGCAGGAAGATCCAGAAGCCGTAGCCGACGATGATCCGCTTGGAGGCCGGGCCGCCCTCGCCGTGCCCCGTCGACAGGTCGTGATGGCCGCCCGCCCCGTGGTGGCCGATGTGGTAGGGATCCCGGTCGATGGGGAGATCGGCGGTGGTCAAATCCGGCCCTCCTGCAGGGCGAGATTGCGCGCGGCGCGGTTCTCGAGGTCGATCCGCGCGACCTCTTCCTTGGGGATGACGCGCTCATGGATGTCGCGCCAGGCGAACACCACCACGGTGGCGTACGCGCCGATGAAGCCGACGATCAACAGCCACCAGATGTGCCAGATGAGGGAGAAGCCCATCATCACGGCGAAGAAGGCGCAGACAAAGCCGGTGGGGCTGTTGCGCGGCATATGGAGGTCTTCGTACTCGGGCACGGGGCGCATCACCCGCTGGTGCTCGCGGGCGCGCACCTTCATGCCCCAGTACGGCTCCTCGCCGGTGACGTCGGGCATGACGGCGAAGTTGAATTCCGGGGGTGGGGACGGGGTGACCCACTCCAGGCTGCGGCCGTCCCACGGATCGCCAAACTCGTCGCGCCGCTGGTCGCGGGTGCGGATCGACACCACCAGCTGCGCGATCATGCAGCCAATCCCGCACAGGATCGACAGGGCGCCAAGCATGGCGAGGGCCAGCCACGGGCTCCACTGCGGGATGTCGTAGGTCTGCATCCTGCGGGGCATCCCCTCGAGGCCGACGATGTAGAGGGGGGCGAAGGCGAGGATGAAGCCGACCACCCAGAACCAGAAGGCGGCCTTCCCCCAATTCTCGTCCAGGGTGAAGCCGAAGGCCTTGGGGAACCAGTACGTGTAGCCGGCGAAGGCGGCGAACAGCACGCCCGGGATGATCACGTTGTGGAAGTGGGCCACCAGGAACAGGCTGTTGTGCAGGATGAAGTCGGCGGGCGGCACCGCCAACAGCACACCAGTCAAGCCGCCGATCGTGAACAGCACCATGAAGGCGATCGACCACATCATGGGCACGGTGAATCGCACCGTCCCGCCGTACATGGTGAACAGCCAGTTGAAGATCTTCACCCCCGTCGGCACCGCGATGATCATGCTGGCGATGCCGAATACGCCATTCACGTCGCCCCCAGCGCCCATGGTGAAGAAATGGTGCAGCCAGACCAGAAAGGAGATGATGCAGATCGCCATGGTGGCGACGATCATAGAACGGTAGCCGAACAGCGGCTTGCCCGAGAAGGTCGAGACGACTTCGGAGAATACGCCGAACGCGGGCAGGATCAGGATGTACACCTCCGGGTGGCCCCACGCCCAGATGAGGTTCATGAACATCATCTGGTTGCCGCCGAACTCGTTGCTGAAGAAATGGAAATCGAGGTACCGGTCTAACAAGAGCATCGCCAGGGTCGCGGTGAGGATCGGAAAGGCTGCGATGATCAGCAGGTTCGAGGCCAGGGCAGTCCAGCAGAACATCGGCATACGCGTGTAGCTGAGGCCCGGGGCCCGCATCTTCAATATGGTCGTGACGATGTTTATCCCGCCCAGCAGGGTTCCCACCCCCGATATCTCGAGAGCCCAGCAGTAGTAGTCGACGCCCACCCCCGGCGAGTACTTGAGCTCCGACAGGGGCGGATAGGGCAGCCAGCCGACGCGGGAGAACTCACCGACGACCAGGGACAGGTTCACCAGCAGCACGCCCGAGGCGGTCAGCCAGAGGGCGACCGAGTTGAGGGTCGGGAAGGCGACATCGCGCACGCCCAGCTGCAGGGGCACGGCGAAGTTTATCAACCCGATCATGAACGGCATGGCCACGAAGAAGATCATGATCGTCCCGTGGGCCGAGAAGATCTGGTTGTAGTGCTCGGGCGGCAGGTAGCCCGCCGAGTGGAAGGCGAGCGACTGCTGGGACCGCATCATCAGGGCGTCGATGAAGCCGCGGCACAGCATCACCAGCGCCAGGAGGCAGTACATCACACCGATCCGCTTGTGGTCGACGCTGGTGATCCACTCGTTCCAAACGTACGGCAGCCAGCCTTTGGCGACGATCAGCACGACGATGCCGACGATCACCACGATCACCAGGGCGCCGGCTGCCATCGGGATCGGCTGGGTGTAGGGGATCGCGTCCCAGGTGAGCTTGCCCAGCAGGTTCATGTCAGTGTTTCCGCACCGGCCGGACGTTCGGATTCAGCGTGTCCGGCTCCTCAGGCCCGGCGCCGGGCGGCAGCTTCTGCAGGGCGACGGCGTCGAACAGGCCGGGGGCCACCGATCCGTAGGCGTAGGGCTTCACATCCTCGCTCTGACGCAGCAGCCGGCGGTAGCCGGCGTCGTCCAGCGCCAGCGGGCTGCCGTGCGCGGCCATGGTCCAGGCGGCGAACTGCGCGGGCGAGACGGCGTCGATCTCGAAGCCCATGCGCGAGAAACCGTCGCCGCTGATCATGTTGGAGCGGCCGGAGAAGACGCCGGGCCGGTCGACCTTCCACCACATCGTGCCGACCATGCCGTTCATGGTGTAGAGTTGGCTGCCGACCTCGGGGGCGAACAGGGTGTTCATCACCGTCGCCGAGGTCAGGTGGAGGCGGAGCGGGACGCCCACGGGCGCGACCAGTTGGTTGATCGTCGCCACCCCTTGGTCGGGGTAGATGAACAGCCACTTCCAATCCATCGCCACCACCTGGACATCCAGAGGCGGGCTCTTCGACTTGAGCGGTACGGACGGATCGAGGTCATGCGCGCTGATCCACGTCAGGCCGCCGAGGAAGAGGACGGTCAGGGTCGGGATCGACCACACGACCAGCTCCACGCGGCCGGAGTAGACGAAGTCGGGATGGCGCTTGGCTCGCGCGTTGGAGGCGCGGAACCACCAGGCCACCACGACCGTCGCCACGATCGTGGGGATGACGATCGCCAGCATGATCGCCACGGCGTCGAGGAGGATCACCCTTTCGTTGTCGGCGAGAGGGCCGACCGGCGTAAACACCGAATCGCGCCGGCACGCGGCGATCACGATCAGGGAGACGAGGCCCAGCAGGCGGGCGACCGCCATCCGCCGGTTCGTCACGCGCCGCGGGGGGGACGCCATGGTGCCCAACAACCGCCCTCGTCGATCGGCCGGCCCCCCGCCGAGCCTGCAGCGATCTCGAGGATCGCCCCATTAAGGCCTCATATGCCCCGAACGCGACCATAGGAAGCTGAGCTTTGGTATCGAGTGAACAACACCTTGTGAATCCAGCAAGTGGAACCAAATCGCGACAATCGCTTTCAATCGCCCTCGCGCCTTGTCTCTGGCGGTGGACAACTTGCGTGAGATCGTTACAGGTTACTTTTCGGCAGCGAAATCACTCAGGTGCTCGAAGTATCGAAGCATGTCCTCCTGGTTTACTGTCAATGACTTAAGTTTGGCCAAAATCGCACATCAGGGACGAAATCCAGCAGCCCGCGCGCGGCTTCTCACGCAGCCATGAAGCGTGACGATCGGCATCTTTATGATCTCTTGAGCTGCGTGAGATTGGACGCGCCTTCCGGCCGTGAATTCGACGGTCTTGCTGGGTTCGCCAGCCGGCGACGAGGGTCGGGCGCTTGGACGGTCCGGCCTAATGGGACACACTCGGCGATGCGATGGACGCCGCGATCCGCAAGATCATCCACATCGACATGGACGCCTTCTACGCGTCCGTGGAGCAGCGCGACGATCCCGCCCTCCGAGGACGACCGGTCGCCGTAGGCCATGGGGCGGCGCGAGGCGTGGTGGCGGCGGCCAGCTACGAGGCGCGCGTCTTCGGCGTTCGCTCGGCCATGGCCTCGGTCACCGCCCTGGCCCGCTGCCCCGAGCTGGTGTTCGTGCGGCCGAGGTTCGATGTCTATCGGGCGGTCTCGCGCCAGATCCACCAGGTCTTCGCGGAGTATTCGGAGCTCGTCGAACCCCTCTCGCTCGATGAGGCCTATGTCGACGTGACGGCCAACCTGCGGGGCCTGCCCTCGGCCTGGCTCACCGCCCGAGAGATTCGCGCGCGCATCCAGGAGGAGACCGGCCTTACCGCCTCTGCGGGTGTCTCCTTCAACAAGTTCCTCGCCAAGCTCGCTTCCGACCATCGCAAGCCCAACGGCCAGTTCGCGGTCACCCCGGCCGACGCGGCGGACTTCGTCGCCGCCCTTCCGGTGGCTCGCTTCCACGGTGTGGGACCGCGGACAGCGGAGAAGATGCGCGCCCTGGGCATCCTCACCGGCGCGGACCTTCGCGAGCGCAGTCTTGACGATCTGCAGGCCCGCTTCGGCAAGGCCGGGGCCTGGTACCACGCCATCGCCCGCGGCCAGGACGACCGCCCGGTGCGGCCCGATCGCGAGCGCAAGTCCTCCGGCTCGGAGACCACCTTCCGCGAGGACCGCAGCGATCCGGCGTCGATCGAGGCCGGCGTGCTGGAGATGGCGGACGACGTCTGGGCCTGGTGCGAGCGGACGAGCTCGTTTGGCCGCGGAGTCACGGTCAAGGTGAAGTACGCCGACTTCCGCATCGTCACGCGCAGCCGCACCTTCGCCGCGCCGATCGCTGACCGGGAATCCCTGCGGGCGGCCAGCCTCGCCCTCGTGCGCACTCTCTTCCCGCCCGTCCGTCCGATCCGCCTGGTCGGCGTCACCCTCTCCACCTTCGACACGCCTGCCGCAGACGATTCCCAGCTCAGCCTCGCCCTGGGTTGAGCATAAAAGGTTGAACGCAGAGACGCAGAGGGCGCAGAGACACGGAGAAGGTCGCGCCGAAGGCGCAATAAACCCACTCCCTCCGCTCCACCCGCCGGCTCACCCCTCCTCGGGGCGGACGACTATGATCACCCCATCGGCGAGGCGGATTTCGGGGACATTGACCATGGTGAAGGGCGCGTACCAGGTTGCGCCGCCGGGGGGCTCGATCTCCAGCAGCTCGCCGGCGCCGAAGTTCTGCACCGACTTCACGCGCCCAAGCGGCGTCCCGTCAGGCGCGACGGCGGCCAGGCCGACGAGGTCGGCGAGATAGAACTCGTCTTCCTCCGGTTCAGGCAGCCGGCTGCGGGGGATGAACAGTCCGAGCCCCTTGAGCGCCTGCGCCTCCTCCCGAGTCGCCACCTCCTCGGCGCGCGCGATCAGGCTCTCGCCGGACGCCCGCCCGGCGGTGAGCGTGAGGGCGGGCGAGCCGTCCTCACGCTGCAGATCGCGGTAGTCCAGCAGGGCGCCGGGCTCGGCCGTGTACGACGTAATGCGGATCTCCCCGCGCACGCCGAAGGCCCCCGCCACGCGGCCGACCAGGATCAGTCGCTCGGCCACGCGAGCCGCTATCCTGTCTGGACGTCGGGTTCCCGGCTCAGGCCGCGGTCTCGTCGCCGCCTTCGACGGCTGGAGCCTCGACGGCCTCGACAACCTCGGCTGGAGCCTCGACGGCCTCGACGGCCTCGACAACCTCGGCCGCGGCCTCGACCTCAGGTTCCGGCTCTGGCGCCGGAGCGGCTGCGGCTTCTGCCGCGGCGGCGGCCAGGGCCGCCTCACGCTCGGCGCGCTGGGTCGCGCGCTCCTTGGCCTTGGCGTGGGGTTCGGCCTTCTTGGGATTGTTCCCATGTTCCCACTTGGCCATTCCCTTGGCGGCGAGGAAGCGGGCCACGCGGTCCGTCGGCTGGGCGCCCTTGGACAGCCACTCGCCGATGCGCTCGCTGTTGAGCGTCACCCGGCGCTCGTCGTCGCGCGCGAGCAGGGGATTGTAGGCGCCCACCTTTTCGATGAAGCGGCCGTCGCGGGGCGAGTGACTGTCGGCGACGACGATCGAATAGTAGGGGCGCTTCTTGGCGCCGCCACGGGCGAGACGGATCTTCAGCATGGGTCCTTGTTGTCCTTGGAGATCGGGTTGAGGGTCACGCGCATCAGCGCTTGAAGGGGTTCACGCCCGGCGGCAGTCCGCCGAGGCCGGGAAGCTTTGGAGTGGGGCGGGGGCTGCCCAGGCCGGGCAGGCCGCCCAGTCCCGGCGGGGGCGTCGTGCCGGCGCCGGCGTTCGCATCGCCCGGCTTCGCGCCGCCGAGGGCCGCAAGCGCGTCCGCGCCGCCGCCACCGGCGCCGGGAGCGCCGAAGAGGCCGGCCAGGCGGGCGAAGCCGCGGCCGCCGTCCTTGGACAGCGACTTGAAGGCGTCCTGCATCTGGCGATGCTGCTTGAGCAGGCGGTTGACCTCGGCCACCTCCACGCCTGCGCCCGCCGCGATGCGGCGCTTGCGCGAGGCCTGCAGGATGTCCGGCTTGCGCCGCTCCTTTGGCGTCATCGAGCCGATGATCGCGCGCTGGCGGCGGACGATCCTGTCCGAGACTCCCGCCTCGGCCATCTGCTTCTTCACCTTCTGCACGCCCGGCATCAGGCCCATCAGGCCTTCCATGCCGCCCATCTTCTCCATCTGGGCGAGCTGCTGGGCGAGGTCGTCGAGGTCGAACTGGCCCTTGGCCAGCTTGCGGGCCATGACCTCCGCCTTGGCCTGGTCGTAGTCGGCGGCCGCTCTTTCCACGAGGGCGACGACGTCGCCCTGGCCGAGGATGCGTCCGGCCACCCGCCGCGCGTCGAACACGTCCAGGGCGTCGATCCGCTCGCCCGTGCCGAGGAACTTGATCGGCAGGCCGGTGACAGCCCGCATGGAGAGGGCGGCGCCGCCGCGGGAGTCGCCGTCGGTGCGGGTGAGCACGAGGCCGGTGAGCGGCAGGCGTTCGTGGAAGGCCTTGGCCGTGCGCACGGCGTCCTGGCCGGTGAGGCTGTCGGCCACCAGCAGGGTCTCGACGGGGCTGGAGAGGCGGGCGATCTCGGCCGCCTCGCTCATCATCGCCTCGTCCAGCGTGGTGCGGCCGGCGGTGTCCAGGATCAGCACGTCGAAACCGCCCAGCTTGGCGCTCGAGAGCGCGCGGCGGGTGATGTCGGCCGGCGCCTGGCCCGTCACAATCGGCAGGGTCTCGACCCCCGCCTCCTTGCCCAGCACGGCCAGCTGCTCCATGGCGGCGGGACGGCGGACGTCCAGCGAGGCCATCAGCACCTTTTGCCGCTCGGTCTTGGAGAGGCGAAGGGCGAGCTTGGCCGACATGGTCGTCTTGCCCGAGCCCTGCAGGCCGGCCATCAGGATCACGGTCGGCGGGTTGAGCGCGAGCCTAAGCGGCTCGGCGGCCTCCCCGCCCAGCATCTCGATCAGGCCGTCATAAACGATCTTCACCACCTGGTCGGCGGGCTTGACCGAGCGGATCACCGCCTCGCCGGTGGCGGCCACGCGCGCTTTGTCGATGAACTGGCGCACGACCGGCAGGGCGACGTCGGCCTCGAGCAGGGCCACGCGCACCTCGCGCATCGCCTCGTCGACGTCTTTCTCGGAGAGCACCCCCCGCCCGGACAGGCGGTCGAAGACGCCGGAAAGCCTCTCGCTCAGTCCTTCGAACATCACCAACACCTGCCAAACGACAAAAGCCCCCGTGCGCGATCACGCGGACGGGGGTCCCCTCCGCCCTCGTCCCTCGCACCGGAGGGGGTCGTGGCGGTGGAGGCGCGAGCATCGTTTCTCACACCGGAAGGGCGGGCTTATGCGCTTTCGTCCACCGGGAGGTCAAGCGCGGGCGGGCGTGACGCGGATCAGCGGCGCGACCTATCCTCCGAGCAATGGGATCCCGCGCGCAGCTCCGGGCGGAACTGACGGATGCCATCGCGAAGTTGCGAGGCCAGATCGAGATCGATCACCGGGCGATGCGGTACATGGCTCGCGAGCCCGCGCTCAACCGATTGCGCCAGACGCTCGCCGAGCTCGAAGAGGCTCTCGCCAAGCTGGACGGGGACGGCGCCTAAGATCACTCCGTCCGACCCTTGATCCGGAGGTCCTATCCAGGCTCTAGCTCCCCCCGACACGAGCGGGAGGACGCCGATGATGGATCCGCATTTCAAGGCCATGCTGGAAGAGCAGGCCGCCAGCGCGCCGGCGGAGACTCCGCCCCTTCACCTGGTGCCCCGGGACTTCTTGCGCGGCATGTACCGCGAGCAGCGCAAGTCGCAGAACCTGAAGACCTCGCCGTCCGACGTGGAGGCCCGCGACCTGCAGGTCGGCGGCGGCGACGGACCGATCCCGGCTCGCCTCTACACGGCGCCCGGCGCTGCGACGCCGGGCGCCCTGTTGGTCTATTTCCACGGCGGCGGCTGGGTGATCGGAGATCTTGAGACCCATGACGCCCACTGCCGGCGGCTCGCCGCCTTCTCCGGCGCGCGTGTTCTGGCCGTGGACTATCGCCTGGCGCCCGAAAATCCCTTCCCCGCCAGCCACGATGACGCCCTGGCCGCCACGCGCTGGGCCTTCGACCACGCCGCCGAGCTGGGCGCGGATCCGGCGCGGATCGGCGTTGGCGGCGATTCCGCAGGCGGCAACCTGGCGGCTTGCGTCGCTCAGGACCTGCGCGGGGATGCGAAGCTTCGCCTGAAGTTCCAGCTCCTGCTCTATCCCGCGACCGGCCCCGAACAGATCACCGCCTCCCGCCGCGACCGCGACGGGCCGGTTCTCAGCCGCGCGGCGATGGAGTTCTTCGAGGCCGCGCTCGCCGCTGGCGCCCACCCGCAGGGCCAGCGCGCCATGCCCGCGCGGGCGAAGGA
>DATBEN010000044.1:0-9129 GCA_036276055.1 Caulobacteraceae bacterium
GCCGTGTCCTCGAGCCTTCAGCGAGGCGATCACCGCCAGCCCCACCGGGCCGCAGCCGATCACCAGGGCGACGCTGTCCTTCTCCATCTGCGCCTTGGCCACAGCATGCGCGCCGACCGAGAACGGCTCGGTGGTCGCGGCATGCTCGGCGGGCAGGCCGTTGGGGACCTCCAGCAGCAGGAGGTCGGTCAGCACCATGCGTTCGGCGAAGCCGCCCGGGTGGACGGGGGAGTAGCCGATGGTGTGCGGGCCCTGGGAATCGAAGGCGACCGGGACCGAGACGGCTCGCGTTCCCGGCTTCAGCCGCGCCGTCATTCCCGGCCCATAGTCGAGGACCTCGACGCAGAACTCGTGGCCAAAGACGATGTCGGGCGTGTCCTCGGGCCGGCCGCTCTCTACCCGTTCGCCGTCGGCGCGTCGGGCGAGGCCCGTCAGGTGCTCGAAGTGATGCAGGGCGTGCAGGTCCGAGCCGCAGATCCCGCAGCAGAGCGTCTTCACAAGCACCTGGCCGGGCTCGGGAACGGGATCGGCGATCTCGTCGCAGACCAGACGTCCTGCCCGGCGGATCGCTGCGCGCATGGGCTTAGCCCCTTGTCAGCTCGAGGCCCGCAAGGTCGCCCGCCGCACGCCAGTCCTCGATGATCTGGACGAACCGGATCGGGCCGCCGCCGAAGAAGCCGTTGCGGACCGCCAGCGGCGAGGGCTTGCCCTCGTTGTTGTAGTAGCCCGGCGTGCACTCTTCCTGGAACTTGGCGCGGAAGATCGCCGAGTCGAGGATGGTCTGCACCCAGGCCGCCTCGGCCTCCTGCGTAACCTCCACCCGCGTCGCCTGGCGCCCGCGCGCCTCGGCGATGATGTAGGCCGCGTGGCGGCTCTGCTCGTCGAGCATGTGGGGGTAGTTGGCGGTGAAGCCCGACTGGGTGTTGGAGATGATGAAGCAGTTGGGGAAGCCGTGCACGTGCATGCCGTGCAGGGTCGCGGCCCCCTCCGCCCATTTCTGCGAGAGGGTCACGCCGTCCCGGCCGGTGATGTCGTAGCCTGCGCGGCGGGTGTAGCCGGTGCCCACCTCGAAGCCCGTGGCGTAGATCAGGCAGTCGATCTCGTACTCGACGCCATCGACCACGACGCCGTGCTCGGTGATCCGCTCGACGCCCTGGCCCCTGGTGTCGACGAGCCTGACGTTGGGGCGGTTGAACGCCGCCAGGTACTCGTCGTGGAAGCAGGGGCGCTTGCAGAACTGGTTGTACCAGGGCTTGAGCGCCTCGGCTGTCGCGGGGTCCTCGACGACGGCGTCCACCCGCCCGCGGATCTGCTCCATCTTTTTGAAGTCCGCGATCTGCAGCAGCTCCAGCGGGTCCATCCCTGCGCCCGCCTCGCCCGCGTTGGCCTTGGCCCGGGAGACCATCAGCAGGTTGCGGATGATGTCGGTCCAGCCGTCGGCGACGAGGTCCTCATCGGCGTGGCCGCCGCTGACCAGGGTGTTGAAGTTGTCCATCCGCGCCTTCTGCCAGCCCGGGTTCAGGCTCGCGGCCCAGTTGGGGTCGGTGGGGCGGTTGGCGCGCACGTCGATGGACGAGGGCGTACGCTGGAAGAGGTAGAGCTGAGCGGCCCATTCGCCCAGGTGCGGCACGCACTGCACGGCGGTCGCGCCGGTGCCGATGATACCCACCCGCTTGTCCGCCAGCTTCGTCAGGCCACCCGCGGAGTCGCCGCCAGTGTAGTCATAGTCCCACCGGCTGGTGTGAAAGGAGTGCCCCTTGAAGCCTTCCACGCCGGGTATTCCGGGAAGCTTGGGCCGGTGCAGGGGGCCATTGGCCATGACCACGAACCGGGCCCGCATGGCGTCGCTACGATTAGTGCGGATGGTCCAGCGGCCCGTTCCCTCGTCCCACTCCAGCGCAGTGACCTCGGTTTGGAGGCACGCGTTGCGGTAGAGGTCGAATTTCTTGGCGATGGCGCGGCTGTGCGCCAGGATTTCGGGCGCCCGGGAGTACTTCTCCACGGGCAGGTAGCCGACCTCCTCCAGCAGGGGCAGATAGACGTAGCTCTCGATATCGCAGGCCGCGCCGGGATAGCGGTTCCAGTACCAGGTGCCGCCGAAGTCGCCGCCCTTCTCGATCACCCGCAGGCCCTCGACGCCAGCCTCCCGCAGGCGCGCCGCGGCCAGAAGCCCGCCGAATCCGCCGCCAATCACGACCACCTCGACCTCGTCGGTCAGCGGCTCGCGGGCGAAGCCCGGGGCAACGTAGGGATCTTCGAGGTAGTGGGCGAATTGCCCGGTGATCTCGCGATACTGCTCGTTGCCGTCGGCGCGCAGGCGTCGGTCGCGTTCGGCGCGGTACCTAGCCTTCAAGGCCGCGGGATCGAAGCCCAGCTCCATGCCTGAAGGGCTGCTGCTCGGCTGCGCGCCGTCGGCCATTGTTGGGCTCCTCCTGTTCGACCGCGCGATAACTGAAGAGGCGGACGTCGCGGAAGTCGAGGGCCCCGAGCCGTCCGCAAATCGTCGACTGTCATCTCGGCACGGGGCCAACCATGCGAGGCGGAGGCGCATTATTGTGCGGCCATGCGCCAGTCCCTGCACACCCTCTCGATCCAGACCCGCGGCCGAGGCCTCGTCGAGGTCACGCGGGAAATCGCCGCCTGGGTTGGGACGCAGGACGTCGACATCGGGCTCCTCACGGTCTTCTGCCGGCATACCTCGGCCTCGCTGCTGATCCAGGAGAACGCCGATCCCGACGTGCGAGGGGACATCGAGGCCTACTTCGAGCGTCTCGCGCCGGAGGAACGGGGTCGCTATGCGCACGAGGACGAGGGTCCGGACGACATGCCCGCCCACCTGCGGGCGGCGCTCACCACCGTCCAGCTGACGATCCCCGTCTCCAGCTCGCGAATGACGCTCGGGACGTGGCAGGGCGTCTATCTCTTCGAGCACCGCCGCGCGCCGCACCGGCGCGAGATTGTGCTGCACCTGATCGGGGACTGAGGTCCGGCAAGCGATCAAGCAATTCAATCGATTGGATCGACCACGACAACTCGTTGGAACGATCGATGTCGCCGGCCGATGGTCGGCGAATGGACATCCTGGCGATTTGGGACGTCCCCACGCGTCTGGGGGAGCGGGCGGCCAGGATAGCGCCCGGTCTGTTCCTGTGCCTGGCGCTCACCTGCGTGGCGATCGGATTTCAGGGGCTGGAGGCGCGCCTCTTCGGTCGCGCGTGGCTCGAGGCGCTGGTGCTCGCCATCCTCTTGGGCGCCGCGGCAAGGACGGTCTGGACGCCTGGCCCACGGTGGAGCGAGGGCGTCCATTTCGCGGGAAAGACGGTCCTGGAGATCGCCGTGGTCCTGCTGGGCGCCACCGTCGACGCGCACGCCATTGCCGCGGCCGGCGGCGTGTTGCTGACCGGCATCGCCGCCCTGGTCATCCTGGCGATCGCCGGCAGCTACGGCCTTGGCCGGTTCTTCCGTTTACCGCGGCGGATGGCGATCCTGATCGCTTGCGGAAACGCCATCTGCGGGAACTCCGCGATCGCTGCGGTGGCGCCGGTGATCGGCGCCGAAGGCGACGATGTCGCCGCGGCCATATCCTTCACCGCGATCCTGGGCGTGGCGCTCGTATCGCCGGTCTGACCGTCTACGCCGTGCCGCAGGTGCTGGCCGCGACGGCCCCGGTAGGGACGCTGGCGGTCCAGGTCGGCACGCTGGTGAAACTCGTGCGCGTGCTGATGCTTGGGCCGGTCGTGACCGTCCTCGCCTTGATCGCCCGATCAGGCCAACAGTCGGGACCGGGCGCGCGACGGATGAGCCTGCCGCCGCTGAGCCACATGGTTCCCTGGTTCATCGTCGGCTTCCTGCTCCTCGTCGCCGCGCGGTCGCTGGGGGTGACTCCAGAGCCTCTCGCCGCGCCGGCGGGCGACCTTGCGGGGTTCCTGACGATCGTCTCGATGGCTGCGCTGGGTCTTGGAGTCGATGTGCGAGCCCTGGCAGGCGCCGGGCCGCGGGCGAGCGCGGTGGTCACCCTGTCGCTGGCTCTGATCGGCGCCCTGGCTCTGTTCCTGGTGCGGGTTTGCGGCCTCGCGTGAGGCGTCAGATCTTCGTCGAAACCAGCAGCCGGCCCGGGCCGAGGCGGTCGAGCACGATAGGGAGGTCGGCGACATCGAGGGCGAAGCAGCCTTCACTGCAGCCCAGCTTGCCGTATTCGCGGAGGATCGTGGGACTCACATAGGCTGCTGAGTGGACCACGATCTCCCGCGCCTCAGCGTTGTTGTTAGTCGGATCCAGGCCGATCAGCCGCATCGAGCGCCCGTGACGCCCATAATAGTAGGCGCCCGTGAGGAAGGCGCCCTTGGAGCTGCAGTCCGAATTGAACACGTTCGAGAAGGTCTGCAGCCAGCCGCTCTTGTCGGGATCCGATCCTCGGCCGTGGGCGACCAGGAAGCTCTGAACCTGACCGCTCTGCATGTCGACCAGGTGGAAGCGCGGCTCAGACGAGGGCCGCGAAAAGTTGGCCACGCCCACCACGTCGCGGTGGGGAATGCGGTCGCCGACCCGGCGCATTTCCTCCTCGGCCAGGAAGGTGAGGACCGAGTCGGTCTGGGCGGCCGCGTGGCGGGCGAGCGTGAGCGCGGGAACAGCGGCTGCTAAGGACGCAAGAAGGGTCCGGCGGTCGATAGGCACGCTGAGGAATTCCCTAGCTGTTCAGACTGAGTCTCGCCCTCGAAGCCTTAAAATCAGGTTTCGCCTCGCGCGCGAAGAGCCGGTTCCACCCACTGTACGCTTTTCTCGATCACGCCTTGGTGAGCGGCGCTTTGCAAGAATAATGGGCATAGCCCGGCTTTGACCGGTCAGAGTCAGCAGCCGCGCGTGTTCCTAACCGGCTCTTCCACTGCTCATGTCGGCCGGCGGGATTACATTCTGTATGCCGGCGGGTATGCCCCGCGTCTTTCTGACGCAAGGCGCCGGACTCGCACTCGTCAGTCGAACAGGGGCTCGCAGCCCGTTCCACGCAGGACGCCATCGAGGCGCGCTCGGTCAGCGGCAGTCAGGGCGGCGCGGGACTCGCGCAGCCAATTGAGGCACTTCGCCTGGTAGGGGAAGGGCGGCTGGCGCCAGGGCAGGCCCTCGACCTCGCAGGCGACTTCGCTCGCGCCGGACGCCAGCGCGCGCGCATTGGCCAGCATCACCGGCGCATAGGCGCGGCCCATCTCCGCCAGCAAGGCCCGGAGCGTCTCCGGAGGATCGTCGAGGGAGATCCAGCCACCATCGGGCGGCTCGAAGCCGGAGAGATCCTCCATGAGACTGGTCCAGGCGTAGACGCGTGGGGCGATCTCCAAAGTGAGACGCATTGGCGTGGGATCGAACATCGCCAGCTGGGTCAGCTGGCCGAACAGGCCGAAGTCCGCCGTTCCTGGGCGCGCGCCAAGGACGAACGGGTGGCGGGACAGATGCGCCTCGAACGCTTCCAGGAAGCGAGAGTAGGAGGCTTCGATCACCGGGCCCGTCGTCGGGTTCGATCCAACGACGTAGAGGCGCGAAATCTGACGTCCTCCGATCGCCTCGGCGCGCTCGGCAAAGGTGTCGTCGGGGATCGAATAGCCCTGCCACAAGGGGAGGATGCGCGCCGACTGGCGGGCGTCGTCCGCGTGAGCCCAGCGATAGTGGAACATCGCCTTGGTCAGCCACTCGTCTCCATAGTCCTCGACGAGCTCGTCGAGGACGGCCAGGGCTGGGTCGGGCGGGATGAGGCTGCGGCCCGGGACCTCCCGCTCGAAGCGCCGGATCAGGGGCGTCGAATCCGTGACCGCCTGCAACGCGCCGTCGGCGCCGGGAAGGTAGAAGGTCGGCAACAGGCCCACACGAGGGCTGGGCATGCCCTCGGCGGCGGCCTGGGCGCGCGAGAGGAAGCGGTAGGGGATGCGGCGGTACCGCAGCACCGCCAGCATCTTGCGGGTGTACGGCGACCCCGGCGCGCCCATAAGGGCGATCGGCTCAGGCATGGCGGTGGTCCCTTGCGCTTGCGACGTCACAGAAGCGCGTTTGTCCGGCTGGCGTAGCGGATCTGGGTTGTTCCAGCCGGGAGCATGATCGTGTCGCCGTCGCGCCCGACGATGACCCTGCCGTGGAAGATCTGTCGAGAGCGGCCGAGGAAGGGGCCATCGAGCGCCCGGATCGGCAAGGGCGGGATGATGTGGGTGAACAGGAGGACCTTCACCTTGGCCTGCTGCGCGATCGCGGCCGCCTGCTCGGGCGTGGTGTGGTAGGAGAGGATGTCGTGCAGGATGTGGGCGAGGTTGTCCCGCCTGTGGGCGATCGCCGCCTGGCGCTGGATCGTGACGAGATTGGGGGCGAGCCCCTCATGCACGAGCACGTCGGCCCCTTGCGCCTCGCGCTCCAACCGCGCCGAAGGGGCAGTGTCGCCGCTGATCACGACCCGCCGCCCCTTGTAGACGAAGAGGTAGCCAACCGCGGGCTTCACCGGACCGTGGTCGACGGGAAAGGCGACCACTTTCAGGTCCGGTTCGTCGATCAGCACGGCGTCTGGCCCGTCGGCCGAGATCGCAAATGGGTGTGGTGCGCCGCCGAACCCGGAGGGCGGGGTCACTTTCGGCCCGTGATGGGCGATGCGGTAGCCTCGATCGAGCTGATAGGCCGCCTCGAATCCGCTGACGACCCGGTCGACTCCCGTAGGACCGTAGATGGGCAGGGGCGAGGTCGCCGCGCCCCCAGCCCAGCGCTGGAGCATCAGTTCCCCGAGGTCGGCGATGTGGTCCGAGTGGAAGTGGGTGAGGAACAACCCCTCCACGCGCGCCGGCGGCAATTGCATCAGCGCCAGGACCTTCACGCTGCCCTCGCCGCTGTCGACGACGAACAGCCGCCGTCCGGCGATCACCGCCGTGCACGGTCCCGCGCGAGTCGGATCGGGCATCGGCGATCCTGAGCCGCACAGGGCCACGCTGAGCCCATCTGGAAGACCCGCGATCGAATCGCCCATGGCCCTGTCGTAGGCGCGGGCCATGATCCGCTCTGCGATCGCCCCGCGCGACAGCCACAGCCCTGCCGCCAAAAGCACGAGGAGAGCAATGGCGAGCGTCAGTCCCCGTTTCATGCCGGCTCCTGCCGCGCCTGGCCCTCAGAGCCAAGAAATGGCACCTGAGTTGTCATAACATCTGGCGCGGCCGGGTGCGTGAGTCAACTGGAGACGGCCGCGGCCTGTGACAGGCCGAACAGCTTCTTCGACGGAAGGCTAGGCCAAGGAGCCTTCTGGAAGGCGGATCTCGAAGCGCGCGCCTCCCTCACGAGAGATGGTCAGTTCGCCACCCAGCTGGGACACCATCAGGTGGACCAGGTGCATGCCCAGGCCGGCGGCGGTGTCGTCTGTCATTTCGGGAAGGCCGCGCCCGAAGTCCGCGACGGTCAGCATGTCAGCCCCGTCCCGGCGTTCGAGCGCGATGACGATTTCGCCGCCATGGCCGTGCGGATAGGCATGCTTCACGGCATTGGTGACCAGCTCGCTCACCACCAGGCCCAGGGGCACGGCGTGTTCGGCGGCCATCGTCGCGGACGGCGCCTCGACCCGGATGGTGACGCCCTCGGCTTCGTCCAGGAGCGACTTCGACAGGTTTCCGCCAAGCTCCTGAAGATAGAGGCCGACGTCCACCGCCTCGCTGCGGTGGGAGCGGTACAGGCTCGCGTGGAGGTCCGCGATCGAGTGGACGCGGCTCACCGCCGTGCGCAGAGCCTCGGCGGTCGCCGGCTCTGCGCCCCTGGCCTGCATCGTCAACACGCTCGAGACGATGGCGAGGTTGTTCTTCACCCGGTGGTTGAGTTCGTCGAACAGGGCGGCCTGTCGCTGCTGCTCCGTCTTGCGATCGGTGATGTCGATGAAGAGCTGCGCCATGGTCTCGGAGGTGACGCGGCTGACGCGGATCTCCCACCAACGGTTATCTGCCGCGTAGCGGGTCTCGAACGCTGCAGGCCTGCCGGTCGCCAGGACCCGCTCGCAAAGCGCCAGCCACTCGGGCCAGTCGCCTGGCGCGTCGCTCATCTTCCCCAGGGCCTGTTCGGGCGTGAGCCCCAGCACGCGCCGCAGGGCAGGATTCATCTCGCGGACCTGATAGTCGATCAGCCGTCCCGAGGGGTCCCGGATGGCCTGGCAGACGGCGAACCCCTCCGTGATCGTCTCGAAGAGGATGTCATAGTTCAGGTTTCGCTGCGCCAGCCGCTCACGGCTGTGCTGCAGGCTGAGCACGAGGGTCCCCAGCCATTGGCACACGGCGACGGAGCCGGAGCAGAGCAGGAAGAAGAGGGCGATGTTCAGCGGGCGCCTGGCGGTATGCGAGGCGAGGGCGTCTCCGAAGAGGCCGTAGTTGGCCGCGAAGCACATCGCCAGGGTCAGGCCGCCAGCGCGCCATCCGCCCAGCAGGGCGCTTGCGACTATGGCCGGAAAATACACCGCCGAGGGCACGACGTTCGGATCGATCATGCCAAGCAGAAGGCGCGCCAGGCCGGCGGCGACGGTCAGGCCCGCCGCCAGAGCGATCTGCGGACCCAGTCCCTCGATGCTCAGGACCAGGTCCCGGGATGGCCGGAAGATGCGCACGCGCGAATCTGTCAACAGAGAGGATCGAGCGGAGACGAACACGAGCACTCCGTTCTGCGTCGTCCCCAATATGCGGTGAGGCGGCTCTACGGCAAAGCCCCCAAGAAGGGTACCTTAGTTGCGGTAGGGGATCACCACTGGCAGGTGTTCGTAGCCTTTCACGAAGATCGAGTGGGTCCGCTGAGGCTCGCCCGCCAGCTCGATGACCGGGAAGCGCTTCATGATCTCTTCCCAGATGATGGTCAGCTGAAGTTCGGCGAGTCGATTACCCACGCATCGGTGGATGCCGAAGCCGAACGACAGGTGCTGGCGCGGCCTCGCCCGGTCGATCCGGTAGGCGTCGGGGTCCTCGATCACGGTGTCGTCGCGGTTGCCCGAGACGTACCACATCACCACCCGGTCGCCTTCCTTGATGGTCTTCCCGCCGAACTCGAAGTCGCGCAATGCCGTGCGCCTCATGTGCGCCAGGGGCGTCTGCCAGCGGACGGTCTCGGACACCATCGAGGGGATCAGCGAGGGATTCTCGCGGAGCC
>DATBEN010000045.1:0-24414 GCA_036276055.1 Caulobacteraceae bacterium
GTTCCCACCACCGTGCTCGCCGAGGAGCGCCTGAGGATCGTCCCCGCGGCGCGTGAGAAGCTCGAGGCGGCCGCCGCCCTGCCGTTAGGCAATGTGGACAAGGCCTTCCTGCGCCTTGCCGACGCCGATCGCTTCGACCCCGACACCCGTGTCCAGGCGCGCACCGACACCACCGACACCGCCGGCTACACCCTGCGCCCCATGGGCCTGCCGATGGTCGAGGCCTATTTCGGCGGTCATCTCGCCGCCGCGCTGGAGGCCGAGGGCGACGGCGCATTCGGCGACTTCGCACGCAAGGAACTGGCGGCCGCCCTCGGATCGGACTTCGCCGACCGCCTTGAGCCCTTGGCAGAATCGCGTTGGAGCGCCGATCCGTTCTCCCGCGGCGCGTACTCCCACGCCAAGCCAGGCTTCGCCGATCGCCGCGCCGTACTGGCCGCGCCCTTGGAGGATCGGATCTTCTTCGCCGGCGAGGCCTGCTCGCCCCACGACTTCTCGACGGCGCACGGGGCATACGACACGGGCGTCGCCGCGGCGGAAGCGGCGCTGGCCGCGTTCAGCGAGACAACGCGGTCCGCTTGATCCTCACCAAGCCCCCGCCTCGCGCAGCCGGCGGGCCAGATCCGCCGGCAAGCCATCAGCAGCGACGACATCCCCCAGGTCCGGCGGGGCGTCGGCGGGATCGAGATACCGCCACCCCTGGAACGCACGGCGGGGCGTCGGCGCGGTGAGAACGACCGTCTCGTCAAGCGTCATCTGGCAGCGCCGCTCCTGGCCCTCGCCAACGCAGTTCACCGCCAGGATGCGCTGCCGCGAGAGGATGAATCCCTTGTAGACGCGATAGAGCGAGCCGCCGTCGATCACGGCCTCCGCCTGGCGAGGCGTCTGCTTTGTGCGCAGGATCCAGGGTTCGCCGCGCCGCCGCGCCGGCTCGCGCCACTCGAGCAGTTCCTCGACAGTGTCGCAGCCGACGCAGAGCTTGACGATGTGCAGGGTCAAGCTTCGGCAGCCTCCAGCCGGACGACGATCAGGTTCTCCACCACCTGGTCCCCCTCGGTCGCCGCCACCTCCGTCACCCGCCCATCCACCGGAGCGGTCAGGGTGTGCTCCATCTTCATCGCCTCGAGTACGACCAGCACCTGCCCCACCTGGACGCGCGCGCCGAGCTCCACGGCGACCTTGACGATGCGACCGGGCATCGGCGTGCGGATGCCGCCGTCGAAATCGGCCTCTGCGCCTGCCGCCGGGTCCGAAGCCAGGCTCAGTCGCAGGGCCGCGCCGTCGCGGAAGGTGACGAGTTCATCCGCGTCCAGCCTCACAGCCGACGCCGGCCCAAAGGCGAAAGGCAGCTCGGCCGGATGCCCGTCGACCCGCACGGCGGCCGTGGTCCTGGCGCTGGCGTTGAGGCGGAAGCCCGCCGGCCCCCTGGAGGCGGCCCAGGGCGAGGTCGCCTCCCCTTCCGCGAGGCTCAGCGCTCCAACCGCTTCGGGCGGCGGCGGAGGCGGGGCGATGAGCTCGTCCAGGCGTCGTTCGATGAAGCCGGTGTCGATCCGCGCGTCGGTGAAGTCCGGATGCGCCGCGCATCGCGCCAGAAAGGCGGCGTTGGTCCGCACCGGCCACACCTCGACAGCGCGCGCAGCCTCCGCCAGCCCGGCCGCAGCCGCCTCGCGGGTCCGGCCGTGCGCAATGAGCTTGGCGATCATCGGGTCGTAGAAGGGCGTGATCCGGTCGCCCTGCTCCACGCCGGAATCCACCCGGACGGAAGTCGGCAGCCGCAGGTGGTCG
The DNA here is from genome assembly GCA_036276055.1 of Caulobacteraceae bacterium. GTDB lineage: Bacteria > Pseudomonadota > Alphaproteobacteria > Caulobacterales > Caulobacteraceae > Acaudatibacter. The sequence continues at coordinate 1,786 of DATBEN010000045.1, forward strand.
AGGCGGCCGGTCGACGGGAGGAATCCGTGCGCGGGGTCCTCCGCATAGAGCCGCGCCTCCATCGCATGGCCCGTGAGGGTGATCTCGTCCTGAGCCACGGGAAGGGGCTCGCCCGAGGCGACCCGCAACTGCCATTCCACCAGGTCGAGGCCGGTGATCGCCTCGGTCACCGGGTGCTCCACCTGCAGGCGGGTGTTCATCTCCATGAACCAGATCCGGTCAGGACGCAGGCCCTCCGACCCGTCGGCGATGAACTCGATGGTCCCCGCGCCGCGATAGCCCACGGAACGGGCGGCGCGGATCGCGGCGTCGGTGACGAACGTCCGCGTAGCGGCGTCCATGCCGGGAGCGGGCGCCTCCTCGATCACTTTCTGGTGCCGGCGCTGGAGCGAGCAGTCGCGCTCGAAAAGGTGGACGACCCCACCGTGGGCGTCGGCGAACACCTGCACCTCGATATGCCGCGGGGACGCGATCAGCTTCTCCAACAGGACCCGGTCGTCTCCGAAGGCGCTCGCCGCCTCGCGCCTGGCGCCTGCCAGGGCCTCGGCGAAGTCCTCGGGCCGGGCGACTGCGCGCATGCCCTTGCCACCACCCCCGGCCACCGCCTTGATCAGCACCGGCCAGCCGATCTGCGCCGCCTCAGCGGCCAGCACCTCCGGGGACTGGTCGTCGCCGAGATAGCCGGGCGTCACGGGTACGCCCGCCTGGGCCATCAGCCGCTTGGCGGCGTCCTTGAGACCCATCGCGCGGATGGATGCGGGCGGGGCGCCGACCCAGACGAGACCCGCGGCCTCCACCGCCTCGGCGAAGTCGGCGTTCTCGGACAGGAAACCGTAGCCCGGATGGATCGCCTCCGCTTCGGCCGCCCGCGCCGCCTCCAGTATGGCCTCGCCGCGCAGATAGCTCTCCCGCACCGGCGGCGGGCCGATGCGCACCGCGGCGTCGGCTTCCTTCACATGCAGCGCCGCCGCGTCCGCGTCTGAGAAGACGGCGATCGTCCGGACGCCCAGACGCCGGGCGGTGCGAATCACGCGGCGGGCGATCTCGCCGCGATTGGCGATCAGGAGCGAGCCGATCATTCCCCTGCGCGCACGCCCCACGCGGGTCGCCGACGCTCCAGGAAGGCCCCCACGCCTTCCTGGCCTTCGGGGCTCACGCGGACCCGCGCGATCCAGTGGGCCGTATCGGAGAGCAGGCCGTGGTCGATCTTCCGACCCGCTACATACTCAACGAGCCGCTTGGATTCGCCCACGGCCGTGGGCCCGCAATCGAACGTGGCGCGGCCAATGCGTTGGCGGGCCGCGTGGAGCGCGGCCCCGTCCTCGACCACCTCATCCACCAGCCCGAATGCCTGGGCCTCCTCGGCGCCGAACACGCGGCCGGTCGAAAAGAGGGCGCGGGCGCGGCGCGGGCCGATCGCCTGAACCACGTAGGGACTGATCGTCGCCGCCACGAGCCCAAGCCTCACTTCGGAAAAGGCGAAACGGGCGTCACGCGTGGCGATGGCCATGTCGCAGGCGGCCGCAATGCCGGCGCCTCCGCCGAAAGCGGCGCCCTCCACCAGGGCCACCGTCAGCATGGGCAGGGAGTAGAGGCGGTGGAGCATGTGCGCCATCGCCATGGCGTCCTCGCGATTGTCGGCCTCCGACAGGCTCGCCGCGTGGCGCATCCAGTCGAGATCTGCGCCCGCCGAGAAGGTCCCGGCCGCGCCACGAACGAAAACCACGCGTACGCCATCGGCGGCGTCGAGCGTCTCGAACGCCTCATGCAAGGCCCCGATGACCTCGGCGTCGAAGGCGTTCTTCCGATGCGGCCGGTTGATCACCACCGTTGCCACGCCCTCCGCGGTGGCGTTCATCACGACGGTGCGCGACTGGGCGTCGCTGTCCACGATCTCCACGATCGGGTCGGCGATCGGGTTCGTGATCGGATCGGAGTCGGTCGGGGCCATGGAGAGTCCTTTACATCCGGAAGACGCCGAAACGCGTCTTGGGGATCGGTGCATTGAGCGCCGCAGCGATCGCGAGGCCAAGGACGTCCCGGGTCTGCGGCGGATCGACGACGCCATCGTCCCACAGCCGCGCGGTGGCGTAGTAGGGATCGCCTTCGGCTTCGTAGCGGGCGCGGATCGGCGCCTTGAAGGCCGCCTCGTCGTCAGCGCTCCAGGTCTGGCCCCGGGCTTCGAGACCGTCGCGCCGGATCGTCGCCAGGACGCTCGCCGCCTGCTCGCCGCCCATCACGCTGATACGGCTGTTGGGCCAGGTGAAGAGGAAACGGGGCGCGAAGGCGCGGCCGCACATGCCGTAATTGCCCGCGCCGAACGACCCGCCGATCAGGAAGGTGATCTTCGGGACCTCGGCGGAAGAGACGGCGGTGACGAGCTTGGCGCCGTCCTTGGCGATGCCGCCGGCCTCGTACCGCGCGCCCACCATGAAGCCGGAGATGTTCTGCAGGAACACCAGCGGTATGCCACGCTGGCACGCCAGCTCGATGAAATGGGCGCCCTTGAGCGCGCTCTCCGAGAACAGCACGCCGTTGTTCGCCAGGATCGCCACCGGCTGTCCCCAGACATGTGCAAATCCGGTGACGAGCGTCGTACCGTAGAGCGCCTTGAACTCGTCGAAGCGGGACCCGTCGACGATCCGGGCGATCACCTCTCGCACCTCGTAGGGAGAGCGGACGTCGGGTGGGATGACCCCGTAGAGCTCTTCCGGGTCGTAGGCCGGGGGCTCCGGCGTCCGCAGGTCGAGCGCGGAACCTGGGCGAACGCCGAGGTTGCGGACCAGGGTGCGGACGATCGAAAGGGCGTGTTCGTCGTCCGCGGCGACGTGGTCGACCACTCCGCTGCGCCGCGCGTGCGTGTCCGCGCCGCCGAGATCCTCGGCGCTGATCACCTCGCCGGTGGCCGCCTTCACCAGCGGTGGGCCGGCCAGGAAGATGGTCCCCTGCCCCCGCACGATGATCGTCTCGTCGCTCATCGCCGGAACGTAGGCTCCGCCCGCGGTGCACGAGCCCATCACGCAGGCGATCTGAGGGATGCCCGCAGCGCTCATCCGCGCCTGGTTGAAGAAGATGCGCCCGAAGTGGTCGCGGTCGGGAAAGACCTCCGCCTGGTGCGGCAGGTTCGCCCCGCCGCTGTCGACGAGATAGACGCATGGGAGGTTGTTCTGCTGGGCGATCTCCTGCGCCCGGAGGTGCTTCTTCACGGTCAGGGGGAAATAGGCGCCGCCCTTCACCGTGGCGTCGTTGGCGATGATCATCACCTCGCGGCCGGAAACGCGCCCGACGCCGCAGATCAGGCCGGCGGCAGGCGCCTCGCCGTCATAGACGCCGAACGCCGCAAGCTGGCCGATCTCCAGGAAGGGCGAGCCAACGTCGAGCAGCCGCTCCACCCGCTGCCGCGGGAGGAGCTTGCCCCGGCCGGCGTGACGTTCGCGCGCCGACGGCGGCCCCCCGAGCGCGGCGGCCGCAACCCGCTCCCGCAACTCCGCGCCCAGGGCGAGGTTGACCTCGCGATTGCGCGCGAAGGCCGCGCCGTGGACGTCAAGTGTGGAGGCGAGCCTTGGCATTTAGGTCCTCTGCTGGGCTCGCCTCAGGCGAGCGGCTCCGCATGTTCGGGGCGCAAGGCGCTTATGTTGAGATCAGTCACCAGGCCATTGGCCAGGGAATAGACCCAGCCGTGAATGGTGAGCGGCTGGCCGCGGACCCAGGCGTCACGCACGACGAGGTCCGAGGTGACGTTGCGCACCTGATGGATGACGTTGAGCTCGCACAGCCGATCGATGCGCGCTCGCTCGTCCTCGATCGCATGCAGTTCGTGGCGATGCTCGTGAGCCACCTCGCGCACCGGGTGCAGCCAATGATCCACGAGACCCAGCCTCTGACCCCTGATCGAGGCCGCCACGCCACCGCAACCGTAGTGGCCAACGACGATGACGTGCTTCACCTTGAGGATGTCCACGGCGAACTGCAGCACCGAGAGGTAGTTGGCGTCCTGCGGCGGGGCGAGATTGGCCACGTTGCGATGGACGAACAGCTCGCCGGGATCCAGCCCCACGATCTCGTTGGCCGGCACCCGGCTGTCGGAGCAGCCGATCCAGAGGTACTCTGGCGCCTGCTGGCCCGACAACCGGGCGAAGAACCCTGGATCGGCCGCGACCTTTCCTTCCGCCCACCGGCGATTGTTGGCCTTCAGGTCCTCGATCATGGGCCGTGGGGTAGGGACAAAATCGGGCGCGGGCAAGCGGACCGAACCGCTCCGGGAGAGGCCGGCGCGCCGAGTGTCAGGGGCGGGAGCCCTTCCTCCTGCTCAGGCGAAGGATTCGGTCATCGCCGAGTAGACGAGGGTCCGCAGGTCGCGCCGGAGGGTAAGTCGCGCGTCGGTGCCCATGACCTGGGTCATGAAGACAACGGCGAGATCCTCCTTCGGATCGATCCAGAAGGCCGTCGAGGCGGCGCCGCCCCAGAAGAACTCGCCGAGCGTGCCCGGCAGCCGGGTCCGCGCCACGTTGACGTTGACCCCGCAGCCGATGGAGAAGCCCACGCCGTCGTAGCTGGATTCGCTGAAGGTCCCGGCCTGCGCCATCTGCGCCACCTCCCGTCCCTCCGGAAGGAAGTTCAGGCTGAACAGGTCGACGGTCTTGGGGCTCAGGATTCGCGCGCCATCCAGCTCTCCACCGTTCAACATCATGCGGCAGAAGCGCATGTAGTCGTGGACTGTGGAAACCAGTCCGCCCCCCCCGGATTCCAGGGCGGGCGGGCGACCGTAGGTGGTCTTCCGCGCGTCGTCCTGCACCTTGAGCCCGCCGCCTTCGTCAGGCTGGTAGCAGGAGCTGAACCGCTCGATCTTCTCTGGAGGCACGAAGAAGGCGGTGTCCGTCATGCCCAGCGGCTCGCACAGCCGCGTCCGGAGGAACTCACCGAAGGACATGCCCGAGAGCTTCTGGACCAAATAGCCCATCACATCGATCGAGACGGAATAGTTCCAGGCCGTGCCCGGCGAGAACTCCAGCGGCAGGGTGGAGAGCTGTTCGACAAAGGTGTCCAGGCCGCCAGCCGTCTGGAAGTCACCCACCTTCAGGCGGCGGTAGGCGGCATCGACGCTCGTACGCATCATGAAGCCGTATGTGAGGCCCGAGGTGTGCGTCACCAGGTCCACGACCTTCATCGGCCGGTCGACCCGCGTGGTGATGAAGCTGGGCGGTTGATTTGCCAGCAGCGTCGGAACGCCGCTGGCGTAAACGCCGAGCTTCTTCCAACTCGGGATGTGGGTGGCGACCATGTCGTCGAGACCCAGGGCTCCCTCCTCCACCAGCATCATCAGGGCGACGGCGGTGATCGGCTTGGTCATCGAATAGATGCGGAAGATCGCGTCCTCGCGCATGGCCTTGCCGCGCTCGAGATCCATGTGGCCGGCCATGCCCGTGTGGACCAGCTCGCCACGACGAAAGACCTGTGTGAGCAGCCCCGGCAGCATTCCACTATCGACGTACCGCGCCTTCATCACCTCATCGAGGCGCGCGAGCCTGGCCGCGGAAAATCCCGCCGTCTGAGCCTTGGTCACCTTCTCTCTCCTCCTCTGGTTTCCCTATTTGCGCTGCTGCTCAAACCTTCCGGAATCGCAGTGTCATCCGGTCGCTTTCGCCTATGGCGACGTATTTGGCCGCATCGTAGTCGGCTGGAATCGGCTGGTCTTTTGAGTGCGAACGGAGCGTCGGCGGAAGTGTCCACACGCCGAACGGATGATTCTTGTCATCCTTCGCATTGGCGTTGATCTCCGAGCGGCCATCGAGGCGGAAGCCGGCCTTGTCCACCGCGCCTACCAGCCAAGCCGTCGAGACATAGCCGTCGTGCGCATCGTCATTCATCGGCCGCGGATCGGCGCGGTGTTCCTCCACCGCCAGGATCGCACCCGGCTTGAGGGCGTCGCGGAACGAGGCGAGCGCCGCGTCCAGCTTGCCCGGAGTCCACATCCAGTCGTGGATGTTGCGAGCGGTGATCAGCATGTCCGCAGAGCCCGGAGCGCCGAGCGGCCCCCCGAACGGAACGACCGACACCTCGCCCCAGGTGGCGCGGTCGGCATATTTGGCGGCAAAGGCGGCCGGATCGCCGCCCACTGCGGCGACGTAGCGACCTCCGGTCTCTTTCAGATACGGGGCCAGGATCTCGGTCCAGTAGCCGCCCGCCGGTGCGATCTCGACCACCGTCATCCCTGGCCTGAGACCCCAGAAGCCCAGCGTCGCGGCCGGGTGGCGCCACGGATCGCGCGCGGCGTTCTTGGGCGTGCGCTGCGGCCCGGCGATCACGCGGGCGAGACGGGAGTCCGGCGGCTGGGCGATCGCCGCCTCAGAAACGGAGACCAGACCGAAGGCGGAAGCGGCGCGCAGCAACTGACGACGATTCATCGAGGTCTCCCCTGGAACGGGCCACCTTTGGCGCCGAAATTCCCGCGCGTCACGCCCCTCTGGGAGAGGAGTCGGCGATCTCGACCATGCGGCGAGCGCGCCCCGCTGGGGATCGCGATTTCCCCTGAGGGATGATTCGGGGTAGTCTGCTAAGGGTGAGCGCCGCGCACGGATCGAAGGGCCTCCTGGCACAGCAACGCCTCCCGCTTCTGCAGCCGCAGCCGCGCGATCAGGCGAATTTCATTCCCTCTTCCTGCAACGCCGACGCGCGCGCGGCCCTCGAATCGTGGTCGAGCTGGCCCGGCGGGAAGCTCGCCCTCGTGGGGCCGGAAGGATCGGGCAAGTCGCACCTCGCGGTGGCCTGGGCCAAGAAGGTCGGCGCCCAGGTGATCGGACCTGATGCGCCGGCGCCCCCGTCACTGGCCGCTGCCCGGCCCACCCTGCTCGAAGACGCCGATCGGCGCCCCGCAGACGAAACGCTCTTCCACCTGATCGAACGCGCCGACGCGAACGCCCCGCTGCTGATGACGGCCCGCGCCGCGCCGCGCGCCTGGTCGACGGACCTGCCGGACCTCCGCTCGCGCCTCAACGCCCTGATGGTGGCCGAACTCCAAAGCCCCGACGACGTGGTGCTCGAAGGGATGTTGGACCGCTTGTTCCGAGAGCGGAACATTCGGGCGAAGAAGAGCGTGCTCGACTACCTTGTCCGGCGCATCGAACGCTCGGCGAGGACCGCAAGAGTGGTGGTCGAGCGGCTCGACGAGGCTGCGGCGGCCGAACGACGGAACATAACCCCACAACTCGCGCGGGAAGTGCTCGGATTCGAGTCCGGGAATGAAGAGTCCGACTAAGTGCTTCGGACCGCTCCTTTGCCTTGCTGCGGCCTCCACACTGCGCGAAACACCCGTCCTCGGGTGGACTGCGGACAGACCTGATGGACGCGACGAACGAGGCCGCCGGACAGATCGCCGAAGCGAGGTCGGGCGCTATTGTGCCTGGCGTGGAGGCCGACCGCATCGAGGCGGCAACCCCGGCGCTGAACGGCAAGCCGGTTCGAAGCGCGCTCGCCAGCTCCCCCAAGCGCTTCATCAACCGCGAACTGTCCTGGCTGGCCTTCAATGAGCTGGTGCTGGAGGAGGCCACCAACCCGCGGCATCCGCTGCTGGAGCGCCTCCGCTTCCTGTCGATCTCGGCCAACAACCTGGACGAATTCTACATGGTCCGGGTCGCGGGCCTGAGGGCGCAGATCCGTGAAGGCGTCCGGGTGCTGAGCCAGGACGGGCTCTCGCCGAACGAGCAGCTGGTGAAGATCGACGCCCGGACCAATCGCCTGATGGCGGTCCAGCAGAGCGTACTGCAGGGCCTTCTCGCCGAAATGGCGGACGAAGGCCTGCGGCTGATGGAGTGGGGCGAGCTCACGGGACCGGACAGAACGGCGGCCGAGGTGATCTTCCTCGACCACATCTTCCCGGTGGTGACGCCGCTGGCGATCGATCCGGCGCACCCGTTCCCGTTCATCCCGAACCTGGGCTTTTCGCTGGCGCTCAAGCTTCACCGCAAGGCCGACCACTCGGACTTCTACGCCCTGGCGCCGATCCCAACCCAGGTGGCGCGCTTCTGGGAGCTGCCGCCGGGACGCGGGTCGAGGCGGCGCGCCGAGCGGCGGATCCTGGCGCTGGAGACCTTCCTGACGCTGTTCCTCGACAAGCTGTTTCCCGGTTGCGAGGTGCTTGGACAGGGCCTGTTCCGGGTCATCCGCGACTCCGACGTGGAGATCGAGGAAGAAGCCGAGGACCTGGTGCGGGAGTTCGAGGCCAGGCTCAAGCGCCGGCGCATGGGATCGGTCGTCCGCGTCATGATCGAGGCGAGCATGCCCGCGGAATTGCGTGAATTCATCATCGACAGCCTCGACGCCGATCAATCCGAGGCGGTCGACATCGAGGGAAAGCTCGGCCTCGACCAGTTCGATCAGCTGATCCCCGCCGACCGGCCGGAGCTGAAATTCAAGGCCTTCACCGCCCGGTTCCCGGAGAGGATTCGCGACCACGGCGGCGACTGTTTCGCCGCCATCCGCGAGAAGGACATCCTCGTCCACCATCCCTTCGAGAGTTTCGATGTGGTGGTGCAGTTCCTGCTGCAGGCGGCGCGGGACCCCAACGTCGTCGCCATCAAGCAGACGCTCTATCGCACCTCGAAGAACAGCCCCATCGTCGCGGCCCTGATCGAAGCCGCCGAGAGCGGCAAGAACGTCACCGCCGTGGTGGAGATCAAGGCGCGCTTCGACGAGGAGGCCAACCTCAAGTGGGCCCGGGACATGGAACGGGCCGGCGTCTACGTCGTCTTCGGCTTCATGGACTACAAGACGCACGCCAAGCTGTCCCTGGTCGTTCGCCGCGAAGGCGACAACCTGCGCACCTACAGCCACTATGGGACTGGCAACTATCACCCGGTGACAGCGAAGATCTACACAGACCTGTCGCTGTTCACGACTGACCCGGCATTGGGACGGGACTCTGGTCGGCTGTTCAACTACATCACAGGTTATGCAAAGCCGCCGAAAACGGAGAAACTGTCATACTCACCGATCATGCTGAAGCGTGATCTGGTGCGGCTCATCCGGAAGGAGGCGGAGAACGCGAGGGCGGGCCTGCCCGCCGCGATCTGGGCGAAGATGAACGCCCTGGTTCATCCGGAGGTTATCGACGCCCTCTATGAAGCGTCCTCCGCCGGGGTGCAGATCGACCTGATCGTCCGCGGAATCTGCTGCCTTCGTCCGGGCATTCCCGGCCTGTCGGAGAACATACGCGTCAAGAGCATCATCGGCCGTTATTTGGAGCACGCCAGGATAATCGCGTTCGCGAACGGCAAGCCGGTGCCTTCGCGAGAGGCCAAAGTCTTCATCTCGTCCGCCGACTGGATGCCTCGCAACCTCGACCGCCGCGTGGAAGCGATGATCCCGATCGAGAACCCCACGGTGCACCAGCAGGTGCTGCAACAGATCCTGGTGGCGAACCTGAAGGACGAGGCCCAGAGCTGGATGCTCGACGCCACAGGCGCCTACCATCGGGCGCCGAACTGGCAAGCCAAGAATGCGTTCTCGGCTCACGAATACTTCATGACCAATCCCTCTTTGTCGGGACGGGGCCACAAGGTGAAGGACCTGCCGCGCGCGTTCGATCATGTCGGCGATCGAAAGTAGCCCCGGCTCCAGCGACGCCGCCGTCATCGACGTCGGCAGCAACTCCGTACGCTTGGTCCTGTATCGCCTGGACGGCCGGGCGATCTGGAGCGTGTTCAACGAGAAGGTGCTGGCTGGCCTGGGCCGCGACATCGCCCGCACTCGGGCGCTCTCGCCCGAAGGGATGACCGCGGCGCTCACCGCCTTGCGCCGCTTCCGCGCCCTGATCGACGCCAGCCGCCCCGCCGTCGTGTTCACCGCCGCCACGGCCGCGGTCCGTGACGCGAGGGATGGAGCTCAGTTCCGGCAGCGCGTGGAGGCCGAGACGGGCATCGCCCTGCGGGTGCTCAGCGGCGAGGAGGAGGCGCGGTGCGCCGCCCTAGGGGTCCTCGCGGGCGCGCCCACGGCGCGCGGGCTGGTAGGCGATCTGGGCGGGGCGAGCCTCGAGCTGATCCGCCTCAGCGGAGAGGCGCCCGGCCCGGGCGTCACCCTCCCCCTTGGACCGTTTTCGATCCAACAGCCAAATCGCTTCGACCCGGCCCGCGTGCGGGCGGCGGTGGAGCGGGGCGTAACGTCGGACGTCCGCAAGACCTTTCGCGCCGACACCCTGAACGCCGTGGGCGGCGCCTGGCGTAACCTGGCGCTGCTTCATATGCGGATCTCCGATTATCCGCTGGAGATCGTTCACCAGTACGAGATCGGGCGGCGGGACGTGCTGGATCTGGCGCGGTTCGTCAGCCAGCAGTCGAGAGGATCCCTCGAGCGAATCGAGGGAATCTCCAAGCGACGCCTCGAGAACCTGCCCCACGCGGCGGTCGTGCTGGAGGGACTGATCGAACGCCTCGATATCCAGAAGGTCTCCCTCTCTGCATTCGGTGTCCGCGAGGGGCTGCTGCTGCAGTCGATGAGCGACGAGGTCCGCCGCCGCGATCCACTCCTGGCGGGGTGCGCGGCCCTCGGCGGGCGTCCTGGCGTCGCGGAGGCGTTGGGCAAGGCGCTGGAAGACTGGATCAGCCCGGTGTTCGAGCGATTGCCCCCGCTGTTCGGCGCGCGCGAGGCCACCCTGGTCGCAGCGGCGAGCCGTCTCGCCGAACTTGGCGCGGCGCTCCACCCCGACCACCGCGCGGATCTGGTCTTCGAGCAGGTCCTTCGCGCGCCCATCGCCGGAATGGACCATACTGAGCGGGTCTTCCTCGCCTGCGCGGCGTTCGCGCGGCACACCGCCTCCGCCAACATGCCAAGGCCCCAGCTGATCTCGCGCCTGCTCACGCCCGAACGGCATCAGCGCGCGCGGGCCTTGGGCGCCGGCTTGCGGCTTGGCTGCGAGCTCTCCGGCCGCAATCCCGAACTGCTGGCCCGGGCGCGGCTGACGCTGAGGCCCGCCGTGCTGAGCGTGGAGGCCGAGGAGCAATGGGCTCCGCTCCTGCTCGGCGAACAGACGGCCAAGCGCGCCGCGACCCTCGCCCAATTGCTCGAGCGGGAGGTGCGCCTGCGGCCGATCCCCGTGCGCGACAAGATGGTCGAAGCCCTCGGCTGACGCCGCCGTCCTAGCCCCTCCTCCGACTGTTCCCGCCCTGCCGACACGCCGCCGATGCGCCGTGCGAAAAAACGCTTGCATTGGTTCTGGTGTTATAGTTAACTACGTCACTAATGAAGCAAGGCGGCTGTCTCGCCTGGCGCGAAGAGTTTCGACGTATGGATCCGGAATGGAATGACGCCCAGCCGATCTATCGCCAGATCCGCGATCGTGTCGTGGCGATGATCCTGGATGGGGTGGTGGCGGATGGGGACCCTCTGCCATCCGTCCGCGCAGTGGCGGCCGAGAACCGGGTCAACCCGCTCACGGTCCTCAAGGGGTATCAGCAATTGGCCGATGAACAGCTGGTCGAGACCCGCCGCGGACGCGGCATGTTCGTCACCGACGGCGCACGCTCGCGCCTGCTGGCGGACGAGCGTCAGCGCTTCCTGAAGGAACAATGGCCGACGATCGCAGCGACGATCCGCAGGCTTGGACTGGACGTGCGCGAACTCCTCGCCGCGTCGAACGACGACGGGGCGGCTCCGACCGCCGAGGGAGGCTGAACCATGGCCTGCATTGAAGCGCGGGGCCTGCGGAAGAAATACAGACAGACTGTGGCGCTGGACGGCGTCGACCTCACCGTCGGCGAAGGCCGCATCCTGGGGCTGATCGGGCCAAACGGAGCCGGCAAAAGCACCGCCCTCAACGCCATCCTCGGCCTGACCGCCTATGAGGGCGAGCTCCGCGTCCTGGGCCGCAATCCCTGGACCGAGCGCGACCGGCTGATGCGGGACGTCTGCTTCATCGCCGATGTCGCGGTCCTGCCCCGCTGGATGCGGGTGTCGCAGGCGCTCGACTATGTCGCCGGCGTTCATCCCAGGTTCGACCGGGCCAAGGCCGAAGCGTTCCTCTCCCGGACCGACATCCGCATGACGTCCAAGGTGCGGGAACTATCCAAGGGGATGGTGACCCAGCTTCACCTTGCGCTGGTGATGGCGATAGACGCCCGCCTGCTGGTGCTGGACGAGCCGACGCTCGGACTCGACGTGCTTTATCGCAAGCAATTCTATGACACCCTGCTCAACGACTACTTCGATCACACCCGTACGATCGTCGTGACGACCCACCAGGTCGAAGAAGTCCAGTACATCCTCACGGATCTCATGTTCATCAACCGAGGTCGTATCGTCCTCGACTGCTCGATGGAGACCTTCGAGAACCGTTACGTCGAGCTTCTGGTCGGCCCTGACCGGGTCGCCGAAGCACGGGCTTTTGGCCCGATCCACGAGCGCCAGATGTTCGGACGCACACTGCTGCTGTTCGACGGCGTGACGCGCGATCACCTGGCCCCACTTGGCGAGGTGCGTACGCCGAGCATCGCCGATCTTTTCGTCGCCCTCATCGGCGGATCCGGCGCGGCCGGAGCGCCAGGAGCCGCCAAATGAACACCCTCGCCGAATCCGTTCCGGAAGCTGCGCCTGAGGTTCAGGCCGCTGCTGCGGCTGCGATCCACCGGGTGCGTCCCTTCCTGTGGTCCGTCCGGCGTGAGCTGTGGGAGACCCGATCGATCTATGTGGCTCCGCTGATCGCCGCAGGCGTGTTCCTGTTCGGTTGCCTGGTCAGCGCGCGGCGCCTCGGGCCGTGGTTGCATCACATGGACGCGAGCGCGCCGAGCCGCGCTGCGGCGGCCTATGCGCCCCCCTTCTTCGGGGACTTCGTCATCCTCGGCACCGCCCTGGTCGTCGCCGTCTTCTACTGCCTGGGCGCCCTGCACAACGAGCGGCGGGACCGCAGCATATTTTTCTGGAAGTCCCTGCCGGTGTCGGACCTCACCGCGGTGGCGGCCAAGGCGGCGATCCCCCTGGTCGTCCTGCCGGTCATCTCCCTCGCGATCGCGCTGGTCACCCACCTCATCGTCGTGGGCCTGGATACGGCGGTGCTGGCCTCGGCCGGCATCGCGCCTCAAGGCGCGATGCAGCTCCCCGTGCTCCAGCAGCTCGGCATGCTGATCTATGGCGTCTTCACTCTGACCCTCTGGCACGCGCCAGCCTACGCCTGGTTCCTGCTGGTGTCGGTCTGGGCGCGGCGCGCGCCCTTCCTCTGGGCGTTCGGCCTGCCGATCGCCGCCACCATCTTCGAGACCGTCGCCTTCGGCACCTCCGTTGTCGGCAGCTTCTTCTGGAAGCGCCTCATGGGTGGGCTCGACCAGGCGTTCAGCGCCACCCACCGCGGCCCGGGCGAGATCACCCTGCCCCAGATCGATCTGCTCGGCTTCTTCGGCAATCCGGGGCTGTGGATCGGCCTGGTCGTCGCCGCCGCGATGCTGGCGGGCTGCGTCTGGCTGCGGCGCTACCGAGAGCCGGTCTGAGCCAAGGCTCCCCGGCTGGCCATCGATGGATCGGAGAATTTCCGATGCTCACCCAGCTTTCCCCGATCGGCTTCGGCGACGCCCAGTGGCTCTCGTGGTCGATGTTCGGCCTGCGCCTGCTGGCGTGCGGTGCGGTGGTCACCGCCGGGACGCTCGCCCTGGCGCTCGGCCGCGGCTCGCCCGGACGCGCGCTCGCCGCGACGATCTTCTTCGTCTGCCTTCCCCTGGCCTGCATCGGCGGCGCGGTGGAAAGCGTGCTTCGCCTGCAGACCATCTCGGCGCTCGCCTGGACGCTCGCTCTCTACCTGGGCGGCACCGCGGGCCTGGCCGTGGCGCGGCGCGAGGGCCACTCGGGCGTCATCGAGATCTACGCCATGATGTTCGCCGCCGGAGACGCCGCCTTTGCGCTCGCCCTTGGGGCCGGCCCTGCCGTCGGTCTCCAAGGTCCCCTCGGGATGTTCCCGCATGAGGCGGCGTGGGCGATGGCCGCCACTTCAGCCGTGGGCGCGGCCCTCGACCTCGCCGTCATCCTGCGCGGAGGCGCTTCCGCATCCCAGCGCGGCGTCCGGGGCATCTGGCGCACCGGCGGAGCGCTGGCGATCTGCGTCCTCTGCACCGCTGGCGGCAGCCTCGCGCTACTCTAGCGCGGGCCGGGCGGCCCGCCTCACCTCGACGACCCTCACGCGCGAGCCGTCCAACACCAGGGCCAGTTCCCCCCGTTTGAGCTTTAGCGCATCGTCGCCGAACGCCTTGCGACGCCAGCCCTCCAGCGCCGGGGTATCGGCGTTGTCGTCGCCGGCGATCTTCTCCAGATCGGCGACCGTGGCGATGAGCTTGGGCGCGACAGAGGCGTCCTCGGCGCGGGCCTTGAGCAGGACCTTGAGCAGTTCGACGACCGCACCGCTGTTCTGGGCCGGCGTCGGCCGTTCGCGCGCGATCGCCGGGGCATAGGCCTCAGGGTCCTTGAGCGCGGCGGCGATGGCCTCGAGGATCTCCTGGCCGAACTTGGAGCCGGCGAAGCCCTTGGGCACGCCGCGCAGGCGCGAGAGGGCCTCCGCGTCCGGGGGGGCCTGGGCCGCCAGCTCGTCGATCGCCTCGTCCTTCAGGATGCGGCCGCGCGGCTGGTCGCGAAGCTGCGCGGTGCGCTCCCGCCACGCCGCGACCGCGCGGAAAACTGCGAGGTAGCGGGCCGAGTGTCGGCGCGGCCGCAGGCGCTTCCACGCGTTCTCCGGCTCGACGTCGTAGAGAGCCGGGTCGGTGATCGCTCGCATCTCCTCCTCGACCCAGGCCAGCCGGCCGCTGGCCTCGAGACGCTGGCGCAGGATCGGATAGAGTTCGGCGAGATGGGTCACGTCCGCCAGAGCGTAGTCGAGTTGGGCCTCGCTCAGGGGGCGCCGCGCCCAGTCCGTGAACCGGCTCGACTTGTCGACCTCCGCCTTGAGCATCTGGCGCACCAGCGCGTCGTAGGCGACCTGTTCGCCAAAGCCCGCGGCCATGGCGGCGATCTGGGTGTCGAACAACGGGTTGGGGATGACCCCGAGATTGTTGAAGATCTCGATGTCCTGCCGCGCGGCGTGGAACACCTTTTCGATGGCCGGATCGGCCAGGATCTTCAGCAGCGGCGACAGGTCGAGCCCCGGCGCCAGGGGGTCGATGACTGCGGAGGCTTCGCGCGTCGCGGCCTGGATCAGGCACAACCTGGGCCAGTAGGTCGTCTCGCGCATGAACTCGGTGTCGACGGCGACGAATGGACGACCGGCAAGTTCCTCACAGAATGCAGTCAGTTCGGCTGTGGTGGTGATCGGAGTCATCGGCTAGCTATAGCCCTGGCGGCGGCCCCCAATGCAAGGCGCCAGCCGTCGCGGGGCTGGACGCCTCGCGAATCGACCCTCTCCCGATGGATTCTACGATGACCGCCAAGGGCAACGGCCTCACCTATGCGCAAGCCGGAGTCGACATCGACGCCGGGGCGGCCCTGGTGGAGCGAATCAAGCCCCTGGCGGCGGCGACCCGCCGACCGGGCGCCGACACCGAACTGGGGGGCTTTGGCGCCCTGCTGGACCTCAAGGCGGCGGGCTACGTCGATCCCCTGGTGGTCTCCACCACCGACGGGGTGGGCACCAAGCTGAAGATCGCCATCGAGACCGGATTGCACGATGGCGTGGGGATCGATCTGGTCGCCATGTGCGTCAACGATCTGCTCGCGCAGGGCGCCGAGCCCCTCGCCTTCCTCGACTACTTCGCGACCGGAAAACTGGATGTCGAGGCGGCGACGCGGGTGGTGGCGGGCATCGCCGCCGGATGCAGGGACGCCGGCGCGGCCCTGATCGGCGGCGAGACAGCTGAGATGCCCGGCTTCTACGAAGGCGCGGGCTACGACCTTGCGGGCTTCTGCCTGGGCGCAGTCGAGCGAGACCGCGTGCTTCCGCGCCGGGAGGAACAGCGGACGGGCGACCTGCTGATCGGGCTGGGCTCCTCGGGGCCGCATTCGAACGGTTATTCGCTGATCCGGCGCATCGTCGAGCAGAGCGGACTTGGCTGGAACGAGCCTGCGCCCTTCGTGGACGACCAGACCCTGGCCGAGGCCCTGATGACGCCGACGCGGATCTATGTCCGCACCGTTCTTCCCCTGCTTCAGGCAGGCCTCGCCTCGGGCGCGGCGCACATCACCGGCGGCGGGCTGATAGAGAACCCGCCGAGAGCGATCCGCAAGGAGCTGCAGCCACGCTTCGACTGGGGCGCCTGGGACATGCCGCCGGTGTTCGAATGGCTGGAGCGCGCCGGCGGCGTCGAGCGCCAGGAAATGCGCCGCACGTTCAACTGCGGCGTCGGCTTCCTGCTGGTGGTCCCCCACCGGAGCGGCGAGGCGGTGATGGCCGGCCTGCTGGAGGCGGGCGAGAACGCCTTCGTGTGCGGGGAGCTGACGGCGGCGGGCTGAGAGCCCGCCGCGCAAGCTGGGTCAGCCGACGATGTCGGCTTCGTCGAAGAACTGGGCGATCTCGATCTTGGCGTTGTCCGGGCTGTCCGAGCCGTGGACGGAATTTTCCCCCACCGACTTAGCGAAGCGCTTGCGGATCGTGCCTTCGGCGGCCTGGGCCGGATTGGTGGCGCCCATGATCTCGCGATACTTCGCGACGGCGTTGGCGCCCTCGAGGACCTGGACCACCACGGGCCCGGAAGTCATCATTTCCACCAGTTCGCCGTAGAACGGGCGCTCGCGGTGGACTTCGTAGAAGTCTTCCGCCTCTTCCTGGGTCATGCGGATGCGGCGCTGGGCGACGATCCTGAGGCCCGCGTCCTCGATGACGGCGTTGATCTGGCCGGTGAGGTTCCGCGCCGTGGCGTCGGGTTTGATGATCGAGAAAGTGCGTTCGGTCATGATCTTCTTATAGTCACAGACTTGCGGGGGGGATGGGGTGGCGGCTTATAGCGACGGCCGCCCGCCCCGCCAAGCCGCCGCGGCCCCTTCCCCGCCCGTTCCCGGACCGACCTCCCGATGATCCTGCGTATCGACGACCTGGTGTTCGACGCCTGGGGCCGGAGGATCTTCGACCACGCCAGCGTTAGCCTCTCAGCGGGTTCGCGCGTGGGGCTGGTGGGGCGCAACGGCGCGGGCAAGTCGACCCTGTTCCGCCTCCTGCGCGGCGAGTTTTCGCCGGGCGGCGGCGAGATCGAGATCGCGCGGACGGCCCGCGTCGCCGCGGTCGATCAGGAGCATCCCGCAACACCGACGCCGTTGCTGGAGACCGTGCTCGAGGCCGACCAGGAACGCACCGCCCTGCTTGCCGAGCTGGAAACCGCGGCTCCGGAGCGGCTGGCGGACATCTACGGGCGCCTCGACGAGATCGGCGCCGACCGGGCGCCGGCGCGCGCGGCGGAAATCCTCAACGGACTTGGCTTCTCCGAAGCGGACCTGTCCCGTCCGATGTCGGAATTCTCGGGCGGCTGGCGCATGCGCGTGGCCATGGCGGCGGCCCTGTTCGCAGAGCCCGACCTGCTGCTGCTCGACGAGCCCACCAACTATCTCGACCTCGAAGGCGCCCTCTGGCTGGAGGCGCGGCTGCGGAAGTATCCCCACGCCGCCCTGATCATCAGCCACGACCGTGAGCTGCTCGACCGGTCGGTCGATTTCATCCTGCACCTTCACGACGGCAAATTCGACCTCTACCGCGGCGGCCTCTCGAGCTTCGAGCGCCAGCGGGCGGAGAAGCTGCGGCTGGCCGCCTCCATGCAGGAGAAGATCGACGCACGGCGGGCGCACATGCAGGCCTTCGTCGACCGCTTCCGCGCCTCGGCCACCAAGGCGCGCCAGGCCCAATCCCGCCTGAAGATGATCGCCCGCCTGAAGGACGCCGCGCCGGTGGTGGAGGGGGACGTCGCGCCGTTCCTGCTCCCCTCCCCCGAGCGGGCCCTGGCCCCGCCGCTGCTCCGCTTCGAGAAGACCGACGTGGGCTATGGCGGTCCTCCGGTGCTCCGCAACCTCAACCTGCGGATCGACCCGGACGACCGCATCGGCCTGTTGGGCGTCAACGGCTCAGGCAAGAGCACCTTCGCCAAGCTGCTCGCCCAAGACCTGGAGCCCTCCGCCGGCGAGGTGAAGCGCCATCGGGGCCTTCGGGTCGGTTGGTTCCACCAGCACCAGATCGAGGCGATGGACGCCGACGACACGCCGCTGACGATCATCCGCCGCGTGCTGCCCAACGCCAGCGAGCCGCAGCGCCGTTCGCGCCTGGCCCAGTTCGGCATGACCGCGCAGAAGGTTGAGACGACAGTCGGCAACCTCTCGGGCGGGGAGCGCGCGCGCCTGCTGCTCAACCTGGTGGCCATGCAGAAGCCGCACCTGCTGATCCTCGACGAGCCGACCAACCACCTGGATATCGACAGCCGCGCGCAACTCGCCGAGGCGCTCAACGACTACGAGGGCGCGGTCCTGCTGATCGCCCACGACCGCTCGATGATGGAGACGGTGGTGGACCGGCTGTGGCTCACCGGCGGCGGGACCATCCAACCATTCGACGGCGACATGGATGACTATGCCCGCCACGTGACCAGCGGCGCGCGCGCACAGGAGAAGGCAGCCAAGAAGGCTCCTCCCCCGCCGGTCCGCGCGGCTGCGCCTGCCCCAGCCGCGGCCCCGCTGCGCCGCAAGCTGGAGGCCGCCGAGGCGACCCTGTCGCGGCAGAACCATGTCGCCGGAGAGCTGGAGGCGCAGCTGGCCGACCCGACCCTGCACCGCGACCCGCAGAAGTTCGCCGAGATCCAGCAGAGGCACGCGCGGGCGCTGGAGAAGCTGGCGGAGGCGGAAGCGGCCTGGATGGCCGCCGCCGAGGCGCTTGAGAAGGTCGAGAAAGCGGCCTAGCCCTGGCGGGTCCAGCCGCGAGTCTCGGACTGCCGCCAGTAGACCACCTCGTGGCCGCTGGCCTTGAGGTTCGACCACAGACGCCGCGCACGGGCGAGTTCGGGCTCGGATCGGCCATCGAACAGCACCATCGTCCGTTCATATCCGCCAAGTTCCGAAGGCTCGCCGCCCAAGACGAAGAAGGCCTGAGCTCCGTTCAGATTCTCTGCCGTCTCGGAGAGCAGCACCGGGTGGCGCGCGTCCATCGCGCCCCCGCTGAGGGCGTGCGGCAGGAAGCTGTCGTCACGATAGGTCCAGAGCCGCTCGTCCAGCGACTCGGCCTCGCGGCGATCGGGAACGAAGACGAGGGCGCGCCAGCCCCGCGCGAGCGTGCGCTCGAGCAGGTCGGGCAGGACCTCTTCGGGCGAGGATCGCTCGAGATGGTAGAACCAGACCTCGCAGTGGCCCTCGGCCAAGCTCAGCTCTCGTAGGAGTCCGCCACCAGCCGGTCGAGCAGACGCACGCCAAAGCCGGTCGCGCCGCTGGGGATGGTGGGGATGGTCGAGCCCGGCTTGAACGCCGTGGAGGCGATGTCGAGGTGCGCCCAGGGCAGGCCGTTGATGAACTTCTGGATGAACAGGGCCGCCGTGATCGAGCCGCCGTAGCGGGGGCCGACGTTCTTCATGTCGGCGACGGCGCTCTCGATGAGCTTGTCGTACTGGGGCGGCAGGGGCATGCGCCAGAGCGGCTCGCCGGTGGCCTTGGAGGCGGCGAGAAGCTTGTCCGCCAGCTCGTCGTTGTTGCTGAAAAGGCCGGCGAGGTCCTTGCCCAGGGAGACGATGATCGCCCCGGTCAGGGTCGCCAGGTCGATCATGAACTTGGGCTTGAAGCGCTGCTGGCAGTACCAGAGGGCGTCGGCCAGAACGAGGCGGCCCTCGGCGTCGGTGTTGATCACCTCGATGGTCTGGCCGGACATGCTCTTGACCACGTCGCCCGGGCGCTGGGCGTTGGCGTCGGGCATGTTCTCCACGAGGCCAAGGATGCCCACGGCGTTCACCTTCGCCTTGCGCGAGGCCAGGGCGTACATCAGTCCGGTGACGGCGGCTGCGCCGCCCATGTCGGTGACCATCTCCTCCATGCCGTCGGCAGGTTTGATCGAGATGCCGCCGGTGTCGAAGCAGACCCCCTTGCCCACGAAGGCCACCGGCTGGGCGTTCGGATCGGAAGCGCCCTTCCATTGGATGATCGCGAGCTGGCTCTCGCGCACGCTGCCCTGGCCGACGCCGAGCAACGAGCCCATGCCAAGCTTCTCCATCTCCTTTTCGCCCAGGATCTCCACCTCGAGCCCGAGGCTGGAGAGCTCCTTCACCCTGCGGGCGAAAGACTCCGGATAAAGGATGTTGGCCGGCTCGGTGACGAGGTCGCGGGCGAAGAGGATCGCCTCCGCAAGGCCCGAGAGGCGCTCGTACTGCGCCTTGGCGGCCGCCGGATCGTCAGTCGCGACGCGCGTGGCCTTGATGGAGGGCTTGCGGTCGGCCTTTTCGGTCGTGCGGTAGCGGTCGAAACGGTAGCTCGCCAGGCGCACGCCGAACGCCGCCGAGGCGGCTGCGGAGGGCGAGAAGCCGTCCAGGCGCAGGTGGAGGACCTCCGAGCCGCTCCCCTTCACCGCCTGATAGGCGTGGGCCGCAGCGGTCTCCACGGCCTGGTCGGTCACCGCATCTGGACCCAATCCCACGGCCACCAGCCGGTCGGCCTCCAGGCCCTGCGGCGCGAGGATCTCCAGCGTCTGGCCCGCAGATCCAGTGAACCGGCTGACACCCGCCGAGCGTCCGATCGCACCTCCCACGGCGGCGTCGAGCGCGGCGGCCGCGCCCTGGAGCTTGGCCGGGTCGCTGACCAGCGTCGCCACGGCCGATCCCTTGGCGGCCGTCGCGTCGACGGGGACGAATTCGATGTTCATCGGCTGTGGGCCTTCCTTGGAGACTTAAAGCGGCGGGATCAGGAGAATTCCACCAGGACATCGTCCGCCGCGACGGTCTCGCCGGCGCGCGCGCCCAAAGTGCGGATCACGCCGTCGCGTTCGGCGCGGATGATGTTCTGCATCTTCATGGCCTCGATCACGCAGATGATCTGGCCCTCCTTGACCTCCTCGCCCTGCTTGGCCTCGACCGAGACCACCAGGCCGGGCATCGGCGAGAGGATCTGGCGGGAGGTGTCGGGCGGCGGCCTGACCGGCAGGCGCTGGTGCAGGTCGGCCGAGACCGGGGTGAGGACCAGGACGCGCTGGCGCACGGCCCGGAAGCGGATGTCGAATCCCTCGGCCGCCGGGGCAATGGTGGCGGTGAAGTCGCGGCCGTCCAGGCTGCCGCGGAACTGCGGATCGCCGGGGCGCCAGTCGATGACCTCCAGGCGCAAGGTCCGGCCTTCCGCGGGAAGGCCGATCTCGAGGGCGCCGTCGACCTCGCCCACCTCCACCTCGCGCCGCCGGCCGCCGGCCACGACCACCCAGTCGCGCCGAAGGGCGCAGCGCCTTAGAGGGCTCGCCGTCGCATTGGCGCGCCACGCCAGCATCCGGTGGGCGGCCGCCGCGACGGCCAGGATGATGTCCGCCTGCCAGGGCTCGGGCTCCAGGCCATGGAAGCCTTCGGGGAAGACAGTGGGGATGTAGTTGGTGGAGAGGGCGCCGGAGGCGAAGCGGGGCTGGTCCATCACCGCCGAGAGGAAGGGCGTGTTGTGCGCCGGCCCCTCGATGTGCAGGTCCTCCAGGGCCCGGGCCATGCCGCCGATGGCGCCGGCGCGGTCGGGCGCCCAGGCGCACAGCTTGGCGATCATCGGATCGTAGAAGGTGGAGATCTCGTCGCCCTCGCGCACGCCCGTCTCGTTGCGCACCACATAGCCGCCACGCTCGCCTTCCTGCGGCGGGGCGTAGCGGATCAGTCGGCCGATGGAGGGCAGGAACTTGCGGTAGGGATCCTCGGCGTAGATCCGGCTCTCGATCGCCCAGCCGTGGATCGAGAGATCCTCCTGCTTGATCGTCAGCTGCTGGCCGTAGGCCACCCGAATCATCTGCTCGACCAGGTCGACGCCGGTGATCAACTCGGTGACCGGATGCTCGACCTGCAGGCGGGTGTTCATCTCGAGGAAATAGAATGACTTGTCCTGGCCCGCGACGAACTCGACGGTGCCCGCGGAGTCATAGTTCACGGCCCTCGCCAGGGCGACGGCCTGGGCGCCCATGGCCGCCCGGGTGGCCTCGTCGAGCAGGGGCGAGGGCGCCTCCTCGATCACCTTCTGGTTGCGCCGCTGGATCGAGCACTCGCGCTCGAACAGGTGGACCACATTGCCGTGCTTGTCGCCCAGCACCTGAATCTCGATGTGGCGCGGATTGACGATAAACTTCTCGATGAAGATGCGGTCGTCGCCGAAGGCGCCCTTGGCCTCGGCGCGCACGGCCGGGAAGCCCTCCTCCACCTCGCGGCGATTGGCGGCGATGCGGATACCCTTGCCCCCGCCGCCGGCCGAGGCCTTGATCATCACCGGGTAGCCGATGCCCTCGGCGATGCGCACCGCGTGGTCGACGTCGTCGATCTCGCCGATGTGGCCGGGCACGATCGAGATGCCCGCGTCGGCGGCAAAGCGCTTGGAGGCGATCTTGTCGCCCATGGCGTCGATGGCGTGGGAATTGGGGCCGATGAAGACGATCCCGGCCTCCGCGCATGCGGTGGCGAAAGACGCCCGCTCGGAGAGGAAGCCGAAGCCTGGATGGATCGCCTGCGCGCCCGTCTCGCGGGCGGCGTCGAGGATCTTTTCGGCCACGAGGTA
>DATBEN010000046.1:0-11047 GCA_036276055.1 Caulobacteraceae bacterium
CGAAACGAGCTAGTCTATGCGATCAGCGACATCGCGCCCGCAGATTCAGGCGGGCGTGAAGCGCGCGATCATGTCCTGGTTGAAGCCGTTGACGAGCGCGTGCTCGTTCGGGCCGACGTTGGCGCGGAATGTCCTGGCGCCTTCCACGACGATCTCGTCAGCGTCGGTAGCGAGCACGGACATGGTCTCCGCAATGAACTGATCGAGCGGCATCGCCAACTCGGCCTCGCGGCTGTTCATGAGGTCGGTGCGCACCCAGGGCGGGGTGATTTCGAGCACGCGCACGCCCGCGTCTCTGAGCAGGAAGCGCTGCGAGAGCGCGTAGGAGTGAAGCGCCGCCTTGGTCGCGGAATAGACCGCCGTGACGGCCATCGGAACGAAGCCCAGGACCGAGCTCGTGTAGGCGACGATCGCGTCGTCCTTGCCCTTCAGGTGCTCGATCAGGGCCGACGTCATGCGGATCGGACCCATCAGGTTGGTGGTGACGGTGTCGACCAGCAACCTGTCGTCGATCCGCCCGGCTGCCCGATCCGGGAACATGATCCCGGCGTTGTTGATCAGGACGTTGAGGCGGGGGTGGTCGGCGATCAGCCGGCCCGCCGCGCGGTCGATGCTGGCGGGATCGGCGATGTCGAGCTCGATGGCGGCCATGCCGGGGTTGGCGGCGACGACCTCGTCGAGGTTGGCGCGGCGTCGGCCGGAGACGATCACTTTGTTGCCGAGCCCGTGGAACGCCTCGGCAAGGCCGCGGCCGATGCCCGAGCCTCCGCCGGTGATGAAGATGGTGTTGCCTGTGAGTTTCATGGTTCGACTCCTCAAGGGGTCGGCTTGGAGGATCAGGTGGGGAAGCGGTCGCCGAACATCGGCAGACCACTGACGGATTCGGACTGGGTCGCCTCGTCCTGCAGGATGTCCCAGTGCTCGGCGAGCTTGCCGTCTTCGAAGCGGACGACATCGGCGGCGATCCAGGCGGCGGGACGCCCGCTGCCAGAGAACCGGCCATGCGCGATCACGTAGTCGCCCTCGGCGACGATGAGCTGGCTCTCGTAGCGCAAGCCGTCCGGCAGGCTGCGGATCAGATTGAACAGCCCGTCACGGCCGGGCGCGATGTGGGCGCTGTGCTGGATGTAGCGCTCGGACCAATAGGGTTCTGCGGCGGCGTAGTCGCGCTTATTGAAGAGTGTGTCGAAAGCTTTCAGGACGAGCGCTTTGTTCTGTTCCGGCGTGGTCCTGGACATGTGAGGTCTCCTTAGGTTTTCGGATTGCACGGTGGGTCTTCAGAGACTGACCGGCTGCAGGGCCGGGTAATCGGAATAACCCTCGGGGCCGGACGCATAGACCGTGTCCCAGTCGACTTCGGCGAGCGGCGCGCCGGTCTGGAGGCGTTCGACCAGGTCGGGATTGGCGATGAAGGGCCGGCCGAACGCCGCGAGATCGGCGAGCCCTTCGGCGACCAGGCGGTTGCCGCGTTCCGCATCCATCTGGGTGTTGGCGATCAAGGTCCCACGGAAGATCGGTCGGAAATGACGGAACATCCCGTCACCCGTCAGTGGTTCGAGCGGCGTGCCGGTGAAGTCGGTGGTGTTTCCCATCAGCAGCAGGTGCGACAGGCCATAGCCGCTCAGCTCGCGGATGGCGTACTCGGCGATCGGCAGGGTCTCGTCATTGGCGGCGAACGGGCCGGTCTCGTGCATCGGGCTGATCTTCACGCCGACGCGCGAGGGCTCGACCTCGTCGAGGACGGCCTCGACCACTTCGAACAGGATCCGGGCGCGCTGCTCGATCCCGCCGCCGTAGTCGTCCGTCCGGCGGTTGGTCGCCTTGTTGAGGAACTGCGCCAGCAGATAGAGGTAGTTGGCCAGGATCTGCACGCCGTCGAAGCCGGCCTCCATCGCGTTGCGCGCTGCGCGGGCATAGTCGGCGGCGGTCTGGCGGATCTCGTCCCGGCTCATCGGCCGCGGCGTCACCGTCGGGACGCGGCCTGCCGCGGTCACGGACCACTGCTCCAGATTGACGTCGGAGGCCGACAGCGGCGCCGCGCCGCCCCGCAGATCGGGGTGGGACATGGCGCCCATGTGCCAGAGCTGCGCGATGATGCGCCCGCTGGCGGCGTGGACAGCGTCGGTGACGCGCCGCCAGCCGCGAATCTGCTCCTGCGCCCACAGGCCCGGCGTGTCGGCCCAGCCGAACCCGTCCGGGCTGATCGCGGTCGCTTCCGTCACGATCAGGCCCGCCGCGGCGCGCTGGGCATAGTACTCGGCCTGCAGGGCGGTCGGGACGTGATCGTGCGACCGCGCCCGCATGCGGGTGAGCGGCGCCATCACGATCCGGTTGGGCAGGTCGAGGTCGCCCATGCGGTGGGGGGTGAAGAGGGGTTGGTTGGACATGACAGGCGCCTCGAAACCAGGGATCAGAGGGTCACGACGACCTTGCCGACCTGCTCGCCCTTCTCGATGAAGCGGTGGGCGTCGGCGATCTGGTCGAAGGGGAAGGTCCGCGCGATCGTCGGGCGGAAGGCGCCGTCGGCGAGCCCGCCACCCACGAACTGCTTGAGCGCGGCTAGCCTGGCGTCGTCGCGGGCAAGCGCTGGGAGCGCGAGGCCGCGAACGGTCAGGTCGCGCGCGAAGATGTCGAACGGCGGCACGATCGTCGGCCGAGGATCGAGGGCGCCGTAGAGAACCAGCACGCCGCTGGACGCCGCCGCCTTGGCGAGCGTCGCGAACTGTGGGCCGCCGACCGGATCGAAGACCAGTTCGGCGCCCTTGCCGCCGGTGAGGCCTTTGACCTCGTCGACGACGTCCTCCTCGGTGCTCGCGACGACGGCCGAGGCGCCCAGGCGGCGGAGCGCATCGGCTTTCGACGATGTGCGGGTCAGCGCCACCGGACGCGCGCCGAGCCGATTGGTGATCTGGATCGCGGCAAGGCCCACGCTGCTCGAGGCGGCGGAGATGAGCACCGTCTGGCCGGCCGCGAGGGCTCCGACGGCGACCAGGCCGCCCCATGCCGTGCCATAGGCCGCCCAGGTGGCCGCCGCCTCGGCGAAGCTCACGTGATCCGGGATCGGAACCAGGGAGCGGGCCGGCGCGAAGGCGGCCTCTCCGTAGAGGGCGTATTGCGCGGCGCCGTAAGCCGGCACGAGGGCGACCCGGTCGCCGACGCAGACGCCGGCGACGTCGGGGCCGAGCGCCTCGACGACTCCCGCCGCCTCGAAGCCGATCCCCGTCGGCAGCGCCGGTCTTGCGGGCGAGCGGCCTGAGCGCAGCGTGATCTCGGTGCGATTGAGGCCGATGGCGTGGATGCGCAGGCGGATCTCGCCCGAAGCGGGCGTTCCAATTTCGACGTCCTCGATGCGCAGAACTTCGGCGTCGCCGAATTCGTGGATGCGGACGGTGCGGGACATGGTGGGAGGCCTTCACCTCGGTGTCTGGTGAGGGCGTAGATCGTTCGCGTTCGCCGAGGTCGGTAGCCGCGGGCTCCCGCTAACTCCTATGCATGGATCGCATCAATCCAGGCGTATCGACGCCTGCCCGCCTCAGATCGGCTCGGCGTTCGGCTCACGCTCGAAGGCGGCTGTGAGGTGTTCGATGGCCGCGCGCGCCGCGGCGCGGGTCGCCCGTCCCATCGGGAAATAGGCGTGGACGGGAATGCGGGCCAACGTCCAGTCGCGAAGCAATCGGACCAGGGCCCCGCTCTCCATTTCACGCCGACAGGCCCAACCGCTCGTCGAGGTGACGCCGAAACCTGCCGCCGCAGCCGCGATGGCGCCCTCGTTCTCGTCGGTCGAGAAATGCGGTTCCAGCTTGATGTCACGCTCCTGGCCGTCCTTGCGGAACTTCCATGCCGCCGGGACTGCGGCCGCCGACCCCCCGACGATCCGATGACGGACAAGGTCTTCGGGTGTCTCGGGAGCGCCGTACCGGGCCAGATAGTCGGGCGAGGCGACGACGACGCGCGGGATCGTCGCGATGAGCTTCGCGGTGGCCGTGGAGTCGGGCAGCCGGCCGAGCCGTATGGCGACGTCCACCGCGTCCCTGATGAGGTCCTGCCGCCTGTCGCCGAGCTGAATTTGGAGATGCAGGTTCGGGTGGCGCTCGGCGAACGCGGCAAGGCGGGGGATGACGTCGCGGATGCCGAAGCTCGTCGGCATGCTCATCCTGACCAGTCCGCGCAGCTCGCCGCCCTCACGGACGCTGTGCTCTGCTTCGTCCAGCGCCGCCAGGATGGGCTCGATCCGGGCCAGGAACTCGCCGCCGGCTTCGGTGAGCACCACGGCGCGCGTGGTGCGCGACAGCAGTCGGACCCCGAGCTCGGCTTCGAGGTCGGCGACGATGCGCGAGGCCTGGGGCTGGGAGAGGCCACATTCGCGCGCCGCCGCCGAGAAGCTGCCCAGGCGGGCGACGCGCGTGTAGAGCCTGAGGGAGAAGAGATCCTTCATGAAGTCCGATGCGCGCCCTGTCGCCAGTCCGGCTGCACTGATTAATGTATTCAGCACATGAAGCTAGCACGGCTCAATCCTCGGCCAAGCTCGGTGAGTTCATAATCGACGCGCGGCGGGATGGTCGGAAACACAGTCCGTGTGATGTGTCCGTCGCGCTCCAGGCCGCGCAGTGTGAGCGTCAGCATCCGTTGCGAGATGCCGCCGATCATTCGCTTCAACTCTTTGAAGCGCCGCGGGCCGTCGGCGAGCTGCATGATCGCGAGCACGCTCCATTTGTCGCCGATCCGCGTGCGCCGACCCTTCCCCGGCGACGGCAACGACCTCGTCGCCGAATTCACCCCGAATTCACCGCCGCCTTGAAGCACAGGCCGACATGGCCGGCCTCGATCAGCACGTCGGGCTGGCGGCCGCCTCGGAATCGGAAGCGCGTGGGGAGGCTTCCCACTTGTACGCTCGACCACGCGCCGCGCAGACGAGATTCCATTTGAGACGGAACCGACAGTCAGCGTCCTATATCCTCGGGATCGAGCAATTGGCCGACATCGGTGGGAGTAGCGACGAGATGCCCATCATGGATTTCAAACTGTCCCTCTCGATGTTCTGTGAAATGGCCGGTGCGTGGTTATGAGTGAAGCGAACGCCCCAGAGACGTCGATCGACTTCTTCGTCAAATACTCTAACACCCCAGAGAACACTCCGTTCTGGGCAGAATTGAAGAAAATCTGCCCTTCTGCGCGCATCTTCGGCGGAGTCGTGCGATTCCATTTTGACAGCCGCATTAAGATCGTGACGGAGGGTTATCCCAGACTGATCTGTTACGCCATTCGCTCAGCGATGAGATCCATGGTGTTGAGCGCGAAGCGTCCAAGCGTGGCCGTTGTGCAATCGGATGTGGAAGTGATCGTATTTTCGTTGGTCAAGGCGCTCCTCGGACGAAAGAGTCCCAGGGTTGTATTTTCTACGTTCATATACACCGAACGAAGGTCGTCAATATACAGATGGGTTAGGCACTTCTACTATAACCTAATTGTCTTGATGTGCGACACCTTAATATGCCACTCGCGAATTGAAGTGCGCAACTATGGGGACCAATTTGCAAGATGCGCCGACAAATTCACGTTTGTGCTTTGGGGCGGCTATTTCGTCGGGTCTGAAGATGTTTCGCTGCAGAAAGGCGACGCTTCGTGGGAGGGCCGCCCGTTCCGGGTGTTTTCCATCGGGAGATCCGGCCGTGACTATCGGACTTTCGTTGCGGCGATCACCGGAGAAGACGTCGAAGCGACGATCGCCTGCGATCAGCAGGAAATGCTCCAGGACATCGGTGAGGCGAGCAACCTGCGTGTGTTGCGGGAGTGCTATGGCGACACATATCTTGACGAACTACGCCGCTGTGACGCCGTTGTTATTCCTCTGGCGGCGACTGCGGCGAGTATCAGCGCAGGACAGATGGTGTTGGTCGGGGCGATGGCTTTTGCGAAGCCTTTGATCATCACCAGGACAGTCACGACCGGAGACTACGTCCAGGATGGGGTGAACGGGTTGCTGGTCGATGGCGGATCACCCGGCGCTTTGCGCGAAGCGATTCAGCGGTTGAGGCAGGATCGCGAGCTGTATGAGCGCCTGCAGAGAGGCGCGCGATCGTCCTACCAAACAAATCATAGCGAAGCCGCTTATCTGCGGAACGTGGTCAACGTTATTCGCGCCGCCGCCGCAAGCGATACCTGACCAATACCAAGCCGACGACACGAATTCACGGCCGCCGGGCGGGCCTGCGGCGCCTTGGACAAGTTGGCCGCCATCGCTGTCTAGCAGCGCAGTCCGTGGCGAGGGTCGCCATAGTAACTAGGATTCTACGGGCGCACACTGAAAGCCTACATGCCGGTGAATTATCGCGGACCAGAAGTCAGAAGATTCCGAAGTGGCTATAGATATTTTCTCAAACGGCCATAGAGGCTTTGATGATTTTTGCGACGGTTCTATCTCCCATCGTGTCAGGCCTTTGCGGTGCTATCAACCGGTTGAAGACAGTATTGGGTTCATCTCGAAGATTTTCGCTAGATACTTGAGCGCTTACGCTCTAAGGCTCGGCGCCGGGGCGTTGGCGGTGGCTGGAATTGCAAGGGAAGAGACAATGACACCGATCGACGCTCTATATCGACAGGCCAATGATCATCCTGGTGTCGCCATCACGCTCTCGAAGCAGGCCGACCAGCCGGCCGCGAACAATTGGTCCGGATTGGACCCGCTTCCGGGCCCGCCAGGCCGTGAAAGCTTGACCTCGAGGCGCCCGTCGCTGCTGCGCGAGGCTCCTTCACGGCCTCCGGTTGTGTGAACCTTAGCGGTGTAGATAACCTTCCCGGCGTGCGGCATGGTTCGTTCCTTTCCAAGAGTGCTGGGGGCCTCAGTGACCGGCCGCCTGGCCGCCATCGACGTGGATGGTTTCGCCCGTCACGAACCCGGCGGATTCGAGATAGAGGATCGCTCCGACGATGTCGGAGACCTCGCCCATGCGTCCGAGCGGATGCATGGCCGCGAGCATCGCGTGCGTTTCGACAGGATGCATGGGCGTCTTGATGACGCCGGGCGCGACCGCATTCACGCGGATGCCGCGGCTGGCGTATTCGATCGCCAGGGATTTCGTCGCCGAAGCCAGACCGCCTTTGGTCAGCGACGCGAGGACGGAGGGGACATTCGAGTTCGCGTGATCGAGCAGACTCGTCGTGATCTGCACGACATGGCCGCTCTGACGCTTCTCCATCTCCGCGATGGCCAACTGCGTGATGTGGAAGAAACCCGTGAGGTTCACGCCGATGAGCGCCGCGTAGTCGGCTTGGGTGTATTTTGTGAACGGCTTGGCGATAAAGATACCAGCGTTGTTGATGAGCGTATCGATACGCCCGAACCGCGAGATGGCTTCAGAGACTACGCGCTCCGCCGTCGATCGGTCGGAAATGTCGCCTGCGATCGTCAGTATGTTCTCGTCGTCAGACGGCTTGATAGAACGCGAAGTCGCGACCACGCGGTAGTTCAGCGTGCGATACGCCTTCACGAGAGCTTCGCCTATACCTTGCGAGGCGCCGGTGACAACTGCAACGTTCACTTCGCCGCTCATGATGCCCTCCTTCGAGGCTTCAATTCACAGACAGCAAGGTAGAGCCCTCCACGTCTTGAGAGAACGGCGACCAAGTGCAACACATTCTCCCGCTGAACAGGAGAATGGCGCATGCAGCGGCTAGAGGATCTGCAGGCCTTCGTGGCCGTCGCGGAAAAAGGAAGCCTCACGGCCGCAGCGCGGCAACTCGGACGGTCGCTGCAGTCGGTCAGTCGTTCGCTTTCGGCGCTCGAAAGCGAGCTCGGGGTCGAGCTCATTGCGCGCACGACCCGCCGTTCGGTCGCCACCGAGGCAGGTCTGGTCTTTCATCGCCGTGTCGGCGCGGCGCTTTCTGAGATCGAGGCCGCAAAACGTGAGGCGTTGAACCGTCACGCCGAGCCGAGCGGACTTCTGCGCATCACCACCTCGACGGGATTGGCTCCGATCCACATCGTGCCCGCGGTGCGTGCGTTCCTCGAGCTGCACCCCAAGGTCGACGTCGAGCTCGACATGTCGGACGGCTACGTCGATCTCGTCGATCGGGGATTCGATCTCGGCATTCGCACCGGCGAGCTTCCCGACTCGAGCCTCAAGGCCAGGCGCCTCGCCAACTTCCGTCGCGTCGTTTTCGCGGCTCCGGGTTATTTCGCCAGACGCGGACGGCCTGAAGCGCCGGAGGACCTCGCCCAGCACGAATGCATCGTCCGCACCGCGGCGCAGGAGGGCGCCGCGTGGTCGTTTCTCGTCGATGGGCGGCCCGTGGTCGTGAAGGTCGCCGGGCGGTTTCGCGCGAGCGGTTCGCCCGCGACCATCGAGGCGGCGGTCGAAGGGCTGGGGATAGCCAATGCGCCCCTGTGGCAGGTGCTTTCGCTCGTCGACAGCGGCGCGGTCGAGCTCGTCCTGGAGCCCTTCGAGCCGCCGCGCCTGCCGATGCACGCCGTGTGGCCTGCCACGCGCCTTCTGCCGGCCAAGACTCAGCTCTTCATCGAGTTTCTCGCCGCCCGGCTGAAAAAGGAGCGCTTCTGATCAGTCCAGAGCCTGATGCGTTTGCACGGAACAGATGCAAACACTGAATCGGGCTCTACACCTTTGAATCTAGAGCAAATTATCCCCGTTCAGACGGTTCCGTCTGAACGGGGCCTGCTCCAGGCGCCTGGGCGGCGGTGGCGGCCGTCTGGCCGAACAGGAGCTTCTTGCCCTCTTCCGTCACGGCCGGCTGCGCCGAGAAGGGCGCGCCCTTGGCATAGGCGCGCTGCGTCGCGGGGCGTTCTCGGATGGTGGCGAACCAGCGGCGCAGGTTGGCGAAGTCGTCGAGGGTCTGCTGCTGCCGCTTCCAGGGTACGACCCAGGGATAGGCCGCCATGTCGGCGATGCTGTAGTCCGGCCCGGCTAGGTAGGGCCGCCGTGCGAGACGGCGATCCATGACGCCGTAGAGCCGGTTCGTCTCATTCACGTAGCGGGTAATCGCGTAAGGGATCTTCTCGGGCGCGTAGAGGCCGAAGTGATGGTTCTGCCCGGCCATGGGACCAAGGCCGCCCATCTGCCAGAACAGCCACTCCGCCACGGTCTTGCGGCCACGCACATCGCTCGGCAGGAACCGGCCGGTCTTTTCGGCGAGATAGAGCAGGATGGCGCCGGACTCGAACACGGTGATCGCCTCGTCGCCGTCCGCCGGCGCGCGGTCGATTATGGCGGGCATGCGGTTGTTCGGCGAGAACTCCAGGAACTCCGGCTTGAACTGGTCGCCCGCGCTGATGTTGACCGGATGGATCGTGTAGTCCAGCCCGGCTTCCTCGAGGAACATCGTGATCTTGTGGCCGTTCGGCGTCGGCCAGTAATAGAGCTCGATCATTTGCGTTGTTTCCTTTGATTTGATCTCCATGCTCGCAAGCGCCGTCAGAGCGCCGAATGGTCCCTGACCGCGGCTTCCAGCGCCGGCTTCAGCCCGAGGAACCGCTCATCGACCGCCTGCGGATTTTCGCGGTTCGCCGCGATCATCTTGGCCTGGGCTTCGCCGCCCCGGAACACTTCAAAGGCGCCGGCCTCGATGCCCTCGACGATCGCATTGGCGACGTCGGATGCGGGCTCGCGCCCGAAGCCGAGTTCCGGTCCCGCCCGGTTCGACTTCATCATCGGCGTGTCCGTGCCGCGGGGATAGGCGGTCAGCACATGGACGCCCTCGCCCTTGAGCTCGCGCCGCAGCGCCTCGCCAAACCGGGCGAGGCCGGCCTTCACCCCCGCATAGGTCGTGTAGAAGGGCGCGCCGACCAGGGCGATTCCGGAAGCGACATTGACGATCACGGCATCGCCGCTGGCCCGGAGCGCCGGCAGGGCCGCGCGCGTGAGCAGGATCGGAGCCAGGAGGTCGACCGCCACCATGGCCTCGATCTCGGCTTCCGAGGTGGCCTCGAGCCGGCCGGCGCGGACGCCGCCGGCATTGTTGACGAGGATGTCGAGGCCGCCCAGCGCGTCGAGCGTCTGTCGCAAGGACGCGGCGCGGCCCTGCGTCGTGCTGACGTCCGCCGTGACGCCCCAGACCTCGCCGCCGCCGGCCTCCAACTCGGCCACCGCCGACGCCAGGACGTCCTGGCGTCGGCCGGTCACCACGACCCTGGCGCCCTTGGAAAGAAGAACGTGGGCGAGGGCGAGGCCGATGCCGCTCGAGCCGCCGGTGATAAGGACGCGCTTGTCTTTCAGCTTCATGGCGATCCCTCCTTTAGGCGGCCGACGGGTAGTTGGATGGGAAGAGCGCGCGCCTGGTCTCCTCGTCGAAGTCCCTCTTGAACGGATGGCCCTTGCCGACGGCGCGCGCCCGGGCGACCGCCGGACGCGCGTCGACCGTCTCGAACAGACGCTTGAGGTTGGGGAAGGGCGCCAGAGGATCCTCGGCGCCTTTGCGCACGCGCGAAGCGAAATCGAGCCAGCCCCAGGCCGAGATATCGGCGATCGTGTAGGTGTCGCCGAGGATGTACTGCCGGCCCTGCAGGTGATCGTTGAGCACCTGGTAGTGGCGCTCGGCCTCCCGGCGGTAGCGGTTCGCGCCGTAGTCGTTGCCTGCCGGCGCGACGAACTGGAAGTGCACGGACTGGCCCGAGAACGGCCCGAGGCCGGAAGCGATAAAGAGCAGCCAGGACAGGAGCTCCGGACGGTCCCCCGGCTGGCCCAGCAACTTGCCCGTCTTCTCGGCGAGGTAGAGCAGGATCGCCGTGGAATCGAAGACCCGCGCCTCCTTGCCACCCGGCCCATCCGTGTCGACGATCGCAGGCGTCTTGCCGTTTGGGTTGATGGCGCGGAAGGCGGCCCCGTGTTGCTCGCCCTTGCTGGTGTCGACCGGGATCACCTCATAAGGCAGACTGATCTCTTCCAGGAAGAGCGCGACCTTCGCGGGATTGGGCGTCGGGTGGAAATAGAACCGGATCATGGCGTCTCCTCTTGGGCCGGGGTGTCGCGGGCTGCACGCAGGCGGTTCTCACTTCGATGGGGTCCGCGCGTTGGTTACGCGGGGGTCGAAGCCTTCT
>DATBEN010000047.1:0-34587 GCA_036276055.1 Caulobacteraceae bacterium
TCCTTCGACTTGAAGTGACCATAGAAGCCTCCGTGGGTGAGGCCGGCGGCATGCATCACCTCGGCGAGGCTCACGCCCTCGAAGCCACGCTCACGGAACAGGCGTCCGGCCGCCTCCAGGATGTGCGCGCGGTTCTCCGCCGCCTGCTCGCGAGTGACCTTCATCTCAAAATTCCTCCCTTGACAGGATATATGATGATCATCATGTTTGCACAATCATGATGGATATCATGATTAGGAGCGCAGCCATGAGCCATCTTCCAACCGTCCTCGTCACCGGCGCCTCGAGCGGCATCGGCCAGGTCTACGCGGAGCGGTTCGCCGCGCGCGGCCACGACCTCGTTCTCGTCGCCCGGGACGAAGCGCGGATGGAGGCGTTCGCCGAGCGCCTGCGACGGGACGTCGGCGTCGCGGCAGACGTCGTGCGAGCCGATCTCACTGATCTCGCCGACCTCGAACGCATCGAGGCGCGCCTGCAGGACGACGCGCGGATCGGCGCGCTGATCAACAACGCCGGGGCGTCCTTGCCCGACGGCTTCGCCAACCAGTCGCCCGAGGATATGGGCCGGCTGATCGGCCTCAACGTCACGGCGGTCACCCGGCTTGCCGCCGCCATCGCCCCTCGCCTCGCCGCGGCGGGCGACGGCGCCATCGTCAACATCGCCTCGGTGGTCGGGCTGGCGCCCGAATACGGCATGGCGGTCTACGGCGCGACCAAGGCTTTCGTGCTCTACCTGTCGCAGGCGCTGGCGTTCGAGCTGGGACCCAAGGGCGTCTATGTCCAGGCCGTGCTGCCGGCGGCCACGCGCACCGAGATCTGGGAACGCTCAGGCCGCGACGTGAACACCATCCCGGGCGTGATGGACGTCGGCGACCTGGTGGACGCCGCGCTGGTCGGCTTCGACCGCCGCGAGAGCGTCACCATCCCGCCGCTGCCCGATGCGGCGCAGTGGAGCGCCTTTGACGCCGCCCGCCAGGCGATGCGCACGGGCTTCGGCAACGCCCAGCCGGCTGAGCGCTATCGCGTCCCGGCGCTGGCGAGCGTCTAAGAGCCCTGACGGCCAGGCAACCAGTCTGGCGGCCGCACAGGCCCCGAGGAAGCGGCGCAGCGCGTGGCTCATGCGTTGCGCCGTTGCGGCTGGATTGGGCGCGTTGGCGCACGCCAGAGAGTGCCTGGAGTGGCGAGGCAAGAGCACGTGCTCGCCGGGCTAGCTAATAATATATACATTATTTATTCATTGACGTTTGATAATGCAAAAATTATCACCCAGATCGGCGGTGATAACATATGCGTTCTAAACCCCTTCCAAAGCCCATGCAGCAGTTGGCCCGGCTCCTGATTGACGAGGAGCTCGCCCCCCTGCGCAAAATCAACATCCTCAACCTTCGGTCCGGGAGTTGGATCAGGCTAGTCCGCGAGAGCCTTGGCATGACGACGGCGCAGCTCGCGAAGCGGGCAGGCGTGTCTCAACCGCGCATCGTGGCGATCGAAAAGGCCGAAGCCAACGACGCGGTCACGCTCAGGACGCTCCGCCAAACTGCGGAAGCCCTCGATTGCGAACTGGTCTACGCGCTCCTGCCGACGTCGACGCTCGAAAAGCGCCTTAAGGCGCGCGCCGAACAGCTGGCAGACGAACAGCTTCGACGAACGCACCACACGATGAAGCTCGAGGCGCAGGCACTCACGAAGGCCGCTCTGAAACGAGAGCGCGAGCGCCTGATCGAGGATTTCCTCAAGGGTGATCTTCGCCGACTGTGGGATGACGCGTGAGAGACCCGCTAGTCGACGCCGAAGACGACGCCGCAACCCCGCTGACGCCGGAGGAACGCAAAGACCTGATTCCTGCCTTCATGGCCGAGCGCGCCCACCTCAATGAGGTGGAGCAGATGGGTGTCGACGCGGCATATCAATGGGCGTTCCAGAGGCGACGCGACGTGCTCGACGAGGCACTCCTATGCCGCCTGCATCACCGCATGTTCCGCGATGTGTGGCGCTGGGCGGGCCAATTCCGCACCACGCCGCGAAACATCGGCGTCGAGCCTTGGCGGGTAGGGCCAGACCTCCACCAGCTCATCGGCGACACGCGCTATCAGGCCGAGCATGGGAGCTTGGCGCCTGACGAGATTGCGGTGCGCTTTCATCGCCGTCTCGTGTGGATTCACCCGTTCCCGAACGGCAACGGCCGCCTCTCTCGCCTCGCCGCCGATCTCCTCATAACGCGGCTTGGCCAACCCCGCTTCACGTGGGGCAGCGGCAACTTGATCGCCACCGCACAGGTGCGGAAACGCTACATCGAGGCGCTCAGGTCGGCCGATCGCGAGGTCATTGAACCGCTGCTGGAGTTCGCCAGATCATGAAGCCGTATTGATCCTGTAGAGCGATCTTTGGGAGCGGCGCTCTCCTTCCTCTCCTGGGAAGGCGGACAGCAATCTTCGCATCGTCCCGCCAGCGGAACGCTGCGGCGCTCGTCCCCACCCTGACGCGGCGTCGTTCCGGGCGCATATCGCCCCAACGCGATCGCCCGTGATCGCTTCGGAGGCGGTGGATGAAAACGGTCCTTGGACGCTACGGCAATGAGTCCGGCCACTGGGTCGGAGACGGCTTTCCCGTGCGCTCGCTGTTCTCGTACGACGGGCTGGGGCGCGAGGTCAGCCCGTTCCTGCTGCTCGACTACGCCGCGCCGCACGCGTTCCCCCCGACCGCCGGGCGCCGCGGCGTGGGCCGCCATCCCCATCGCGGCTTCGAGACGGTGACCATCGTCTATGAGGGCGAAGTCGAGCATCGCGATTCCAGCGGCGGCGGCGGGGTGATCGGCCCGGGCGACGTGCAATGGATGACGGCCGGCGCCGGGATCATCCACGACGAGTTCCACTCCGAGGCCTTCGCGCGCCGGGGCGGGCCGATGCAGATGGTCCAGCTCTGGGTCAACCTGCCGGCGAAGGACAAGATGACCCGCCCCGGCTACCAGTCGATCCTGGCCGGGGACACTCCGACCGTGGACCTCGCAGGCGGCGCCGGCGTGGCGCGGATCATCGCCGGCCGCTTCGGCGAGACGGCGGGACCGGCCCGCACCTTCACGCCCGTGAACGTCTGGGACGTGCGGCTGAAGGCGGGCGCCGAGGCGCGCCTGCCCCTGCCCGCGGGCCATACGGCGATGATCGTGGCGCTGTCGGGCCAGGTCACCGCCAACGGCGAACACACGGCCGGCGCGGCGCAGATGCTGCTGCTGAGCCGCACGGGCGAGGACGTCGTCGTGACGGCCGACGCGCAGGCGACCCTGCTGGTCCTGACCGGAGAGCCGATCGACGAGCCGATCGTCGGCTACGGCCCGTTCGTGATGAACAGCGAGGCGGAGATCCGGCGGGCGATCGAGGACTACAACAACGGGCGGTTTGGGGCGCTGGCGGCGGCGTGAGGGGCGAGTGCGCCTTCGGGCGCTGTCATTCACTTCATGACGGGCGCGGGCGCGCCATCGGACCAATGCGTCACCGGCACCATCAGCACGCTGATTGCCTCCGGCGAGCTCTGAAACTGCGGGTTCAGCATTGGCGGGGCGCCAGGCAGGTCTGCGCCCCACGTCGCGCCGGCCGAGCGCGGGAAATAGAACATGAGATGCGGCGCCCAGTTGCGCGCGTCGTCATTCAGATAGCCCTGCTTCGACATCATGTAGGTCAGCGCGCCGGCCTCGAGCCGTGGCAGCGCATGCGTTTCGATGCCAGTCCTGATCGCTGCGATCATCTGGGGCTTCGAGCGTCCGTCCAACACAAGCTCGGTACGCTTGATCGTGTAGGGCAGGATCGAACGCACAGCGGGCGGATTGTAGCAAAGCGGCCCGCGCATGCGGGGATTCCAGAACCCTGGGAACTCGTATTGCGACATCCACGCCCGCTCCACAGCACAAACAAATCCGTTGTCGCCCTTCACGGCGGTGACATAGCCGTGACGCGTGAGCACCAGCACAGTCGCCTTGTCTGCGATCGAGGGCGGCGCAGCGCTCTTCGCCAGCGCGATCTCGGCAGGGCGATCCATCAAGTATTGTTCGAGCGGAGCCATTTTCGGGTAATCTGCTGCGTGCGCGAAAGATGCGCAGAGCAATGCCGCGCAGAGCGCAGAGGCGTATCTCATCACAACGAGCCATCGCGGCGAGCGATTGTCTGACATCCGCTCAGGTCGCCAAGTCGACACCCCGCGATCCGTCGACATCCCGTACCCCATCGATTTCGACCCCTCGATCATCAAGCCGCCCGCGACGGCTTCGCCACCACATCGACCCTAGGACGATCGAACCGCCCGCATTCCGACAGGAGGCGTGCTCCGGGATGATGTCGAGGGCGCGCCGGGGCGACCTTGCGCCAGTCTCACCCCCCAGAGTCCTCGAACGTCGCCTCGGCCTCGAGGCTCGCCATGTCTCGGCCCAAGGTGACCACGGCCCGGAGTTGGCCGTCCTTCTCGTAGCGCACGGTCGCGTTGTAGTCGGAGAGAGAACCGTCCGTCTTCGGAGGATCGAAGCTGTCGGCGTGGCCGGCGCAGTTGAGGGTCTGGTCGTAGTGGACCGACCAGAAGAACGGCGGGTCGGCGAAGGGCCGGTCTTCGCCGAGGATCACGCGCGCGGCGTGCTGGCCCTGGCGCTGGGCGTGGACCCAATGCTCGACCCGGATCCGCCGGCCGCTGATCGGATCGGGATAGCAGGCGATGTCGCCGACGGCCCAGATCCCAGGCGCGGCGCGCAGCCGATCGTCCACCACCACGCCGTTGTCGACCGCGAGGCCGGCGGCCTCGGCCAGGGCGACGCGCGGGGTCACGCCCACGCCCACCACGACGATATCGGCCCCCATGGAGCTCCCATCGTCCAGGCTGAGCAGGCCCAAGGCGTACCCCCGCGCCTGCGTCCCGAGGTGGAACACGACGCCCTTTTCCTCGTGCACGCGCTGGACCCAGCGGCCGACCTCCGCGCCCAGCAGCTTTTCGAACGGGATGGGCTCGGGGGCGACCACATGCACCTCCAGCCCGCGCTTGCGAAGCGCCGCGGCGGCCTCCAAGCCGATGAAGCTGGAGCCGAGGACGACGGCGACCTTGGCCCTCTGCGCCGCCTCGGAGAGGGCCTTGGCGTCGGCGAGGCTGCGCAGCAGGAAGACGTTCTCGTCGTTGGGCTGGAAGCCCGGCGGGCGTCGCGGCTCCGCCCCGGTCGCCAGGATCAGCGCGTCCCAGGAAAGGGTCTCGCCGCGTTCCAGGACGAGCATCCTCGCCGCCGGATCCACGCTCTCCACCCGCGTCCCCAGGCGCAGGTCGATCCCGTGCGCCGCGTAGAAGCCCTCATCGCGCAGCGGCATCCACTCGGGCGGCGCGTCGCCGGACAGGAAGTCCTTGGAGCAGTTGGGCCGGTCGTACGGGGCGTCGGCGTCGGCGCTGAACATCACCAGCTCGCCCGCGAAACCCTTGCGCCGCAGCATCTCGGCCGCGGCGAAGCCGCCCGCGCCGGCGCCGACGATGATCGCGCGCCTGGGCGCGCCGGGCGGACTGGCCGGCTTGGGCGGGGGCTCGAGCCTGTTCCTCACGAACACCCTGCCGCCGGTCTCTTCCACCGCATAGCAGGCCACCGGATCGATGGCCGGAGCGCCGAGCGCCTCGCCGGTCCTGAGGCAGAAGCGGGCGTGGTGCCAGGGGCATCGCACGGTCCCATCCCTGACGAGCCCCTGCGCAAGCGGGCCGTGATAGTGGGTGCACTCCGCCCCGATCGCGTGCAGCGCTCCGTCCACGCGGGCGATCAGCACCGCGTCCTCGCCGACGCGGCCGGCCAGCATCCCACCCTCGGCTATGTCCGAAGCCGGCACACCCGCTGTGAAATCCGGCCCCTGCGGTCCCTCGTCGTCTGCCATGCGCGTCCTCCTCTTTGAGGGAAACGCGCGCAGTTCTGGCGCCGACCAAAGGTCGCGTCCAGATTCGCGTGCCTAGAGCCTGATCCGTTTGCACGGAACAGATGCAAACGGTGGATCAGGCTCTACACCTTTGAATCTGGAGCAAATCACCCCCGTTCAGACGGTTCCGTCTGAACGGGGTTTGCTCTAGTCGACGGGGCAGAGGGCGTTCGGCTCGCCCAGGAGGCGGCGGTACTCGCGTTCGGGGACGCCGTACCAGGGGCCGGCGACGCCTTCGAGCAGGGTGCGCTCGGCCACGGTGACCACGCCGCGGTTCATGCGGATCGCGCCCATGCGCTCGAGGCCGTTGAGCGCCACGGTCACGCCCGCGCGGCGCACGCCCAGCATGCCGGCGAGCAGCTCGTGGGTCAGGGGCAGCTCCGGCCGCACCAGGCGGTCCTGCGCCATCAGCAGCCAGCGGGCCAGTCGCTGGTCCAGCCGCGCGCGCCCGTCCGCCAGGGCCGTGTGCGAGGTCTGGATCATGAAGGAATGGATGAAGCGCAGCAGGACCCGTTCCAGCTCGGGCATGGCCTTGACGAGGGTGCGGAGGCGGTCGGCGCCGATCCAGCTCGCGTGGCCCGGGCATTGCACCACCGCCTCGTTGGGCGAGCGGTCGTCCGCCAGCAGCACGGCCATGCCGCACGCGCCTTCGGGACCGATCAGGCCCGCCTCGATGCGCCCGCCGCTGCGAGACTTCGCCAGGATGGAGATCAGGCCCGCTTCGGGGAAGCAGACCCTCTCGATCGGCCGTTCCGCCTCGAACACCGGCGAACGCGCCGGCAATGCCGAACGCTCCAGATGAGGCGCCATGGCCGCGAAGGCATCTGCCGGCAGCTGGCGCAGCAGATGGTTGCGAATGGAAGACTGCGCTTCGGTCACGCCCTGTACCTTTGGAACACGCCTAGAATTTGAAGTGTACCGGACGGTCGCACTTTCAGTCTGCGACCGTCACCGCACAAGCCTCCTCATGCCGAGGCTTGCGCTCCAACGCAAGTCCGATTGCTGATATTCTTAACTTTGTCGGTTCGTTCCTCGCGAGTACGGAGCTCCCCGGACAATGTTCGGCCCCGACAACGGCAGGTTAGCGGCGGGAACAGGTCAGATGCGTCATAATGTGCATTATCGTACTCGCTTGACCAAAGCTCAACCTTAATCGGACGCTTTAGCCCTGGTCAGGGATCGGAATGACCTCAGCGTCATTTCTAGCGTTGATTTGGGTCGGACGCATGACGGACCGGCCCGCAGGAAGCGTCGGGCGCGCGCCCGAAGAGTGACCCATGGACCAATCCAGAATCTACAGAAACCATATACTTAAGATATTACCTCGAGGGGATCTCGCCGCTCTGACGGCCTGCCTGCACCCGATCCGCCTCCCGGCCGGAAAGGTGCTCGAACAACCGAACGAGCCGATCCGCCAGATCGTCTTCCCCGACTCCGGGTTCATATCCGTGGTCGCCAGCGGCAAGCAGGAGCGGCGGATCGAGACCGGCTTCGTCGGGTTCGAGGGGATGACCGGGGTGCCGATCGTGATGGGCGACGACCGCTCGCCGCACGAGACCTTCGTGCAGGTCGCGGGCTCGGGGCAGTGCGTGGAGACCGAGGACCTGACGGCCCTGATGAAGAGCCATCCGGGCCTGAAAGAGGTCTTCCTGCGCTTCGCCCTGACCTACATGGTGCAGACGGCGCACACGGCGCTGGCCAACGGCCGGGCGCGGATCGAGGAGCGCCTGGCAAGGTGGCTGCTGATGGCGCACGACCGGATGGAGCGGCCAGAGCTCCCCCTCACACACGAATTGCTCTCGGTGATGCTGGGAGTGCGCAGGCCGGGGGTGACCGACGCCCTGCACCGGCTCGAGGGATACAGGACCATCCGCGCCCGCCGCGGGGTGATCACGATCCTCGACCGCGACCAGCTGATGGAGATCGCCGACGCCTCCTATGGCCTCCCCGAGGCCGAGTACCGGCGCCTGCTGGGCGATCCCACGCGAGGCCACACCGTCCCGGGCCCTAACGGGCGTCCCGCGGGCCTCCGTCTCACAGGCGCCCCTGCGGAGGCCCGGGGCCTGGCCGGGGCGAGGGAGAGCTGAAGGGACGGACAATTGTGGCAATCGAGGGGCAATTGTGACGGACGGGGAGCGACGATCGGCCGCGCCAGTTAAGCCGCCCTTACCCCTTTTTGGGGGAGCCCGTCCCTCCCCTTCCGGAGAGGGACACCGAAAGGGAGGGACGCCCTAGCCCTTCGCCAGCAGCCTCAGGCCGTCGACCATCCGGAACAGGCGCACCCGATAGAGCACGCCGATCGCCTTGAACCTGTCGCCCAGCCGCTCCAGCCTGGGGCTCGCCAGCACCTTCCCCGTGTGGACCACCGCCGAAGCCGGCATCGCCAGCGTCTTGACCAGCCATTTGAGCCGCCCGGCCGGCTCGCGGCGCACAAGGAGGTAGCTCTCCGAGTTCAGCCGCCGCCACCGCGTCTCCATCTCGGCCCAGGTGCGGCGGGCGGGATGGCCGATGGCGGCGCGCGGGGCGAAGCCGATGGAGTAGCCGGCGGCGCGGGCGCGCATGCACCATTCCACGTCCTCCGACACCCCGCTGGCGAAGCCGCCGACGGCGTCGAACACCTTGCGCGGGCAGAACAGGTTTCCCGAGCCGGTGAACTCCTTCTTCAGGATGTAGGTGCGGAAGTCGAAGGCGAAGACGCGCTCGAAGCACTC
Organism: Caulobacteraceae bacterium; assembly: GCA_036276055.1. Lineage (GTDB taxonomy): Bacteria > Pseudomonadota > Alphaproteobacteria > Caulobacterales > Caulobacteraceae > Acaudatibacter. The sequence continues at coordinate 8,627 of DATBEN010000047.1, forward strand.
CACCGGCGTCATCGCCTGCGGATCGTCCACCAGCACCTCCACCGTCCCTCCCACGAAGTCGGCGGACTCCAGGCCCTTGAGCCCCTCCTCGAGCCACTGGGGCTGGGGAACGCAGTCACTGTCGGTGAAGGCGAGGATCGCGCCGCGCGCCAGGGCCACGCCCCCGTTGCGCGCGGGGCCGGCGCCCTTCTCACGCACGATGGTGAGGCGCGCGCGCCCGGCGATCGCCTCGGCCACCGCCGCCTCGCCCCACGGAGAATTGTTGTCCGCGACGATGATCTCGAACCGCTCGCGCGGGAAGGTCTGGCGCGCCAGCGCTTCCAGGCACAGCTGCAGCCGCGCCAGGTCCTGGTAATGAGGGATGATCACGCTCACCTGGGGAGCGGCGGCCCGACCCGTCTCGTGCGCCGCCGGGTCGAGGGACGGTATCTCAACCAAGGGTTGTCCTCTCGGCCAGAAGTGAAGGTCTCTTCGCGTATTTCGCCACCGCCTTCAACGCGCCGACCGACGCCGCGCTGCAGCGTCCCTCCGCTTCATGGGAGGGTGTTGCGCCAAAGGCGCGACCCCGCCTCGCTTCGCCTGACCGCCCTGCCCGGAAGGCCAGGGAATCACGCCCTCCCCACGCTCGCGTAGGCGAAACCGCGTTGCCGCATCTCTTCGGGGCGGTAGATGTTGCGAAGGTCGATGACCTGGGGCGTGCGCATGAGCAGGCGGACGCGCTCGAGGTCGAGCGCGCGGAACTGGTCCCATTCGGTGAGGATGACCAGGGCGTCGGCGCCGTCGGCGACGTCGTAGGGGCCGTCCTTGAACGTTACGCCATCCAGCAGGGCGCGCGCCTCGTGGCCCTCCGGATCGAACGCCTGCACCTTGGCGCCCATGGCGATCAGCGTAGGGACGATGTCGAGCGACGGGGCGTCGCGCATGTCGTCCGTGTTCGGTTTGAACGTCAGGCCGAGGATGCCGACGGTCTTGCCCGCGGGGCCGCCCTCGATGGCGGCGGCGACCTTGTCCGCCATGGCCTTCTTGCGCGCGCTGTTGACCCGCACCGTGGTCTCCACCAGCCGGATCGGCGCGCCGGCGTCGTTGGCGGTGCGCACCAGGGCCAGGGTGTCCTTGGGAAAGCACGAGCCGCCATAGCCCGGCCCGGCATTGAGGAACTTCGAGCCGATGCGGCCGTCCAGGCCGATGCCCCGCGCCACCTGCTGCACGTCGGCGCCGACCTTCTCGCACAGGTCGGCGATCTCGTTGATGTAGGTGATCTTAAGCGCCAGGAAGGCGTTGGCGGCATACTTTATAAGTTCCGACGTGCGCCGGCCGGTGAAGAGGATCGGCGTCTCGTTGAGGAACAGCGGCCGATAGAGCTCGCCCATCACGGCGCGCGCGCGGTCATCCTCGACGCCCACCACCACGCGGTCGGGCCGCTTGAAGTCGCCGATGGCCGAGCCCTCGCGCAGGAATTCCGGGTTGGAGACCACCGCGACGTCCGCCTCGGGCCGCACGCGCCGGAGTATCGCCTCGATCTCGTCGCCCGTGCCCACCGGGACGGTGGACTTGGTCACCACCACGGTGAAGCCCTGCAGCTGGCCGGCGATCTCCTCCGCCGCCGCATGGACGTAGCTGAGGTCGGCGTGGCCGTCGCCGCGGCGCGAAGGCGTGCCTACAGCGATGAACACGGCGTCCGCCTCGGCCACGGCCCGCGCCCCGTCGGTGGTGAAGAACAGGCGCTCTTCGGCGACGTTGCGCGCGACCAGCCCGGCCAGGCCCGGCTCGTAGATGGGCATCGCTCCGGCCTCGAGCTGGCTGATCTTGCGATGATCCTTGTCGACGCAGGTGACGATATGGCCGAAGTCGGCAAAGCACGCCCCGGAGACGAGGCCGACATAGCCTGTCCCGATCATGACCACGCGCATGGGCGCTCCCGGACTGTTGAGCTGCAGCCGACGCTTCGCGTGCGGCCGCGCGCTCTATGCCTCACGGCTACCCCCGTGGTCCAGTTCGACGCCCGGTCCGCTCCAGGACGCCTGGTCACTGGATTGGCCATCCAGGGCGGCGCATCTGGAAGCGATCCTGCGTCGTGATCCTGAAGTAATCGGCCGCGCCGCCGGCGCGCATGATCGGCCGCGCGGCCAGGGTGTCGTAGATCCCTTCGGCGATCACCGAGCGGTCGATGTGCACGGCGACCACTTCTCCCATGACCAGCCAGGCGTTGACCTCCTCGCCCGCCGCCGTGCGCAGTCGAACGATCTGGGTCATCTTGCATTCAAAGTTGACGGGGCTCTCGCGCACGCGCGGGACAGAGACGAGTCGCGGTGGCGCGTGGGTGAGCCCGGCGACCTCGAACTCGTCGATCTCGGCCGGGGCGGGCGCGCAGGTCAGGTTCATCTGATCGGCGAGCGTCTCCACGGCGAGGTTCCAGCAGAATTCCCCTGTCTCGGTGACGTTCGCGACACTGTCCTTCCAGCCGATCGAAGCGAAGCCGACGATCGGCGGAACATAGTTGAACGCGTTGAAAAAACTGTAAGGCGCGAGATTTACGACGCCGGCCGCCGAACGGCTCGAGATCCAGCCGATCGGCCGCGGCGCGACGATGGCGTTGAATGGATCATGGCGCAAACCATGGCCGTTCCTGGGCTCATAGAAGTGAGTCGTGTCATCAGCCATACGTCAACTCCACAATTTCTTCACTCGTCCGCAACCGCGCAGCCGTCGGCGCGCGCCTTCAGCGCCGGCGCGCCGCTACGCATTGCCGGCTAAGATTTAATGGCCAGAGGCCAGAATGACGACACGATCCACAGCCAATCTCGGCCGGCCGATGCGCGGCGTTGCCACGATCTGCCGAGTTATTTGCAGACTTTCTGCCTTGCACGCTTGTTGCACGCCCCAATATGAGCTATCGGACAGCCCCCAACCTGAGGAAAGCCATGGACGAGTCGAGTTCCCAGACGATCGTTGAAAAAACCAGCGAAATCGTCGCAGCATTTGTGTCGAACAACGAAACCAGCACCAGCGAGCTTCCCGCGCTGATCCAGGCGGTTCACCGGGCTCTTTCGGGCATTTCCGTGGCTCAGCCTGAACCTGAACCGCGCAAGGAGCCTGCGGTTTCCGTGCGTCGTTCGGTTACGCCTGACTATCTGATCTGCCTCGAAGACGGGCGCAAGTTCAAGTCGTTGAAGCGTCATCTTCGCACCAAGTACGACATGAGCCCGGAGGAGTACCGCACGAAGTGGGGCCTGCCGAAGGACTATCCGATGGTGGCGCCCAACTACGCCGCAGCCCGTTCGGCCCTGGCCAAGAACATGGGCCTGGGCAAGGGCGGCCGCCAGCCGCCGAAGGCCGCTCCCACCCGCGGCAAGCGCTCGGCCAAGTCCGCCGGCTAAGTGAAGTCAAGTAAAGCCTCTCCTTCCCTGCCGGGGAAGGAGAGCGCCTGAACCTGTCCCTTCCCCCCGGGGAGGGTGGCTGAGCGCAGCGAAGCCGGGTGGGGAACCCCGGATCATCCCCGAACCCTGTTGTCTTCTCTATCCTTCCCCTCTCGGGAGAGTGTCTTCGAGCGCAGCAAGAAGACGGGTGGGGAAGTGTGGATCATCCCCGACGCCTGGGTTCTTCCCCAGTATTCCCCACCCCCTGCCGCTTTGCGCAAGCACCCTCCCCAGAACGGGAGGGATGGATTACTGACCGGCGATGGGCCCGAAGATCTTGCGGCGGGAGACCGTCTACGCCGGCTACGTCACCGTCGAGAAAATCCTGCTCCGCATGCCGACCGGCGAAGAGGTGTGGCGCGAAGTAGAGAGCCACGGCCACGCGGTGGCCGTCCTTCCCTATGACGCGGCGCGCGCGCTCGCCTACACGGTCCGCCTGCACCGCGTTCCGGTGATGGTCTGCGGCGGCGACGATCCGCTGGAGGAGGCCTGCGCCGGGATGATCGATCCCACCGACGCGGGACCCGCCGACGCCGCCCGCCGGGAGGCCCTGGAGGAGTTGGGCGTGCGCCTTGGCGAGCTGGAGGGCGTCGGTCGCGTCTGGACCAGCCCGGGCGTCGTCGCCGAGCGCTGCGACCTCTTCCTCGCCCCCATCTCGTCCGGCGACCGGGTCGGCCAGGGCGGCGGCGCGGCCGGCGAGCACGAGGACATAGAGGTGCTCGAGCGGTCGCTGCGCGAGCTCGCCTCAGAGGCCGACGCCGGGATGATCCTCGACGCCAAGCTGCTGATGCTGGTCCAGGCCCTGCGCCTGCGCCTGCCCGGCCTATTCTGAAACGCCCGGCGCCGCTCGCTCTTCCCTTACTGACTCAGGTTGTCCGTCTTGCGGATGAACGCCGCCGCGTCGTCGTGCAACGACTTCAGCGAGGCCTCGTGCGCATAGACCATATGCCCGGACGGATAGTAGTGGAACTCCATGTTCGACATCAGGCTGGTCGGGAGCTGCAGATGGTGCATCTCGTACCAGCCCTCGTAGAACGGCGTGGCGAGATCGTAGTATCCGCCGGCGACCATCACCTTGAGCTGAGGATTCTGCTTCATTGCATTGGCGATGTCCGGCATGACGTTGGTGATGCCTGATATCGGGCTGGGCGCGCCCGGGGGCTGGTGAGCATAGTCCCAATACTTGAAAACATTGATCTCCGGCTTGAAGACCCGGGCGTCTCCAAAGCCGAGCGTCTTGCGCACATAGTCATTGAACAGCGAGACATAGGCCGAGCCGATCGCCGCCGACTGCGGATCGTACTCCGCCTCCTTGCTCAGCGGATCGAGCGAGGGGCCCGCGAAGCGGGTGTCCAGACGCCCGGTGGTGAGCCCCGACTCATCCTGCAGGGTCTTCTCGAACTCGCCGCCGTCGATGCGCAGATTAGCCTTGAGAATGTAGGCCACGGGCAGGCCGGTATAGTGGGCCAGGCGCTCGGCGATCGCCTGGCGTTGGGCGGGGTCGAGCTGGTTGCCGGCCAGCAGCGCGCGGGCGTAGTCGCCGGTGGCGAAGTCCTCGACCTCCTTGAGGAAGGCGTCCAGCTCCGCGGGCCGGCCGCCGGGGATCAGGTTGTGGAACCAGGCGGTGGCGGCGTAGGTCGGCAGGGCGACGATGTAGGGCTCCTCGGTGCCCGGGTTGAACTCGGGACCGTCGGCCGACAGATCGAAGTTGAGGATTTCCGAGAGCAGGATCACGCCGTTGAAGTCGACGTCGTCGCTGGTCTCAAGCTCGTTGACCAGAACCGCTGAGCGCGGCGTGCCGTAGCTTTCGCCGAACAGGTACTTGGGTGAGTTCCACCGGCTGTACTTGGAAAGGAAGCCGAGGATGAACTGATCGAAGGCGTGGGCGTCGGCGTCGACGCCGAAGAAGGCCTTTTCCTTGTCCTTGCCCGCGATGCGCGAGAAACCCGTGCCCGGCGCGTCGATGAACACCAGGTCGGTGGCGTCCAGGAGACTGTAGGCGTTGTCCACCAGGCGGTAGGGCGCCGCAGGCGTGTGGCTGTCGTCGGCCGTCACCACCCGGCGCGGGCCGAAGGCGCCCATGTGCAGCCAGACTGTCGAAGAGCCTGGGCCGCCGTTGTAAATGAAGGTGATCGGCCGGTCCGCCGAGGGAACGCCCTTCTTGAAGTAGGCGACATAGAACATCGAGGCCTCGGCCTTGGGATTGTTCTCGTCGCCCAGCTCCTTTTCTTCCTTGCCCGGGGGCTGTTCCTTGGCCGCCGCCTGCTCGAGGCTGGCCGCATCGTCCCAGCCCTTGGGGTGGACCACGATCGTGCCCGCCACGGCGCGATAGTCGATCCGCTGACCCTCGACCGTCACCTGGCCTTCGCTGCTGACGGCCTCGGGGGCGAACAGCACGCCCCGGTCGGGCGAGGCGGTCGTGAGAGCGGAGGGCTTCTGCGCCTCGGCGGGGGTCTGTGTCTTGGGCGACGGCTCGGCCGCCACGGCTGCGGTGAGGGCGAACAGGGAGGCGCAGGCGGCGAGCGCCACAACAGTCTTCATCTGGAAGAACACTCTGAGAAAAAGTGAGGAGAGACCTGAAGGCGCGGCCTTTACGACCAGGGGCCCTCGCGCGCCAGTCCCCGCTTGCGCCTGTCTGCGACCGCTTGCGCGCCGCCGCCATCGCGGCCACCCTTGTGGGAACGGTTCGACGGGAGGCTATGGTGAGGACTTTTCGACGCAGGGCGGCCGCGGCCGCGGGTTTGGTCCTGGCTCTGGCGGGCGCGGACGCGGCGCAGGCCCAGGCGCAGATGACGCTGAACTGCCAGGTGCAGGCCAGCCGTCCCGACCACGGCCGGACGCGCTGGACGCGCCGGATCATCGTCAGTCCGTCCACGCGCACTGTGCGGATCCTCGACGACTTCGGCGCCGGCTTCACGCCGCGCAACACATTCGCATTCGTGTCGATGAACCTTCAGCGCATCACGCTCGAGGAGGGAGGCGGCAAGGTTTCCTACATCGACCGCAGGACGGGCGAGTACGTCCTGCGCAATCAGCGCGCCCGCTTCATGCTCCGCGGCCGCTGCTCGGGCGCACGCTAGAGCCTGATGCGTTCGCACGGAACAGATGCGAACGTTGAATCAGGCTCTACACTTTTGAATCTAGAGCAAATCATCCCCGTTCTGACGGAATCGTCTGAACGGGGTTTGCTCTAGTCAGACGGCGACCTGGACCCCCATCTCCACCACCCGGCCGGGCGGAATGCCGAACACCTCGCTCGGGTCGGCGGAGTTGCGGTTGAGGGCGACGAACAGCAGGTCCTGCAGCCGGCGCAGGCCATGGTCGTGCGTCGGCACGATCGTCCGCCGCCCGAGGAAGTAGGAGGTCGCCGCCGGCTCGAACGTGAGGCCGGGCGCATCGAGCTGGGCGATGGCCGCGGGGACATCCGGGGTCTCCATGAATCCGAAGGCCAGGGTGATGCGCACGAAGCTGTCGTTGAGCCGCTCCACATTGGCCCGCTCCTCCGGCGGCACGCGCGGCTCGTCGGTGGTGGTCACATTGACGATGGCGTTGAGGTGGTGGAGCACGCCGTTGTGCTTGAGGTTGTGCAGCAGGGCGCCGGGCGTCAGCTCCGGATCGGAGGTCAGATAGACCGCCACGCCCGGCACCTGGTGCCGTGGCCGGCGCGCGAGGGAGGCCAGGAAGTCCGTGAGCGGGAGCCGCTCGCGCCGCGCTTTCTCGCCGATGATCGAGCTTCCCCGGATCCAGGTGGTCATGACGAGGGCCATGGCCATGGCGATCGACAGCGGCACGTAGCCGCCCGACAGCAGCTTGAGCGAATTGGCGCTGAAGAGGGCCAGGTCCACCGCCAGCAGAGGGGCGACGACCAGGGCGGTGAGCGGCAGGCTCCACTTCCACAGCCGGCGCACCACCACCGCCGCCAGGGCGGTGGTCACCGACATGGTGCCGGTGACGGCGAAGCCGTAGGCGTCTGCTAACGCATCGGAATTCTTGAAGATTCCGACCAGCAGGATGACCCCGACCATGAGCAGGAAATTGACCGTCGGCAGGTAGATCTGGCCGGCGTGCTCGCCGGAGGTGCGCCGGACCTCGAGCCGCGGCAGCAGGCCCATCTGCATCGCCGCGCTCGACAGGGAGTAGGCGCCGCTGATCACCGCCTGGCTGGCGATGATGGTCGCGGCGGTCGCCAGCACCACCAGCGGCACGCGCGTCACCGCCGGCGCCATCAGGAAGAACCAGTCCTGATCAGTCGCGCCCCCGCCCGTCGCGAGGTAGTGCAGGGCGAAGGCGCCCTGGCCCAGGTAGTTGAGCGCCAGGGCCGGGAACACCGTGCCTACCCAGGCCGCCTGGATCGGCAGCCGCCCGAAGTGGCCCATGTCGGCGTAGAGCGCCTCCGCCCCGGTGATGGTGAGCGACACCGAACCCAGGACGAACAGGCCGATGATCCCGTGGCTGGTGAGAAAGTTTAGGCCGATCAGCGGGTTGAAGGCCAGCAGGATGCGCGGGGCGGAGGGGATGTGCAGGAGGCCGAGCGCGCCGATGGCCAAGAACCACACCAGGCAGATGGGGCCGAACCAGGCCGCCACCTTGGCCGTCCCACGCGACTGCACCATGAACAGCCCCACCAGGACCACCAGGGTGATGGCGATCTCCACCGAGGGCGTGATGACGTCCGACAGCCCCGGGGCGGTCTTCAGCCCCTCGACCGCCGACAGCACCGAGATCGCCGGGGTGATGATGGCGTCCCCGTAGAAGAGAGCCGCGCCGCACATGCCCAGCACCAGGATGGTCCGCGTCCGCCGCCCCATGGCGCTCTGCGCCAGGGCCATCAGCGAGAGGATGCCGCCCTCGCCCCTGTTGTCGGCCCGCATCATGAACACCACGTACTTGACGGTGACCACGATGATCAGGGCCCAGAGGGTCAGAGAGATGACCCCGAAGATCTCCGGCTCGCCCACGCGCCCCCGCGCTGCCTGGGTGACCGCCGTCTTGAAGCCGTAAATCGGGCTCGTGCCGATGTCCCCGAAGACGACGCCAATGGAACCCAGGGCGAGGCCCAGGGTGCGGCGGTTGAGGCCGGGGGATACCGCGGGAGCGGTTGAGGAAGGCTGCATCGGGCGCGCTTTAATGCACTGCGTACGCCAAGGGAACGCGACCCATGCGGAGGACGGGCGCCACAGGCGTGGCGCCACGGCGCCGGTTTTCGCTTTGTCTCGACGCGGCCTTGGCCATATCTTACCGGTCATCACTGTCCCTGCTCGTTCGCGGAGACGGTGGGGTTGATGTCTGCAACCGGCCGGGAGCCGAAGCGTTAGCGGGCGGGGCGCCCGGGACCGCCGCGACGCCGGTGGGCGCGCGAGGGCGGTCCCCGGCGACGACGTCCGCCTCGCCGCCTCTCTCCAGGCTCAGGATGCGGCGGCGGAGAAGGTTGTGACGCAGGCTCACTTGCTCTCGGATATCGGCGGCGTCACCAACCGGCGAACCCCTTCGCCGCGCCAGGATGCGGCCCGCCTGATGGGCCTCGCCCGACGAAGGACAGGCCTGCACGACTTCGGTCCCGAACCTATCGAGGAGGCGCTGGAGCATCTCCTGCGCGCCTATCGCGAAGAGGCGGACCTCAACCTGTTCGGCCGCGTCTCCACCCGCTGGGACACCCTGCGCCTGCTCAAGAACCTGCTGATCCTGCGCGATCGCGAGCAGCAGGACCCCTCGATCCTGTCCCGTCCGGTCGAAGCGCCGGTGTTCGTCATGGGCCTGCCGCGCAGCGGCACCTCCTTTCTCCACGCCCTGCTGGCCGAGGATGAGGACAGCGAGGTGCTCCGCTGCTGGCAGGCGATCCACCCCTATCCGGACCATCCCGCCGCCGGCCATGGCGCAGGACCCGACAGCGTCCAGCGCCAGTTCCAGCTGTTCCACTGGATTGCGCCGGAGCTGCGCAACCTCCACCCCTTCGAGGCTCGCACGCCCCAGGAGTGCACCGAACTGACGGCGCACAGCTTCCAGAGCCTGCGGTTCGACACAACCTACGAGATCCCGTCGTATCGCCGCTGGCTGAACCGCTCGGGGCATATGGCGGGCTACCGGGTGCACAAGCGCTTCCTGCAGCACCTGCAGGGCGAGACGCCGGCCCGCTGGGTCCTGAAAGCCCCCGACCACGTCTTCGCCATGCAGTCCCTGCGCGCGGTCTATCCGGACGCGCGGATCGTCTTCGCCCACCGCGATCCCCTGAAGGTCCTGCCCTCGGTCGCGCGCCTGACCCAGGTCCTTCGCCGCCCCTTCTCGCGCAAGGTCGATCCGATCGCGGTCGGGCGGCAGATCACCCACGACTGGGCGACCGGCGCCCAGCGGATCATGGAGGCGCATCTCGAGAACCTCTGGCCCGCCCCGCAGGTTTTCCACGTCCACTACAAGGCCGTGACCTCCGACCCGCTCGGGACCGTCAGCCGCCTCTACGACCACTTCGGCATGGAGCTGACCCCAAGGTTCCGCGACCGGCTGCTGGGATATGTCGAGGCCAAGCCCGACGGCGGCTACGGGCGCAACGTCTACCGGTTCGAGGACTTCGGCCTGGATCCCAGCCGCGAGCGCGACCGCTATCGGGACTACATGCGCTGCTTCGACGTCGAGGAAGAGTTCGCGGGGACGTGAGGCTGCGCACCGCTTTGACGGCCCTGATCGGCGCGGGGCTGCTCGTCTGGTTGCTGTGGTCCGCCGGCCTGCCTGCCGTCGCCCACGCCGTGCTTCGCCTCGGCCTGTGGGGGTTCGCCGCGATCGTCGCCTTCCAGCTCGGCCTCGCCGCCCTGATGGGACTCGCCTGGGCCCTGCTCGGGCGAGGGCGGCCGGACTCGCGCCTGGGGCGGTATGTCTGGGGCAGGCTCGTGCGCGACGCCTCGGGACAGGCCCTGCCGTTCAGCCAGGTCGGAGCCGTCCTGCTGGGAGGCCGGGCTCTTTCGCTCGAGGGCGTCTCGGGTGGTTTCGCCACGGCCTCGACGGTCACGGACCTGGCCGTCGAGTTCACCGGCCAGGTGGCGTTCGTCGCTCTCGGAGCCGGCCTGCTGGCCATCCTTCGCCCGCACAACCTTCTCGGCCGGCCGGTCCTCCTGGTGATCGGGGCGCTCGTGCTGATGTCGGGGGGACTGGTGCTGGCGCAGAGCCACGGCGCGCCGCTCATCGAGCGGCTGCTCCGGCGGGTGCTGAAGCGTGACGAAGGCCCCGGCGGTCCGCCCGTCGCCCAGGCGTTCGGCGAGATCCGCAGCCACCCCGCCGCGATGGCGAGCGCCTGGACCCTCCACTTCGTCGGCTGGATCCTGGGCGCGGTGCAGACATGGATCACCCTGCTGTTCCTGGACGTGCACGCCAGCCTCGGCGGAGCGCTGGTGATCGACAGCCTGACGGCCGGCGCCAAGGCGGTCGGCTTCCTGATTCCGGGCTCCCTGGGCGTGCAGGAGGGCGCCCTGGTGCTGCTGGGGCAAATCTTTGGCGTGGCCTCGCCGGCGGCGCTGGCGCTGTCCCTGGCGCGGCGTGGGCGTGACCTGGTCATCGCCCTGCCGGTCCTGTGGATCTGGCATGCGCGCCACGGCGACCGGATCTGGCGGTTGGCGCCAAAGCCTACGGACTGACCGAGGGGTCGGCCTCAGCGCGGCAGGTCGCTTGCCCCCATGAGCGCTTCATCGACGGCGCGGGCGCACTGGCGGCCCTCGCGAATCGCCCACACGACCAACGACTGGCCCCGGCGCATGTCGCCGCAGGTGAAGAGGCCCCGGCGCGAGGTGCGGTAGTCATCGACGCTGGCGGCGACGTTCCCGCGCGGATCGAGCGCCACACGAGCCTCCTCCAGCAGGCCGTCGTGATGCGGCCCAAGGAAGCCCATGGCCAGTAGGACGAGGTCGGCCTTCAACTGGAAGCGGCTGTCGGAAATCTCGGTCATCCGCATCCGGTCGTCAGGGCCCGGCCGCCACTCCAGCCGGGTGCACTCGAGGGCCTCGACCCGGCCGTCACGGCCGAGCGCCTGGCGCGTGGTCACGGCGAAATCGCGCTCGCAGCCTTCCTCCTGCGAAGAGGAGGTGCGCAGCTTCAGCGGCCAGTCGGGCCAGGTCAGGGCCTTGTTCTCGCGCGCCGGGGGCTGGGGCATGATCTCGAGCTGGGTGATCGAGGCGGCGCCCTGGCGGCCCGCCGTGCCGATGCAGTCCGAGCCGGTGTCGCCCCCGCCGATCACCACCACGTGCTTGCCCGCAGCGCTGATGGTCCCCGTCGGCGCGGCGAGCGCCTCGGGATCTCCCGCGACCCGCCGGTTCTGCTGGGTGAGGTACTCCATGGCGAAGTGGATCCCCGAGAGGCCGTGGGCCGGCAGCTCCAGGTCGCGCGGCCATTCGGCCCCGCCGGCCAGCACCACCGCGTCGTGCGCGGCGGCGATCTTCTCCAGCGACACGTCGCGGCCCACATGCGAGTTGGGCCGGAACCGCACGCCTTCCGCCTCCATCTGCGCCAGGCGGCGGTCGATGAGGCGCTTTTCCATCTTGAAGTCGGGGATTCCGTAGCGAAGGAGGCCGCCGATGCGGTCGTTCTTCTCGAACACCGTCACCTCGTGGCCCGCGCGCGCGAGCTGCTGGGCGCAGGCGAGCCCCGCAGGGCCCGAGCCGATTACGGCCACGCGCCGGCCGGTCCGGGCCTTGGGCGACTGGGGCGTAATCCACCCCTCTTCCCAGCCCCGGTCGACGATCTGGCACTCGATCGTCTTTATCGTCACCGGCGCCTCGTCGATGTTCAGCGTGCAGGCGGCCTCGCACGGCGCCGGACACACCCGGCCGGTGAACTCGGGGAAGTTGTTGGTGGAGTGCAAGGTCTCGAGAGCCTCGCGCCAACCCCCGCGGTGGACGAGGTCGTTCCAGTCCGGGATCAGATTGTTGACCGGACAGCCGGTATGACAGAACGGCACGCCGCAACTCATGCAGCGCGCCGCCTGCCGCTGCGTCTCCGGCGCGGGCAGGGGGTGGACGAACTCGCGCCAGGTCTTCAGGCGCGCCGACGGCGCATCGTAGGAACGCTCGCGCCGCTCGATCTCGAGGAATCCGGTGATCGAACCCATCTGACGGCTCCTATTCCGCCGCCACGGCGTGGGCCGGCGTGGCGCGCGCCTGCAGGGCGCGCCGATAGTCGTGCGGCGTCACCTTCACGAAGGCGCTCAGCGCACGGTCGAAATCCGCCAGCAGGGCCGCCGCGCGGGCGCTGCCGGTATGGCGGTGGTGGCGTTCGATCAGGATGCGCAGGCGCGCGGCGTCGAAACGCAGCGGGTCGCCCATCCCGGAATCCCAGACACTGGGCGCCTCGGGCGCCGGCGCGCCGGTCTCGAACGCCTCTCCGGCGGAGGGGCCAAGACGCTCCACCCCGACCATGGCGACGTTGCACACGCTCTCCATCCGGTGATCGGGATCGTAGACATAGGCGATCCCGCCGGACATGCCCGCCGCGAAGTTGCGGCCGACCTGGCCCAGCACGACCACCACGCCGCCGGTCATGTACTCGCAGCCGTGGTCGCCGACCCCTTCCACCACCGCCACGGCGCCGGAATTACGCACGGCGAACCGCTCGCCCGCGACGCCCTGGAAATAGGCCTCGCCTGCGATGGCTCCGTAGAGGACGGTGTTGCCGACGATGATATGTTCGGAGGGCTCGCGCCGGGACTCCGGCGGCGCCCGGACCACGATGCGTCCACCCGAAAGGCCCTTGCCGACATAGTCGTTGGCGTCGCCGGTGAGTTCCAGCGTCACGCCCCGGGCCAGGAAGGCGCCGAAGCTCTGGCCGGCCGAGCCCTTGAGCGCCACCTCGACGCCGCCGCCGGGCAGGCCTTCATGGCCGAAGCGACGCGCGACCTCGCCGGACAGCATCGCGCCGACGCTGCGGTTGACGTTGCGGACCTCGGTCTCGATCCGCGCCGAGCCGCGACCGTCCAGCGCGTCCGAGGCGGTCTCGATCAGACGATGGTCGAGCGCGCCGCCCAGGCCATGATCCTGGCGCTCGCTGTTCCAGAGGCCGCGGGCATGGCCGGCGGGCGCCGCGTACAGGATGCGCGAGAGATCCACGCCCGAGGCTTTCCAGCGGTCGACCGCAGGCCGCGCGTCGAGCCGGTCCACCTGCCCGATCATCTCCTCCACCGTGGCGAAGCCAAGCTGAGCCATGATCGCCCGCAGCTCTTCGGCCACGAAGAAGAAGTAGTTGATGACGTGCTCGGGCTGGCCGGTGAAGCGCGCGCGCAGCACCGGATCCTGGGTCGCCACCCCCACCGGGCAGGTGTTGAGGTGGCACTTGCGCATCATGATGCAGCCTGTGGCGATCAGGGGCGCGGTGGCGAAGCCGAACTCGTCCGCCCCAAGGAGCGCGCCGATGGCGACGTCCCGGCCGGTGCGGATGCCGCCGTCCACCTGCACGGCGATACGTGCGCGCAGGCCGTTGAGCAGCAGGGTCTGCTGGGTCTCGGCCAGGCCGATCTCCCACGGCGAGCCGGCATGGGTGAGCGAGGTGATCGGGCTCGCGCCCGTCCCGCCCTCGAAGCCGGAGATGGTGACGTGATCGGCGCGGCACTTGGCGACGCCGGCGGCGACGGTGCCGACGCCCACTTCCGACACCAGCTTCACCGAGATGCGCGCCGCGGGGTTCACGTTCTTCAGGTCGTGGATCAGCTGGGCGAGATCCTCGATCGAATAGATGTCGTGGTGCGGCGGCGGCGAGATCAGGCCGACGCCCGGCGTCGAGTGCCGAACGCGGGCGATATTCTCGTCCACCTTGTGCCCGGGCAGCTGGCCGCCCTCCCCGGGCTTGGCGCCCTGGGCCATCTTGATCTGGATGTCGTCGGCGTTGACCAGGTACTCGGCGGTCACGCCGAACCGGCCCGAGGCGACCTGCTTGATCGCCGAGCGCATGGAATCGCCATTGGCCATGGGCCGGAACCTGTCGGATTCCTCGCCGCCTTCGCCCGTGTTCGAGCGCCCGCCGATGCGGTTCATCGCGATCGCCAGGGTCGTGTGCGCCTCGCGACTGATCGAGCCGAAGCTCATCGCGCCGGTGGAGAAGCGCTTGACGATCTCGCTTGCCGGCTCGACCGCCTCGAGAGGCAGGGGCGTCTCGGCCCAGCGGAACTCCATCAGGCCGCGCAAGGTCAGCAGTCGGCGGTTCTGGTCGTTGATCGAGCGGGAGAAGGCCTCGTACTCGGCGGGAATATTGCCGCGCACGGCGTGCTGCAGGCTGGCGATGGCCTCGGGCGTCCAGGCGTGGTCCTCGCCGCGCAGGCGGAAACCATAGACCCCGCCGACGTCGAGCATCGTCTGGTAGACCGGCGCATCGCCATAGGCGTCGGCGTGGCGCCGCACGCACTCCTGGGCGATGTCGATCAGGTCGGCGCCCTCGATCATGCTCGCCGAGCCGGTGAAGTAGCGGTCGACGAATGCGCTCGCGAGGCCAACGGCGTCGAAGATCTGGGCGCCGCAGTACGACTGGTAGGTGGAGATGCCCATCTTGGACATCACCTTGAGCACGCCCTTGCCGATCGCCTTGACGTAGTTCTTCGTCAGGGTCTCGGCGCCGGGACCATCCGGATTGCCTCGGGCGATCGCCTCCAGAGTCTCGAAGGCGAGGTACGGATTGACCGCTTCGGCTCCGAAGCCGGCGAGGACGCAGAAGTGGTGCACCTCGCGCGCCTCGCCGGTCTCGATCACGAGACCGGTCTGCATGCGCAGGCCCTGGCGGATCAGGCGGTGATGCACCGCCGCCGTGGCAAGGGCCGCGGGAATCGGGATGCGGTCCGGCCCCGTCGCGCGGTCCGACAGGATGAGGATGTTGATGTCCTGCAGGACGGCGTCGGTGGCGGCGGCGCACAGGGCGTCAAGCGCCCGCGCGAGCCCCTCGGCGCCCTCAGAGACCGGCCAGGTCGCATCGAGCGTCGTCGTGCGGAATGCGCCGTCGAGGAGGTCGGCGATGGCGCGGATCTTCTCCAGGTCGCTGTTGGTCAACACCGGCTGGGCGACCTCGAGGCGCTTGTGCGTGCCCGCCTGTCGACCCAGCAGGTTCGGCCGCGGCCCGATCATCGAGACCAGGCTCATCACCAGCTCCTCGCGGATCGGATCGATCGGCGGATTGGTGACCTGGGCGAAGTTCTGCTTGAAGTAGTCGTAGAGCAGGCGCGGCCGGCGCGAGAGGACGGCGAGCGGCGTGTCCGTGCCCATCGACCCCACCGGATCCTCGCCGGCCCGGCCCATGGGCTCGAGAAAGACCTGGATGTCTTCCTGGGTGTAGCCGAACGCCTGCTGGCGATCGAGCAACTGGGCCGGATCGTCCACCCCGGCCGGGTCCCAGTGCGGAGGCTCGGGCAGGTCCTCGAGCTTGAACTGGGTGCGGGCCAGCCATTCGGCGTAGGGCTCGGCCTGGGCGAGGGTGCGCTTGATCTCCTCGTCGTCGATGATGCGCCCCTCCTCCATGTCGATGAGGAGCATCTTGCCGGGCTGCAGGCGCCACTTGCGCACGATCCGCTCTTCCGGAATCGCCAGTACGCCCACTTCGGAGGCCATGACCACGTGGTCCTGGTCGGTGATGACGAAGCGCGCCGGGCGCAGGCCGTTGCGGTCGAGGGTGGCGCCGATCTGGCGCCCGTCGGTGAACGCGATCGCGGCGGGGCCGTCCCACGGCTCCATCAGGGCGGCGTGGTATTCGTAGAAGGCGCGCCGCTCCGGCTCCATCTGCGGATTGCCTGCCCAGGCCTCCGGGATGAGCATCATCATTGCGTGGGAGAGCGAGTAGCCGCCGGCCAGGAGCAGCTCGAGGGCGTTGTCGAGCTTGGCCGTGTCCGAGTCGTTCGGGTGCAGCAGCGGCCACATCTTGTCGAGGTCGGGTCCGAGCAGCTCAGACTCCAGGGTCCGGCGTCTGGCGTTCATCCAGTTCGCATTGCCCCGCACGGTGTTGATCTCGCCGTTGTGGGCGATGAACCGGTACGGGTGGGCCAGCTTCCAGGAGGGGAAGGTGTTGGTCGAGAAGCGCTGGTGGACCAGGGCCAGGGCCGATTCGGTCAACGGGTCCGTCAGGTCGCGGTAGAAGCTGCCGACCTGGTGGGCGAGCAGCAGGCCCTTGTAGACCACCGTCCGCGTCGAGAAGGACGGCATGTAGAATTCGGTGAGGCCTGGCAGGCCGTAGCGCTGCGCCAGTCCCGGGAGGGGGTTCTGCGTCTGCTTGCGGATCGCCAGGACCTTGCGCTCGAAGGCCGCCTGGTCCGCGGTGTGGGCGCCGCGGCCCACGATCGCCTGCCGGATCACCGGCATCTGGGCCGGCACGGCCTGGCCGAGGCCGGTGGGATCGGTGGGGACCTCACGCCAGCCGATCAGCTTCTGGCCCTCCACGCGGATGAAGTGCTCGAACTGGCCGATGGCGGTGTCCCGCGCGGCCTCGTCGCGCGGCAGGAAGCACATCGCCACGGCGTAGTCGCCGGGCGGCGGCAGCTCGACGTTGCGGCGCTCGGCCCACTGGCGCAGCAGGGCGTCAGGGATCTGGATCAGGCAGCCCGCGCCATCGCCCACCAGCGGATCGGCGCCGACCGCGCCGCGGTGGTCGAGGTTGACCAGGATCTCGAGGCCCGCCGCGATGACCTCCTGGCTTTTCCTGCCCTTGATATTGGCCACGAAGCCGACGCCGCACGAGTCATGCTCGTTGCGGGGATCATACAGGCCCTGGGGAGGGGGGATCAGCGGCAAGATTTTCCTCAGGTCGTCGCTCAGACGCGGCCGCTGGGGCAAGAAGCGCCCCCGACGACCGCTAAATTAAGGGTTCCTTCGCATTTATACGGACCCGGCGCACCTTGTCGACCATGAGGTAACCGTGCTTGACGCCCTCTCGGGGCCAAGGCGATTGTGCCGGCGGCCGACGAGCGGCGCTGACTGGTTCGGGAGCAGTAATGATCAAGGCTCCGAAGCGCATGGTCCTCATCGCCATCTCGCTCCTCGGACTGGCCGGCTGCGAGCGCCATCGCGAGCACCATCATGTGATCACCGCCAAAGTGATCGACACGATCAAGGCGGGAGAGGTGCGCGGCGCCAACGACGTCAGCAGCGGCGATCCGAACAAGGTGCTGGCCCACTTCACCGCCGACGCCGTGGTCATGATCCCCGGACGCGCGCCGATCGTCGGGGCGGCCGCCCTGCGGCAGGCGGTGTCGGACGATCTGCAGGGCCCGCGCGACGACCTCACGTTCGCGAGCGACAAGGTCGAGGCGCCGCGTTCGGGCGAAATCGCCGCCTCACGGGGGACGTACAAGCTCACGGCGCCCGAGCCGGCCAAGTCCAGCGCCGGCAGCTACCTTGCCGTCTACCGTCCCGCCGGCGACGGCCGATGGCTGATCGCATGGCTGGTCGCCGCGCCTGGAGCGCAACAGCCTCCAGCCCCCGCGCAAGGCGACTGAAGACCCCGTCCGCGTAGAATTATCGAGCCAGAGCATATTCGAAGGGAAGAGAGAGGAAACGCAGTCATGGAATTCGCACCCAAGAACACCGGCATGTCGACCGCCCGCCTGGAGCGGATCACCGAACATCTCGAACGCAACTACATCGGCCCGGGCAAGATCGCCGGATGCCAGGTCGCCGTCGCACGGCACGGCCACCTCGCCTATTTCCGCTCGTTCGGCGAAATGGATCGCGAGCGTGGAACCGCGATGCGGGACGACGCCATTTTCCGCATCTATTCCATGACCAAGCCAATCACCTCGGTGGCGCTCATGACGCTCTACGAGCGCGGGTACTTCCAACTGAACGACCCGGTGAGCCGCTTCTTCCCATCGTGGAAGGACCACAAGGTGTGGGTCTCGGGCGCCGGCGCCGAGATGAAGACCGAGGCGCCGCACCGCCCCGTGTCGATGCGGGACATGCTCTGCCACACCGGCGGCCTGACCTACGGCTCGGCCCTGGTCGCGCTGGGCGCGCCCGACAGCGGCCATCCGGTAGACAAGGTCTATGCGGACGTCGGCGTGCGCCGCGGCGCCGGCGAGACGCTGAGCGATTTCATGGAGAAGCTGGCCAAGGTCCCGCTGCGCTACCAGCCTGGCGAGCGTTGGATGTACTCGTTGTCGACCGACGTCTGCGGCGCCCTCGTCGAGCGGATCAGCGGCCAGCGGTTCGACAAATACCTCCAGGAAACGATCTTCGAACCGCTCGGGATGAAGGACACGGCCTTCTTCGTGCCATCGGACAAGGCCGACCGTCTGTGCGCCAACTATCGTCGCGCGCCTGACAAGAGCGTCCCGCTCATCGACGAGCCCAGGACGAGCACGTACCTGGAAGAGCCGACGTTCTTCTCGGGCGGCGGCGGCCTGGCCTCGACCACCGAGGACTACATCCGCTTCTGCGAGATGCTCCGTCGCGGCGGCGAACTGGAGGGCGCGCGCATCCTTGGACCGCGCACCATCGATCTGATGCGCCGCAACCATCTCAAGGATGGCAGCGACCTGACCCAGATGGCGATCGGCGGCTTCTCTGAGACGGCTAACGAGGGGGTCGGCTTCGGCCTCGGCTTCGCCACCACGATCGACGGGATCCGCAACGGCGGCCTGGGCGAGGGCGACTACTACTGGGGCGGCGCGGCCTCGACGATCTTCTGGATCGACCAGGTCGAGAACCTGATCGTGGTGTTCATGACCCAGCTGATGCCGTCGGGCGCCTTCAATTTCCGTGGCCAGCTCAAGAGCATCATCTATCCGGCGATCGTGGAGTAGCAGGGCCGTCGCGGCCGATCGGATCCTCCCCCACTTCGCGGAGGAGGATCCGCTACACTCGTCGCACCGTGACGATGGGGATCGTCGGGTCGAGCATCTGGCCCTTCATCACGCCCTCGCCCTCGGTGGGAGAGGTGGGCGAGAGCAGGATCTTGCGCGCCACGTCCATGCCATCGGTGACCTGACCGAAGGCGGCGAAGCCGAGGTTGTCGCCCGGCTGGCTGGGATCGGCGTCGAGGGAGGGCACAGGACCGACGCAGATGAAGAAGTCGCAGGTTGCGCTCCCGGGAGCATTGCGGGCCAGCGAGATGGTCCCGTCGACGTGGCGCAGTCCCGTCTGGGTCGTGCTCTCGTGGGCCACGGGCGGAAAGAGCTCCACAGCCATGCCGCCGACGCCGCCCTGTATCAGGCCGTTGAGGGGATCGGCCGCGACCTTCATCGCGCGATAGAAGCGCGTCTTGTCCAGGCGTCGGGCGTCGACATAGCGCAGGAAGTTCGCGCAGGTTAGCGGCGCCTTGTCGTTGGCCAGCTCGATGGTGATCGGCCCGTCGCCTGTCGTCAGGATCACCTTCGGCCGCGCTCCAGACGTCTGGGCGAGCACCTGTGACGCGCCGAACACGCCAAGACCAGCCAGCAGAGTGCGCTTCGTGAAATCCGCCATGGCGATGCTCCGTCAGGTCACGGCTTGAGTTTGTAGCCCGTGGCGAAGATGCGCCAGATGACCAGCATGCAGATGACCATGAAGCCGGCGGTGGCCGCGAGGCTGATCCCGACGGCCACGTCGGCGACGCCATAGAAGCTCCAGCGGAAGCCGCTTACGAGATAGACGACCGGATTGAACAGGGTGACCTTGCGCCAGAGCGGCGGCAGCATGGAGACGGAGTAGAAGCTCCCGCCCAGGAAGGTCAGCGGCGTGATGATGAGGGTCGGCACGATCTGCAGCCGTTCCCACCCCTCGGCCCAGATTCCGATGATGAAGCCGAACAGGCTGAAGGCGAGGGCCGTGAGGATCAGGAAGGCCGCCATCATCGCGGGGTGAGCGATGTGGTAGGGCACGAAGATCCGCGCGGTGGCGAGAATGATCAGGCCCAGCAGCACCGACTTGGTGGCGGCGGCGCCGACATAGCCGGCCACCGCCTCCCACCAGGACACCGGGGCCGAGAGCAGCTCATAGATGGCGCCCGACCACTTGGGCATGTGGATGCCGAAGGAGGCGTTGGCGACGCTCTCGGTGAGCAGGGAGAGCATGGTGAGGCCAGGAACGATGAAGGCGGCGTAGGTCACCCCGTCGATCGCCGTCATCCGTGAGCCGATCGCCGAGCCGAACACCACGAAATAGAGCGAGGTGGAGATCACCGGCGCCGCCATGCTCTGGGTGAGCGTGCGGAACCAGCGGGAGAGTTCGAACCAGTAGATTGCGCGGACGCCGAGGAGGTTCATCGCTTGCTTCCCACCAGCCCGACGAAGATGTCCTCCAGCGAACTCTGGCTGGTCTGGATGTCCTTGTAGTCGACGCCCGCCTCGTTGAGGCGGCGCATCAGCGTGGCGATCCCCGTGGCCTCGGAAGCGGCGTCGAAGGTGTAGACGAGCTGGTTGCCATCGTCGGTCAGCTCGAGGGGATAGGCGTCGAGGCCGGCGGGCAGACGGTCGAGCGGCGACTGCAGATGCAGGGTAAGCTGGCGGCGACCCATCTTCACCATCAGGGCGGCCTTGTCCTCCACCAGGATCAGGCGGCCCTTGCTGATCACCCCGACACGGTCGGCCATCTCCTCCGCCTCATCGAGATAATGGGTCGTCAGGATGATGGTCACGCCCTGGTCGCGCAGCCCGCGGACAAGCGCCCACATGTCGCGGCGAAGCTCGACATCGACGCCTGCGGTCGGCTCGTCGAGGAAGAGGATGCGGGGTTCGTGAGCCAGGGCCTTGGCGATCATCACCCGGCGCTTCATTCCGCCGGAGAGCGCCATGATCGGGCTGTCCTTCTTGTCCCACAACGAGAGGTCCTCGAGCAGGCGCTGGAGGAACGCGGGATCCTTGGGCCTGCCGAACAGCCCCCGGCTGAAGTTGACGGTCGCCCAGACGCTCTCGAAGGCGTCGGTCGTCAGCTCCTGGGGCGCGAGACCGATCAGGCCGCGGGCGGCGCGATAGTCGCGGACGTTGTCATGGCCGGCGACCGACACCGTTCCGCTCGTGGCGCGCACGAGGCCGCAGACGATGCTGATGAGGGTCGTCTTGCCCGCGCCGTTAGGGCCGAGCAGGGCGAAGATCTCTCCGCGCCGGATGTCGAGGTCGACGGGTTCGAGGGCCCGGAAACCCGACTTGTAGGTCTTGGAGACGCCGCGGATCGACAGGATCGGCGTCTCATCGATCGACCCGTCTCTCACCCGTCATGCTCTCCGCTTTGGAATGGGGCGGAAGATGGTCCGACCCGCCTCGCGACTCAAGGCGAGGCGGGTCGGCAGGCTCAGGAAGCGGCCGCCGGCGCTGGAACCAGGGCGTCGTCGATCTCGCGGGCGCGGATCGCGGCGGGCCTCGCGTTCAGCCGCTCGAAATAGTCGACGAACGCCGGGCGTTTCTCCAGCCAGCCGAACTGCATGCCCCAGCCCATCTGGGCGCCGACATAGACGTCGGCCGCGGAGAATCGGTCGCCGGCGATGTACTCGCGGCCCTTCACGGCGCCTTCCAGGGCGTCGACCACATGGGCCATGCAGCCGTAGCCCGCCATCCGCTCCTGTTCAGGCTTCACAACGACACCCAGCGCCCCGTTGATCGAAGCCGCCTCCACGGGACCGGCGGCGAAGAACAGCCAGCGATAGTAGGGGGCGCGGTCCTTTGAACCGTGCGGCGGCGCGAGACCGGCGTCAGGGAAGGCGTCGGCGAGATAGGCGCAGATCGCTGCGCCCTCCGTCACGACCGTGTCGCCGTGCCGGATCGCGGGCACCTTGCCCATGGGATTGATGGCGAGATACTCCGGCGACTTCATGGTCCCGCCATAGTCCAGGACTTCGGTCCGGTAGGGCTTGCCCAACTCCTCGAGCATCCAGCGCGCGATGCGTCCCCGGGACATGGGGTGCGTGTAGAACACCAGCTCGTCGCTCATGACCGCCTCCTCCTTGGCGTTGCGCCCCGAACCTAGCGCGAACGAGAATGCAAACAAAGCATGAACATTAATGCCGTTGCGGGACTAGCCAATCGACGTCCGGCGGTTCAGAATGCATATCAAACAGACGTTTGATACAAAGCGATTATCCCGATGTCCGATTCAAGGAGCGGGTCTGCCGGAGGATTCGCTCAAGTCGACCAAATGGTCGACGTGAAGGCGATGCCGCGGGTCCTGCGGCGCATTGTCGGCAAGGCCTTCGAACAGGCGCCCTGGCGGGTGGCCCTGGCCTTCTTCACCTCACTCGGCGCAGCCCTAGCGGGGCTGACGCTCCCCCGCCTGCTCGGTCACGCCGTCCAGATCGTCCAGCGCGATCTGGCGGGCTCGCGCCACGCCCTGGTGATGACCGCCCTGCTGACGATCGCCGCGACGGCCGCCCGCGGGGTGTTCACCGCCACCACCAACTACAATGCCGAATGGGTGAGCCAGAAGGTGGCCTACGCCTATCGGCTGGAGTTCTTCCAGAAGCTGCAGCGGCTCTCGTTCGGCTTCCACGACAAGATCCATTCCGGCGACCTGGTCACCCGCGGCATGCTCGATATGGAGGGCGCCCGCACCTTCATCTCCGGCGGGATGATGACCTGCCTCACCCTGGTCATCCTGCTGGCGACCGCGGCGGGTCTGATGGTCTCCACCGACCCGACGATGGCGGTGATCGGCCTGGCCTTCACGCCGATCGCCGGCGTGGCCCTGGCCCGCATGGGATTCATGCTGCGCGTCACCTGGCTGCAGGTCCAGAAGCTGATGAGCGCCCTGACCCTGACCATGGAGGAGAACCTCCAGGGGATCCGCGTGGTGCGCTCTTTCGCGGCCAAGGCCCATGAGATGGGCAAGTTCGACAAGGCGGCCAATGCGGCCCTGGTCTTCTCGTACAGGCGCATCGTCCTGCGCTTCCGCGCGGTGAGCATCATGCAGGTGAGCTTCTACGCCTCCATGGGCGGCCTGCTCTGGTATGGCGGCCACAAGGTCGCCGCTGGCCAGATGACGGCCGGACGGCTCACCGAGTTCCTCACCTACATGACACTGCTGCAGAGCCCGATCCGGCAGATCGCGATGATCTTCGCCGCCGCGGCGCGGGCGACGACGTCGGGCGGACGGCTGTTCGAGATCCTCGACCTGCCCGAGGCGGTGACCGACGCTCCGGGCGCCCATGCGCTCGAGACCACCAAGGGCTCCCTGCGCTTCGAGCACGTGGACTTCGCCTATGAGGGCGGGCCGCTGGTCCTCAAGGACATCAGCTTCGAGGTGAAGGCCGGCAGGACCCTGGGCATCGTCGGTCCGCCCGGCTCGGGCAAGTCGACCATCGCCAACCTGATCCCACGCTTCTACGACGTCTCCGCCGGGCGCATCAGCATCGATGGCCAGGACGTTCGCGAAGTGACCCTGGCTTCGCTGCGGTCCTATGTGGGTCTCGTCCAACAGGAGGCCTTCCTGTTCGACTCCACGGTGACCAACAACGTCGCCTACGCCGATCCCTGGGCCGAAGAGCAGAGGATCGTCGGCGCCGCCCGCACAGCCCAGATCCACGACTACATCGCCGCCCTCCCCGGCGCCTATGAGACGCGGGTGGGCGAACGCGGCGTGGCGCTAAGCGGCGGCCAGCGCCAGCGGATGTCGATCGCCCGTGGGGTGGTGCCCGGCCCCGGGGTCATGATCTTCGACGACTCCACCGCGGCGATCGATGCGGTGACGGAGAAGAAGGTGCGCGACGCCCTTGCCGAGGCGACCGCCGCCAAGGCGACTATCATCATCGCCCACCGCCTGTCGTCCCTGCTGCACGCCGACGAGATCATCGTCCTGGAGGAGGGACGGATCGTCGAGCGCGGAACCCACGCCGAGCTGCTGGCGCTGGGGGGCGAGTACGCCGATCTCTTCGCCCTGCAGACGCGCGCGGAACAGGGCCTGTCGATCGCCGACGCCCGGATGCGTCGCAAGCTGGAGGCGGCCCAGGCATGAGCGACATCGCCGCCGACTTCGACGCGCCCGCACCGCCGCCACGCAAGCGCAACGCCAACCTCGGCTCGGCCGACGCGGAGGAGATCTTCGCCTCGTTCGATCCGCGGATCATCCGACGCTTCTTCGCCTATCTGAAGCCGCACCGGACCCTGCTGATCGGCGCGCAGGTCGCCGTGCTGATCTCCGCCCTGACCAGCGTCGGACTGCCCTGGGTCATCGGGCGGGTGGTGAGCGCGGGCGTCGCCCACCGGCCGGACCGGCTCGAGAACCTGGTCATCATCTTCGCCACCATCGTGACGGTGAACGCCTGCTCGAGCTTCTGCGACCAGTGGATGACCTCGCGCCTGGCGCAGAAGGTGATCTTCGACGTCCGCCGCTCGATGTTCCTGCACTTCCAGGACGTGGCCCTGACCTTCATGGACAAGACCCACGTCGGGCGGATCATGTCGCGCCTGCAGGGTGACGTGAACGCGCTGCAGGAGTTCCTGGAGAGCTCGACCGGCGCGCTGGGCGATTTCACCACCCTGGCCGGCTATTCGGTCGTCCTGGTGTGGATGGACTGGCGCCTGGGCCTCCTGACACTTGCCACCATCCCGGCCCTGATCGTCATCCGGGCGATCTGGCTGCCCTATTCGAAGAAGACCTTCCGGCTGGCGCGCGACGCCTCGTCGATCGCCAACGGCGCCCTGGCCGAGAACATCAACGGCGTGCGGACCGTCCAGGAGACGCGCCGCGAGGCGATGAACTTCGAGCTCTACGAAGAGAAGGCCCGCGCCAACTTCGAGGCCCAGACCGGCGCCTCGTGGATCGCCCAGGTCATGACGCCGACGGTGGACGTGCTGACGGGCGTCGCGATGGCGTTCATCATCGTCGTCGGCGGCGAAGAGGTGGTCGGCGCCACGCTCAAGGTCGGCGTGCTGGTGACCTTCATCCTGTCTGTCCAGCGGTTCTTCGAGCCGGTGCGCCTGCTCTCGATGCAGTACACGGTGATGCAGCGGGCCATGGCGGCCGGCCACCGGATCTTCGAGGTCCTCGACGTCCCGGTGACCATCTCCAACAAGCCGGACGCGTTCGACCTGGCCGACGCGCCGCCGACGGTGGAGCTGGAGCGCGTCACCTTCGGCTACGATCCGGAGCGGCCGATCCTGCACGACATCTCGCTCAAGGTGGCGCCGCGCGAGGTCGTCGCGCTGGTCGGGCCCACCGGCTCGGGCAAGACCAGCATCACCGCCCTTACGCACCGGTTCTACGACGTCCAGGAGGGACGCGTCCTGGTCGGCGGCCACGACGTCCGCGACGTCACCCAGGAGTCGCTGGGCGCGATGGTGGGCATGGTGCTGCAGGAGCCGTTCCTCTTCTCCGGCACGATCGAGGAGAACATCCGCTACAACACCGCCCGGGCGACCCACGACGACATCGTCGCGGCCGCCCACGCCGTGCTGGCCCACGACTTCATCATGCGGCTGCCCGACGGCTACGCCACCCAGCTCGGCCAGCGCGGACGTAACCTCTCGGTCGGCCAGCGCCAGCTGATCTCCTTCGCCCGCGCCCTGGTGGCCGACCCGAAGATCCTGATCCTGGACGAAGCGACCGCCAACATCGACAGCTTCACCGAGCAGGCGATCCAGAAGGCCCTGCGCGTCCTCTTCGCCGGCCGCACCTGCCTGGTGATCGCCCACCGCCTGGCCAC
>DATBEN010000048.1:0-14218 GCA_036276055.1 Caulobacteraceae bacterium
CAGGGCTATCGCATGTGAGTCATCAAGGTGATGAGTTCGTGGTCTGACCAGCGGGCTTTGTGCTGTTTGTGGGAGAGGGGGATTTTGCGCGGGTCGGCGCGCAAGGTGTTGAGGGCGAGTCTTCGGATCAGGGCGAGGTTCTTGGCTGCGTGGTTTTTTCGGCTGCGCGACTGATCCTCTTTCATGAGGACGTCGAGCTGCCAGTGGAGATTGTTCTCGATCTCCCAGTGGCGGCGGACCGCGTCGAGGACCTCCTCGGCGGTCATCCAGCCGGACAGGGCGTAGGCGCGCACCTTGGTGGTGGTGACGGCGCCGAGGGTTCGTTGCGAGACGATGCGGGCGACCGCGACGAGGCCCGGAAGGGCGTTCTTGCCAGGGCTCTGACGGAAGGGGACGACGCAGCAGGTGCGGACCTCCTCGCGGCCATGACCGTCGTCATAGGTCTGGGCGATGGCGGTGCGCGGGAGGGCCACGGCGGCGTCGAGGGCGGCGTTCGCCTCCTTCGCCAGCTTGGACTGGTTGCCCTTGATCGTCAGGACATAGTCGCCGCCGCGATCGATCACCGTCTGGCACAGGCGCTTGTGGCAGTGCAGGGCGTCGCCGCTGACCGTGCGGCCGCTCAGATCGAGCAGCTTCAGCGCTTCGATGGCCGCCTCGGCCTCGCCCCCCGCGGCGGAGAGCGCCTGGCGCAGGCTCATGAAGGTCTCGCACTCGAACACCGTCACCACCAGCGGCGGCATGTGCGAGCGGCCCTTCTCGTAGGCCCGCCGAAGGCTCTTGCCGTCGATCGCCACCTGACCGGCCGCCCCCCGCGCCGCCTCGCCAAAAGCCGCCATCACCCGGCCAAACGCGGCGGCGAGCGCCTCAGGGTCCAGCACCCTGAACACCCGGCTGAAGGTGTCGTGGCTCGGCGCACCGCCCTCCAGCGGCACGAACTGGCGTAACAACTCCAGCCGGCCCTCGGCGAAGAACGCCATCTCCGTACAGCTCGTCGCACCGCACAGCATCGCCGCCAACGCCACAAACAAAACGTCCGTCAGCGCATGCCGCGCGTTCCATCGCCGCGGATCAGGGACTTCCTGAAGGATCTCCACTATCGACATGGGCGCTCCTCTTCATGAGAAGCCTCCCAAAGAATCCACGCGACTCCTTCGCGCAACCGCCTTCAAAGCCAAATGCGATTCCCCTGCCCTCCCGCGGAGGGATAGGTGACGGCGCATCGGATGCGGAATATGGCAGGGCTCGATCGGACGGGAGTGAACGGAGCGCTGGCGTCATCGCCGACCGCGCGCGGCGCTCTGGAGGATGCATGGCGATATCGAGCGGCGCGGCGGCGCCGGCGCGGCCGGTGGCGGAGCTGACGGTCCGGGGGCTGATCCTCGGCGCGCTGATGACCGCGGTGTTCACCGCCGCCAACGTCTTTTTCGGGCTGAAGGCGGGCCTGACCTTCAACTCCTCCATCCCAGCCACCGTGATCTCCATGGCGCTGCTGCGCGGCTTCAAGTCGGCGAGCGTGCAGGAGAACAACATCGTCCAGACCATCGCCTCCTCGGCCGGGACGCTGTCGTCGATCATCTTCGTCCTGCCCGGCCTGGTCATGATCGGCTGGTGGACGGGCTTTCCCTACTGGCAGTCGTTCGCCGTCTGCGCCCTGGGGGGCGTGCTGGGGGTGATGTATTCGATCCCGCTGCGGCGGGCCCTGGTGACCGAGTCCGACCTGCCCTACCCCGAGGGAGTCGCCTGCGCCGAGGTGTTGAGGGTCGGCGCCCGCCCGGGGACGGACGAGGAGGCGCCGGCGGAGGGCCAGGCCGGACTGCTTACCGTGGTCGCGGGCTCGCTCGTCTCCGCCGCCTTCGCGGTGGCGATTGGCACGCGCCTGCTGGCCAGCGACATCGTGAAGTACGCCCGCTTCGGCCGGTCGGCCACGGGCTTCGACCTGGGCATGTCCATGGCGCTGTTCGGCGTCGGCCATCTGGTCGGGCTGTGGGTGGGCATGGCCATGCTGCTGGGCCTCGTCATCGGCTGGGGCGTGGCCGTTCCGGCCCTGACCGCCCTGCACGCCACGCCCGGCCTGGCCCAGGCGGCGGCCGAGCAGGTCTGGTCCCACGACGTACGCTTCATCGGCGCCGGCGCCATCGGTGTCGCCGCGGTCTGGACCCTGCTGAAGCTGGTCGCCCCGGTGGCGGGCGGGCTGCGCTCGGCCCTGGCGGCGTCGAGCGCGCGCCGGGGCGGCCAGGGCGGGCTGCTGCCCATCGTCGAGCAGGACATCCCCATCAACATCGTCGGTCTGGTCTGCCTGGCGAGCCTGGTCCCGATCGCCTGGCTGCTGGTCGGCTTCGCCCGCCAGGGCGGCCTTGGCGCCACGGCCTGGACCCTGGCGATCGGCGGCGTGGTCTTCGTGGTGCTGGTCGGCTTTCTGGTGTCCGCTGTTTGCGGCTACATGGCCGGGCTGATCGGCTCTTCCAACAGCCCGCTTTCCGGCGTGGGCATACTGGCGGTGATCGGAGCCTCCCTGCTCCTGGTGGTCGAGGCGCACGGCGCAGCAGGGCCGGCGGCGATCCACGCGCTCACGGCGTTCGCCCTCTTCGTCACCGCCCTGGTGTTCGCCATCGCCGCCATCGCCAACGACAACCTGCAGGACCTCAAGACCGGCCAGCTGGTGGGCGCGACGCCCTGGAAGCAGCAAGTGGCGCTGGTGTTCGGCGTCCTCATGGGCGCGGCGGTGATCCCGCCGATCCTCGACCTCCTGAACCACGCCTACGGCTTCGTCGGCGCGCCCGGGGCCGTCGTCGGCCGCGCCCTCGCCGCGCCTCAGGCCGGGCTGATCTCGGCCCTCGCCAAGGGGGTGATCGGCGGCCAGATCGACTGGAGCCTGATCGGCATGGGGATCGCGATCGGCGCGGCGGTGATCGCCCTGGACGAGCTGCTGCGCCGCGCGCGCCGCCCGCGCCTGCCGCCCCTGGCGGTGGGTCTGGGCGTTTACCTGCCCATGGCCGTGACCTTGATGGTGGTCGTAGGGGCGGTGGTCGGCCACATCTATGAACGCCGCGCCGAGCGGCGGCCCGGGACGGAGCAGGCCAAGCAGCTGGGTGTGCTGCTGGCCTCGGGCCTCATCGTCGGCGAGAGCCTGATCGGCGTGGTCCTCGCCGCCCTGGTGGTGGCCCTGCACAACCCCACGCCCCTGGCCGTGGTCGGCGACAGCTTCCAGGGTGTCGCCACGCCCCTGAGCCTCGCGGTCTTCGGCGCCGCCCTCTTCCTCCTCTACCGCTGGATCTCCCGCATGGCCGCAAGCGACGCCCTGCCCTCTCGATGACGCGCCCATTGTCCGCAGGAACCGCCCGGAGCGCCGGCGCCCTCGCCGGCCTCTCTCAGCCACCGCGCCGTCGGGTCGCGATCAACGCCGCCACCAAGGGCCTTCGCCGCGCCCCCCGCACCACTTCGCCCGGACCTTGCTCCTGAGCCTCTTCCAGGCAACGCTTCGCGGTAAGGCGCGAGGTCTGCGATGACTCACACCACCTATGACGGGCTGCCGGTTGCGGCGGAGGCGCCGTTCGGCGCCGCCATCGTCGTCTATCGCCGCGCCGCCACCGGTCTGGAATTCCTGGTCCTGCATCGCGCCCATGACGGGCCGGCGTTCGAAGGCGACTGGGCCTGGACCCCGCCCGCCGGCGCGCGCCGGCCGGACGAGGACCCGGACGCCTGCGCGAAACGGGAACTTTACGAGGAGACGAAGCTGGATCTCCCCCTCCAACTCACCACCCATGGCTCGGCCGACTGGCTCGTCTACATGGCCCACGCGCCGACCGACGCGCTCGTCGTGCTCGACGCCGAGCACGATCGCTTCGAATGGGTCACGGCCGACCCCGCCGCCCGCCTTTGCCGGCCGGACCGCGTCTCGGCCCAGCTCCGCGCGGTAGCCGCGAGCCTCGGCGCCTGACCGCCCCGCCGTCAGGCCTTCTGGCGCAAGGCAAGGATCGGGCGGCCCGGCCCCGCGACCACACCCGGCCATTGTCGCGCCAACCGCATCGGTGATAGCCGCCGCCCCGTGCCTGCTCCGGTCCGCATCTGGCTCGAGATCGCCCACCGCGGCGCCTTCCGCATCGGCGGCTGGGCCTTCGTGCGTCTGCGCGACGGGGCGGTGAGCGGCGCGGCCGGCGGAGCGCGCCGCCTCGACCTGGAGCGGACAGCGCTGAGGGCGATCGCCGCAGCCTTGTCCGCCCTCGCGCCGGGCGAGCCCGTGGAGCTCCGCACGTCCTCGCCCGCGGCGCTGGCCATTCCTGGCCGGATCGCGGACGCCGAAGCCGGCGACGCCCCGCCGACGGAAGACCTCGAGCTCTGGGCCATGGCGGCCGCAGCGCTGCGCCGGCCCGGCCTCGTCGTGAGCCCGGCGATCGCCGCGCCCCGTACGCCCACCGCCTTCACCGCCGCCTGGGCCGACCTCGCCTGCGACCGGGCGAAGTCCAAGGGCGAGTTCACCGCCCCGATCCCGAAGCACAACCTGGCGAAGGCCGGGGTGTAGGGGCAGGACATCTGCGCGCCGGTCCTTTCTTGGACCGCCAGCGTCTCGGCGACATCTTTCAGCCGCCGCGAGCCCCGGGCCTGAATTCTTGGTCTTGACGGTGACTCAACTCGCGCCTGACCGCGGAGAGGGCTGAGTAATCTCCGCTCCGCCATAGTGCGCGCCGATGCGGCCGTTGCGGATGAAGTCGGCCATCATCTGGAAGTAGCCCGGCGCGTAGCGCGTCGAGATCCGCTCACCTTTCGCGTTCAACTCGTATTCGGTCATGCCGTGTTCGGCGCCGGGGTAGATGGCGAGCGTGTAGTCTCTGCCATCTGCGATCAGCGATTTGATACGCTTGGCGGTTTCCGCGCTCGGCGCGTCGAGGTCGTCGCTGCCCAGGACCCACAGTTGCGGCGTCGTTGAACGTCTGAGCACCGGCATCGGCTCATACCGGAACGGCGTTTGGAAATCGAACTGCTTCACGGCCTCGTCGATCTGCGCCTTGTCGAGCGGTAGAATGAAGAACACGAAATCACCATGCACATACTTGTACCAGGCGTCGGTCCTGTATTTCTGCCGTAGCGCGTCGAACTCGGCATAGCCTTCCTCCCCGCCCGTCTCGATGACCCGTTCGCCCGCGCGAGCCAGCTCCAGCGCCTTTAGCGTGTCGGCTTCGTGACCACTGAAATGCATGTCGAGCGCTACGCTCTGTTGGTCTTCTTCCAGTATTGTGACGGCCAGGCCGAAGCTGACGATGGTGAAATCCACTCTCGCCTTGTTCGCCGCGAGCGGCGCAACCCACCCACCCTCGCTGCCGCCTTGGTAGCCGATCCGGCCCACACGCGCGCCGCCAAGCTTGCGCGCCTGTTTCATGGCGACCACGGCGTCATCGGCGAGGGTTTCGAAGTCCTGGGTATAGACGCCTCCAGACGCCCCGGTGCCACGCTTGTCATAGACGAACGCGCCAATGCCCTGCGCTGGGAACATGCGTTGCAGCGAATAGAAATCCCGCGCCGAGTCGTGCTCCGAGCCGTGGACCAAGACCACCACTGGGACCTTGTCCCTGCCCTTGGGCACGATGAGGCGGCCGACGAGTTTCACGCCGTTGCTGACGAACGTCGCGTCGGTGATGTCGAATGCGATGCGATGGCCCGTGTCCGCGCCGAACCTGAGCTCGCCCTTCTCGCAATCGGAAAAAGAAACGGACTTCCCGTCCGGCCGGTCGGTCCAGCCAAACGTGCTGTCCCACGTGCCGTCGGCCTGCCTGTGAAGCTGCCCGGTTTCGCCGGTAAACAGTCGCCAGCGCAGCGTGTCTCCCTCCGACGGAGCGATATCCACCACCGAGCCATTCGACAGTCGATACGAGCCCACATGACAGTTCGCCGTGGAATCGGCGAACGCCGGAGCGGAGGCCAGCAGCCCGACGCCGCAGATCGCGGCCTTGAGCATTGCCGGCATGAGGCGCTTGCAAGGCCGATTGACAGGCTTGGTCGAAAGCAAAGCACTCGGAGCAGTCAGGCGCGCCCCTGCCTGTAGTCTCCACCGGGCAGTCCTTGCCACCTGACAGTCCTCTCGTGATCCCCAGTGGTGATCACGCTCGCACTGCAGTGAGCGACTGTCCCGTTAAACGTTCTCCATTTTTCGCGTCAAGATAACCGGGGGCGACTCACCTGGCCCATTTGTTTACGGCTCTCGCGCTCTTCGATCAGAGCCGCGCCGCGCATCTCCCCGAAGTGATCACGCCTTCTGCAGCGCCGCCGCTGCGGCGTCGAACTCGCCTGCGAGCCAATCGTTGGCCGAGCGGCAGCCTTCGACCACGCGGCGCGCCCACAGCACGTATTCGACCTTGCGCTCTTCCGCCCAGTCTGCAGGCGGGCTTGCCGCCAGGGCGCGGAGATTGGAGATCTTGTCAGCCATCTTGATGATCTGGGCGCCGCGCGAGGCATGCGGGGCGTGCTGGATCTGCAGGTCCTTGCGGGTCTGCTTTGGCAGGGACTTGTCGTCGGTGACCTCGGCGACCATGCCACGCACGCGTTCGCCGAACGCAGCCTCCACGCTGGCGAGGGACGTCTCGGTATCCTCCACCGTATCGTGGAGAACGGCGGCCATGATGATCTCGGGATCGGTCCCACGCGTCGCCTTGGCGACGAGCTCGGCGACCTCGGTCAGGTGGTTGATATACGGCTCGGCCGCGACGCCTTTGCGGCGCTGATCGACATGCGCGGCGGCCGCGAAGTGATACGCGCGCGCCAGCGCCACGACGGGGTTTTCGGTCATCCCCTTCTCCTTTTTGTCTCTTGAACTGCGTGGCGCCTGGGTTCAGCACCCGGCGCTCCGTGCACGCACAAGGTAGGACAGGCGTCGACCGGCTCAAAGTGAGCCGATCGCCGCGCACCCCCCGTCGCGTCCTCCCCTACATCCCCCGAACCGGACCTGCGCCGGATGAGGTCAGTGGGTCGATCTCACGATGACCTCCGCTGCGGCTCGAGCGCACCGCGACTGCGCCTGTTGTTGAGCGTCACTGCAAGGCGATGCTGCAACGGATTGCACCCTCCCACAGAGAGCCGGCGCACCGGGCGCAATCCAGAGTTCCGCCTTAATTAATTGAAACATTTGATATTTATCGCCATCTCCGTACACCTTGGCGCGGCTATTGCAATTTGTTATACTTGCGTTTATGCAACGATCGACTGCCTCGCCATGGTCCACCTGCCGCGTCGCGCGTTCCTGCGGCCATGTTCACCCTGGTCTCGAACCTGATCGGCAAGGCCGGGCTGGGAGGCGTGTTCCTCCTGATGCTGCTCGAGAACATCGTCCCGGCGATCCCCTCGGAGCTGATCCTGCCCATGGCCGGGTTCGACGCCGCCCGCGGGCTGATGAATCCCGTCCTGGCCGCGCTCGTCGGCGGGGCGGGCTCGGCGCTGGGCGGGATCGTCTGGTATGTCGTGGGTCGGTGGGTCGGCCTGGAGCGCCTCGTGCGGCTGGCGGCG
This sequence comes from Caulobacteraceae bacterium, assembly GCA_036276055.1. GTDB lineage: Bacteria > Pseudomonadota > Alphaproteobacteria > Caulobacterales > Caulobacteraceae > Acaudatibacter. Next base: position 7,492 of record DATBEN010000048.1, read on the forward strand.
TGGATGGGACGATGGGCGGCCGTCACGCCTCGCCAGCTCGAGCGCGGCGAGTGGTGGTTCAAGAGGTGGGGGGCGTGGATCGTGGCGGTCGGCCGCTGCCTGCCAGGGGTTCGCGGCTACATCTGCATTCCGGCGGGCGTCGCGCGGATGCCATTCGCGCGGTTCCTGATCTGGTCGTCGGTGGGCGCGCTCGCCTGGTCGAGCCTGCTGGTAGGCGCCGGCATGGCCCTCAACAGGCACTATGGCGAGGTCGAGCAGTGGATGGACCCCGCCACCGAGGTCGTGCTGGCCCTGTGCTTCCTGGCCTATGTCCTGCGGGTGGCGACCTGGCGAACCTCCTCGTGAGCGCTTGCGCCGCTCGCCGCGGCGCCTAACCTGACGCCGGTTCGCGAGGGGGGATTCCATGATGAAGCTTGCCGGACCGCTGGCTGCGGCGGGACTGATGCTGTTGGCGGCGCAGGGGACGCTGGCCGCGCCGGCGTCGGCGGACCTGTCGGCGAGCGTCAGCCCCGAGTCGGTTGGCTTCGACTCGGCAAGGCTCCAACGCCTGGACGACTACATGGCGTCGGTGGTGTCGAGCGGGAAGGTCGCGGGCATGACCACCCTGCTGTCGCGCCACGGCAAGGTCGTGGAATTCCGCACCTACGGCAAGGCGAGCCTGGCGAGCGGCGCGCCCATGGCCCGCGACGAGATCTTCCGCATCTATTCGATGTCCAAGCCGATCACCGGCGTGGCGATGATGATCCTGTTCGAAGAGGGCAAGTGGAAGCTGGACGATCCGGTCACCAAGTTCGTGCCGGAGTTCAAGGACCTCAAGGTCCTCGCCCAGGACCCGTCGGGCAATGTGGTCCTCGAGCCAATGCGCCGGGCGCCGACCATGCGCGAGATCATGAGCCACACCGCCGGCTTCGGCTATGGTCTCTCCGACAACAATCCCGTCGATCGCATGTTCCGCGACAAGCACATCCTGGGCTCGCAGGGCCTCAAGCAGATGATCGACCGCGTCGCCACGATCCCGCTTAAGTTCCAGCCGGGAACAGACTGGTCCTACTCGGTCGGCGTCGACGTTCAGGGCTACATCGTCGAGAAGATCTCGGGCGAGTCGCTCGGCCAATTCCTCGACGAGCACATCTTCAAGCCGCTGAAGATGAAGGACACCGCCTTCTACACTGGGCCCGAGCGCGCCTCGCGGCTCGCCGCGCTCTACATCGGCGATCCCAAGACCGGCGGCATCGTCGAGGCGACCAGCCTGTTCGGCGAGACCGCGCCCGACTACACCAAGCCCCCGCTGATGGAGTCCGGCGGCGGCGGCCTGCTCTCCACCACCACCGACTTCGCCCGGTTCTGCCAGATGCTGCTCAACGGCGGTGAACTGGACGGCGTGCGTATCCTCTCCCCCGCCACCGTCCAGCTGATGGGGACCAATGTCATCCCCAAGGACGTGCTGGTAAAGTCGAACGGGACCGCCGGTGAAGGCTTCAACGAGGCGGTCGGGTTCGGCCTCGACTTCATGGTCGTGAAGGATCCGCGCGCGGCCGGTTCGCTGGAGGGCAAGGACACCATGAGCTGGGGCGGAGCGGCAGGGACCTGGTTCTGGATAGATCCCACCAACGACATCGTCTTCGTGGGCATGATCCAGCGAATGGGCGGCACGGGCGAGGACCTCGGCGGCGAGGCGCGCACGCTCACTTATCAGGCGCTGACGCGGCCGGAGAAATAGACGCGGCCCGCAGAAAGTCCGTATACGTACGCAAATCACACAGGGGGACGTTAGATGCCAGACTTCTACGCTTTCATCGCGCCGGCAGAGCTCACCTCGACCGACGACCCGGTCGAGATCCTGCGCAGCGCGAACACGATCGACGAGCTCCTGGAGCACAAGAGCTTCAATCCCGACCGGACCGCCTTCTGGGCCCGCGCCAAGGTGCACGCCTCCACCGGCGAGGACGAGATCCTCAACGAAAAGACAGGCAAGCTGGTCCCTGCCGCCGTGTGCGGCCTGGAACTCTAGCGGTGCGCGCCGGGGGCCCTTCCACTTCGTCGACTACCAGCAGGCGGCCACCGACCGCGCCGTCATCGACATCGGCCAGGTCTCGATCACCGACCAGCAGTCGGCGAGCGTCGGCGTGGCGCCTGGCGCCGCCTCGACGGCCGAGGGCCTGACGGCGAATCTGGCGGCCAGCCGGACACGGACCGCCTCCCGCGCCATTCGAGGCGAGAACGACCTGACGGTGGACGTCACGCCCGACCTGGTTCGCATCTACTGCATCGGCGTCGAGGGCCGCGCCCTCACGGGCGACACCCTGGTCAAGCTTTCGCTGCGCCTTCCGGATGCCGACGCGCGGACCTACGCCCTGGCCGACGCCGACCTGCGCGATGACAAGGGCATTCCCACGTCGGCGGACAAGCTGCGGATAAAGCTGAAGTTCGTCTCGGTGGTCCCGGCGCGTGACCTCTGGGTCTGCGCCAGGCTCGCCTATGAGGACCGCACGGTGAGCGACGGGGCCAAGAGTTATGACGAGGGCCGCCAGGCGGTGACGCTGAAGACCGGCGAGACGTCCTGGACGCCCTACCTCGTGGCCCCGGCCGAAGAGCTCGAAGTCCCGCTTTGGGTTGTCCAGGACCGGTCGGGAGGCGCCCCGGCCCTGGACGACGGGATCGCGGTGAACACCCTCACCTTCGACGACTACGACGAGGCCGTCGACTTCCTGGGCTGGGCGCAGCATGCGAAGACGGCCCAGCTGGCGAACGGACGCCTCCTCGAGAGCGCGGCGGGCGTGACCGTCCCGGTCCGCGACTTCGGCGCGCTCATCGTCCGCCGCCTGGCCCAGGCCCGCGGCGCTTCCTCCCCGCCGGCGTGCGGCTGACGATCCAGCCTGTTAAGGGGGCCGATGAGCTTCGATCTGTCGGGCCGCGTCGCCCTCGTCACCGGCGCTTCCTCGGGCCTTGGCGCCCGCTTCGCGAAGATCCTGGCGGCAGCCGGCGCCAAGGTCGCCCTGTGCGCGCGCCGGATCGATCGGCTGGAGGCCCTGGCCGGCGAGATGCGGGGCTCCGGCAGCGGTGTGTTGCCCGTCGGCATGGACGTCACCGACGCGGACTCGGTCGCGGCCGCTTTCGACGCAGCCGAGGCGACCCTGGGCCCTGTCGACACCGTCTTCGCCAACGCCGGCATGAACAGCCGCGCCCTGGCGGCGGAGATCACGCCCGAGGCGTGGGACGAGGTGATGGCGGTGAACGTCCGCGGCGTCTTCCTCACCGCGCGCGAGGGCGCGAAGCGGATGATCGCCGCCGGCTCGCGCGAGAGCGGCCGGGGGCGGATCGTGCTGATCGCCTCGATCGGCGCGCACAAGGTGCTGCCTGGCCTGACCGCCTACTGCACGTCCAAGGCGGCGGTGGCGATGATGGGCCGCTCCCTCGCCCGCGAGTGGGCCAACCGCGGGATCAACGTCAATGTGCTCTGCCCCGGCTACGCCCTCACCGAACTCAACGCCGAATGGTTCGACGAGGCCGGCGGCAAGGCGCAGATCGCCAGCTTCCCGCGGCGGCGCCTGATGGACGTGTCGCACCTCGACGCCATGGCCCTCTACCTCGCCTCGGACGAGTCGCGGACCATCACCGGCTCGGTCTTCACCCTCGACGACGGCCAGAGCCTGTAGCCGCTACGCAACCACGCGGGTGTAGAGCCGCCAGGTGGCGTAGCCCAGCACCGGCAGGACGATCGGCAGGCCGACGAACAGGGGGATGCAGCCGATCGCCAGCAGGACCGCGACCCGCACGCCCCACTCGATGGTCGCTACGGGATTCATCCGCGCGGCGCGCAGGGAGGTGAGCACCGCGGCCAGCGCGCCCCCCCGCCTGTCCACGACCATGGGGAAGGAGACGAACGTCAGCACGAGCGTCGCCGCCGCGAAAACGAAACCGATCAGGTTGCCGACGATGATCATCGTCCAGCCCGCCGCGGTCCCGAACAGGGCCCGCACGAAGCCCTTGACGGCCAGGTCGCCCCCCGCGTCGACGGTGGCGTGGTAGCCCGCGGCGATGGTCGCCCGATAGAGGAGGAAGGCGGCCGTCAGCCACAGGGTGAAGAGGACGACGAGCCCGAGCGTGAGCAGCAGCAGGCTGCCGCGGGTCGGACGCCTCAGAGGGTCGAAGAAGTGGATCCAGGTCAGGTCCTGGCCTGCGTCCCGCCGGCGGTCCAGTTCGTAGAAGCCCGCGGACACCGCCGGGCCCAGGATGGAGAGACCCGCCACCACCGGGAAGATCATCGGCACGAAGCTCGCATTCACCGCCAGGACGAGGGCGCAGAAGCCGGCCAGGGGATAGACGAGCGGCAGGAAGACGATGTCCCCGCGCAGTTGCCGGAAGTCGCGCCAGCCTTGCGCGAGCGCCCAGTCAAGATCGGCGGAGCGGATCCTTCGGATGCTGGGAAGGGCGAGATCCGCGCGCACCCCCGTCAGATGAATATCCGTCATGGCGCATCCTCCGCGGCGACTTCGAGGTCGCCGCTCTCCTGTTCTCACCCTGCCCCCAATAGTGTTCTCTGCAGGCGAGCGTACGCCGCCGCCCCGGAAGCGGCAACCCGTGCTCACGACATCGGAAATCGCGGCGCCGGCGCCGCGGCGCTACCTGCCGACCTGCTGCAGATAGGCGATCACGTCCGCGCGCTGCTGGGGATCCTTCATGCCGACGTAGGTCATGTAGGTCCCCGGCACGACCTTCTGTGGGCTCTCGAGATAGGCGTAGAGCTCCTGCTCGGTCCACACGAGGCCGGAGTTCTTGTTGGCCGAGGAATAGTGGAAGCCGGGAATGGTCCCGGCGCGCCGGTTGACCACGCCGTGCAGCGATGGCCCGACCATGTTCTGGCCCGCCTGGACGCTGTGACAGGCCGAGCAGACGACGAAATCCTGCTGGCCATCGGCCGGGTTGCCCGACACGGGCTGTCGGGTGGCTGTCTTGATCTGCAGCGGAATCGTCTCCGAGGTGATTGGGGGGAGCGCTGCGGCCGGCGTTGCGGGTGGGGCGGCTTCGCCGGCCGACTGCGAAGCGTGGCCGGACGGCTTGGGTCCGCAGGCGGCCAGCGCGAGTGTCAGCACGGCGAGGCCGGCGGCGGCAGGGATTCTGGTCATGCGTCTCGACGGTCAGCTCTGCCCGGAGGCTTCTTTTGGCGGGACGTTTTGGCAGAGCGACCGCACCCCGTCGAGACAGCGGGGTGGTTCAGTAGAGCCGTTGCAGCGCGAACTCCGGGGGTATCGTCCGATCGCCCCCGGAGACCACCTCGGCCAGCATCTCACCCAAGGCGGCGGAGTGCTTGAAGCCGTGCCCAGAGCACGCCGAAGCGGCCAGCACGCGTTCGGAGGCCCAGCCGATCGCGAAATCGCTGTCCGGCGTGGTGGAATAGATGCAGGTCGCCGATCGAAGGACGGCGGGCCCGACGCCGCGGATGCGTCCGCAAATGTGGCGCTCGAACACGTCGGCCGCGGCGCCGGGGGGCGGCGTGCGGTCGAGGTCCTCGATGCGCGCGATGGCCTCGTGGCCTTCGCAGGCCATCTTCACGCCGGCGTCGGGCGAGCCCACGACGGGAAAGCCGTAGAAGCTGTCGCCCGCTGTCTCGCCCCGGATCCACATGAAGACCGGGAACCGGCCGGGCGCAAACGCGGCGGGATCGTCGCAGGCGAACCAGTGCAGGGTCTGGGGTTGCAGCGCCAGACGTCCGAAGCTTCCGCCGATCAGGCCCGGCGACCAGGCGCCGACTGCGGCGACCACGCGCTCGGCTTCGAACGCTCCCGCGGGGGTGATGACGCGCACGGCGGCTCCCGCCTCCTCGATCGAGAGCGCCGGCGCATCGACGACCACTCTTGCCCCCAGCCGCTGCGCCTCCGCCAGCTGGGCGGCGATGCAGCGCTCGGGATGGACGAACCCGGCCCCCGGCTCGAACAGGGCGGTCTCCGCGCCGGTGAGCGCGAACTGCGGCCAGCGCGCCTGCACCTCGGCAGCGCTCAACCGTTCGTGCGGAATGTCGAAGGCGCGCGCGACGGCGGCGGCGCGCCCGAGGAAGTCGCCGGTCCCGTGCGCCCGCGCGCGGCCATCGGCAGGAGCCAGGGTGAGACAGCCACAAACCTCCAGCAGGCGCGCGCCCGTCGCCGCTTCCAGCTCCCGCCAGATCTCGTGCGAGCGGATCGCCAGGGGCGCGTAGACCTCGCCCTCGCCCACCGCGTGGCGGGTGATCCGCGTTTCGCCATGGCTGGAGCCGCGATCGTGCGGCGGCGCGAAGCGGTCGAGGCCGATCGCCCGCACCCCGCGCCTGGCGAGCTGATAGAGGGTGGCCGCGCCGGCGGCGCCGAGGCCCACCACGATCACATCGGCGGTCTTGGTCATTCGGTTCGTCGGGTCCCGGAGCTGCGGCGTGAGCGCCTTGAAACCGGGACGCGCCGGCCCTGGCAAGCGGTGTCTCTTGCAGGCGTGGCGCCAGTCGTGTTGCAAAACGCCTCGATGAGGGAGGGGGAAGACGTGAACCTATCGAGACGAGGATTGCTCGGCGCCGTCGGCGCGGGGGTTGCGATGCTTCAAGCCGGATCAACGGTCGCCGAGCCCGACCAGGCCCTGAAACCCATCACGGGCGAGGCAAAGCCGATCTCGCCGGAGGAGCGGCAGGCGCGGCTCGAGAAGGTCCGCACGCTGATGGCCGAACGGGGGATCGGCGCGCTGCTCGTGGAGCCCGGATCGAGCC
>DATBEN010000049.1:0-10997 GCA_036276055.1 Caulobacteraceae bacterium
CTGCGCGGGGCGGCCTCGGACGCGGCGAACGAGCGTTCTTGCGCGCCAGCGCTTGAGGCGGGCTCGCCATCTGGCCGCCGCCGCGAACCGTTGGTGTCTTCAGACGTCGTATTTGTTTGGGGATCGGCCATGACGAAACTCCGCACTGCTAGTGGCTGCCCCGACCGGTCCGCATTCTAGGCCTCTCGCCGGCGGCGTTCGCCTGTCCTCGCGATAAACTTTTGTGACGAGCGAACTACGGACGCCTCCCCCGCCGCGCGGCGGGGGAGGGCTTCAGGAGCGGGCGTGCTCTCTGCGTGGGGGATCAGCGCAGGCCGCCGCCGGCCACCAGGTGTTCGCCGGTCAGCCACTTGGAGTCGTTCGAGGCCAGGAAGACCGCGATGTCGGCGATGTCGTCCGGCTGGCCGACGCGGCCGAGCGGGGTCTGGCCGACCAGCGCCTTTTCGAAGTCGGAGCCGATGAAGCCCTGGGTTTGCGTGCCCTCGGTCTCGACCATGCCGGGGTTCAGTGCATTGACCCGGATCTTCCGCGGACCAAGCTCCTTGGCGAGCACCCCGGTGATCGCGTCCACCGCGCCCTTGGTGCCGGTGTAGACAGCCGATTCCGGCGGGAAGAGGCTGGTCACGCCCGAGCCGATGTTGATCACGCTGGCGCCTTCGCCCAGGTGCTTGGCGGCGGCTTGCGTGGTCAGGAGCAGGCCCAGGACGTTGATGTTGAACATCCGATGGAAGTTCTCGTCGGTGATGTCGGCGAGCGCGCCGAATTCGTAGACGCCGGAGTTGTTGACCAGGATGTCGAGGCGCCCGAATGCGGCGATGGCGGCGTCGACGATCCCTTGCGCCTCCTTGGCCTTGGAGACGTCGCCGTGCGCGGCGACCGCCTTGCCGCCCGCCGCGGTGATAGCGGCCACGACCGCGTCGGCCCCGGCCTGGCTGGAGGCGTAGTTGACGACGACCGAGGCGCCCTCGGCGGCGAGGGCCTTGGCGATGGCGGCTCCGATGCCCTTCGACGCGCCGGTGACGAGAGCGACCTTGCCGGAGAGCTTTTCTGTGGGTTTGGACATTTTCAGTTTCCTTGAGGACGTCTGGAGCGATCCGGCAGCGCGGTCTCGCGCGGTCTCCGTTCCATAGTTCGGATAAATGGAACTATTGAACTTGGCTTCAAGTCCCCCTACTTAAATTTTCATGAGGCCGCTGGCGCATCCCGCGATCGAAGACGTCCAGTTGGAGGGCATCCTGCACGCCCTGTCCGATCCCGTGCGCGTGGCGATCTTCACCAATATCGCCGGCGCAGACTGCGCACAGACCTGCTCGGCCTTCGCCGAAGTCAACGACAAGCCGATCCCGAAGTCGTCCCTGTCGCATCACTTCAAGGTGCTGCGCGACGCCGGCCTGATCCGCTCCGAGCGTCAGGGCATCGAGATGCGCAACACCTCGCGCTGCGCCGAGATCGAGGGCCGTTTCCCTGGGCTTATCCCGGCGATCGTCAACGCCCACGCCTTGCAAGCGGATCGCGTCGCTTAAGCCGGCGTCTGCCCTTGAACGGTCTGGAAAGCCTGTCGGGGCTAGGCTGACCCGATGAGGTTTCGCGCGACATTTCTAGCGACCGTTGGGCTGGCCGCCGCCAGCGGTCTTGCGGTCGGCCCGGCGCTGGGCTTGGCGAGCCCGGCCATGGCCGGGACGATCGAGGTTGTCTCCGCCGATGGGGAATACGCTAAGGTCCATCCCAGGCCCGTGGCGGCCGAGGAGGCCGCCGGCGGCGACTTCGCAGCGACCATGGACCGGGTGTTCGGCGCCGGGCGCTGGCGTCAGACCAGCGGCTACCGCACCCAGGCGCAGGAGAACGCCCTGCGCCGGCAGGGCGCCGGCACGGTCGCGCCGGGCCATACCTCCAGGCACTCGGTCGGCGACCCCGACGCGCCGGGCGCCTATGACGCGGTGGTCGACCGGCTGTCGACGGCCCAGGCGGCAGCGAAGCTGAAGCAGAACGCCGGCGGCGCGTTCCGCGTGCTGGCCGAGCGGGCGCACGGGCCGCAAGGGGCGCACCTGCACGTCGAACTGGTCAGCCTGCCGGCGCGGAGCGCCGACTAGGCGCTTGAGCTACTGCGAAGCCCCGCGGGCCTCGACCGGCGCGATCTCCACGAGCACATCGCCACGCACGAAATGGATGACGTCGTAGCGGTCCAGCGTCGGATCGATGTGCGGCGGGACGAAATCGACGCGTTCGCCACGGACCGTCTCCTGGCCTTCGGGACGCATCAGCCGGCCATGCTCGTCGCCGAAGAAGCGGTAGGCGCTGTCGGCGAACTTTGGCGTGATCGCCACCGGCAGGGGACCGTCGGTGGCGAATGCCTTCAGGCCAGCATCGACCGTCACCCATTGCGGGCGATTGGCGCTGATCACCGTGGACGCGATGGTCAGCGCCTGTTCGAAGGCGCCGTCGGGGTCGGCTTTCAATGCGTCGCGGTAGTCGCGGTCCATGAAGGCGTAGGAACCCGGCTGGACCTCCGTCAGCACGCCCTGCGCCGCGTCCGCGGCGAAGGAGCCGGTGCCGCCGCCGGTCACGACGCCGATTCCAGCGCCGGCCTCGCGCAGGGCGGCGATGACGCCGGAGAGGTAGGCCATGCCGTCGGCCACCGCCGCGGCTCGCGCATTGGCGCCTTCGATATGCTGCCAGTGGCCGCCATAGCACTGGACGCCGAGTAGCTTCAGGTTCGGCTGGGCGGCGATGGCGCGCCAGACCGCGAGCGCCTGAGCGGTGTCGTGCACGCCTGAGCGGCCCATGCCGGGGTCGACGTCGATCAAGACCTGGATGGGGCCTTGTGATGCCGCGCCAAGCTCGGCTGCGCCGTCGGGATGATCGATGACGATGCGGAAGTCGGCGATCTCCTGAGCCAGGGCGGCGGCGCGCTCGGCCTGGGCCGCGCCGGCGATCGGCGAGGTAACCAGGATCGCGGCGACGCCGGCCGCCGCCATGGCCTCGGCCTCGGCCAGCTTCGCGCAGCAGATGCCGACCGCGCGGGCGTCGATCTGCCGGTGAGCGATGGCCGAGCACTTGTGCGATTTGGAATGGGGCCTGAGCGCCAGGCCGGCGGCCTTGGCACGGGCGGCCATCTTGGCCACATTGCGGTCGAAGGCGTCGAGGTCGAGGACTGCGGCCGGGGTCGGGATCAGGGCGGCGGATCCCGGCTGGCCGATCAGGCTGGCGTCGGCGGCGCGGCTGGCCATCAGGCGCCCATGTACTCGGGCATCCAGCCCTCGTGGGCGGTGCGGAGCCTTTCGAGGTCGAGGCTGAAGAGGCCAGGCCTGGCCAAGGTCCCGCCGCCGGCTTCGCCGACGACGCGAGCCGCGACGCCGCTCGCCTCGGCGGCGGCAAGCAGGGCGTCGGCCGCGGGCGTGGCGACCAGATAGCGGCCCTGGTCCTCGGCGAACAGCCAGGCCTGGGGCGGGAGATCGCTGTCGGCCAGCAGCTGGGCGCCGAGCTTGGACGCCAGCGCCATTTCCACGAGGGCGGCGACCAGGCCGCCATCGGAAAGATCATGTACGGCAGAGACTTGCCCGGATTGAATGAGATTGCGCACGAAGTCGCCGTTGCGCCGTTCCGCCGCCAGATCGACCGGCGGCGGGGCGCCGTCCTCGCGGCCCAGGCATTCGCGCAGGTACATCGAGGCGCCGAGCTCGCCGGCGGTCTCGCCCACCAGCACCAGGGCGTCACCGGCCTTCATCGAGCTGAAATCCGCCCGCCGTGCGTAGTCCTCGATCAGCCCCACGGCGCCGACCGTCGGGGTCGGGGGAATGGCCGCGCCGTTGGTCTCGTTGTAGAGGCTGACGTTGCCGCTCACGACGGGGAAGTCGAGCGCGCGGCACGCCTCGGCGATACCTTCGATCGCCCGCACAAGCTGGGCCATGATCTCGGGCTTCTCGGGATTGCCGAAGTTCAGATTGTCCGTGATCGCCAGGGGCTGCGCGCCCACGGCCGTGAGGTTGCGCCAGGCTTCCGCGACCGCTTGCTTGCCGCCTTCGTAGGGGTCGGCGGCTACGTATCTGGGCGTGCAATCGCAGGTCAGCGCCAGGCCCTTGGCTGTTCCGTGTACGCGCACGACGGCCGCGTCCGCGGCCGTGCCCGATTCTTCGAGCGTGTCGGCCATCACGTGCCGGTCGTACTGCTCCCAGATCCAGCGGCGTGAGGCGGCGTCTGGGCAGCCCACCAGGGTGAGGATCGCGGTGACCCAGTCCTCAGGAGCCGGCACATGCGCCGGACCTAGCCGCTCTGGCCGTGACGCCTCGCTCCAGGGCCGGTCGTAGAGCGGCGCGTCTTCGGTCAGAGGCGCCAAGGGCAGGTCGCAGACCACCTCGCCCTTGTGGTGGAGGACGATCCGGCCGGTGGACGTGGTCCGGCCGATCACGGCGGCGTCCAGACCCCACCGGGTGAAGATCCGCTCGGCTTCGGCTTCGCGGCCGGGCTGGAGGATGGCCAGCATGCGCTCCTGGCTTTCCGAGAGCATCATCTCATAGGCGGTCATGTCCGCCTCTCGCTGGGGCACGCGGTCGAGGTCCAGCTCGACCCCCACGCCGCCCTTGCCGGCCATTTCCACGCACGAGGAGGTCAGGCCCGCCGCGCCCATGTCCTGGATGGCCGCCACGGCGCCCGTGGCCATCAGCTCGAGCGTCGCCTCGATCAGCAGCTTCTCGGCAAAGGGATCGCCGACCTGGACGGTGGGCCGCTTCGCCTCCGAGTCGGCGTCGAACTCCGCCGAGGCCATGGTTGCCCCGTGGATGCCGTCGCGGCCGGTTTTCGAGCCGAAGTAGACCACTGGCAGGTCGGCGGCCGGCGCGGCCGAATAGAAGATGCGATCGGCGCGAGCCAGGCCCACGCACATGGCGTTGACCAGGATATTGCCGTCATAGCCGCGGTGGAAATTGGTCTCGCCGCCCACCGTGGGCACGCCGACGCAATTGCCGTAGCCGCCGATCCCCGCGACGACGCCCGAGACCAGCCGCCGCGTCCGGGGGTGTTCCGGATCGCCGAAGCGCAGGGCGTTGAGCAGGGCGATCGGCCGCGCGCCCATGGTGAAGACGTCTCGCATGATCCCGCCGACGCCCGTCGCGGCGCCCTGATAGGGCTCGATGAACGAGGGATGGTTGTGCGACTCCATCTTGAAGATGGCCGCATCCCCATCGCCGATGTCGATCACGCCGGCGTTTTCGCCCGGGCCGCGGATCACTCGAGGCCCCTTGGTGGGGAACTTCCCCAGGTGTCGGCGGGATGACTTGTAGGAGCAGTGCTCGCTCCACATGACGGAGAAGACGCCGAGTTCGACCGCGTTCGGCTCCCGGTTCAGGCGCCGAATGATGAGGGCGTATTCATCCGGGGAGAGGCCGCTCTGCAGCGCGGCCTCCAGCCCGGCAGGGGCGGACGTGCTCATGAGCGCTTCCTAGCGAGGCTGGCGCCCGGGCGCCACGGATTAGGCAGACTCGGGCGCGCAGTGTCGCATTGTGCGGCGCAACAACGCCGCGCACAAAAAAATTGTGCAACGCGACAGATTTCGCTTGCCACACAAGTGAACGCTGATATCTAATCAGTGTCAAGTTCTGGCCACGCTAAAGCCGACGATGGGGCGGCGCCGGGCGCAGGACGGTGTCCTCTGTTACGAAAGGCTGAACCATGAAACATTACCTCGCGGCGGCTTGCGCCGCCTTCTCGCTCGGCATGGCGGGCGCCGCGTTCGCCGACGGCCCGGTGACCGCAACGCTCGAGCAGCCCACGGCCCCGGCGAAGCTCATCGCCGCCCACGCGGTGTTCCGCTGCGAAGGCACCACCTGCATCGCCTCCACGGCGCCTGACAGCGCCGGCGATCTGGACAGCTGCAAGACGCTGTCCAAGCAGGTTGGCCGCCTGAGCGCCTACGGCCAGTTCAAGCCGCTGGACGACAAGGCCCTGGCCAAGTGCAACGCCGTCGCCGCCGCCCCCAAGGCCGCGACGACCGCCGCGCGCTGATCCCTGGCGGGGCTCCGCCTCGGTGGGGCTCTGCAGGATGGCCCCTTTGCGGAACGGGATCCGTTCCGTTGAAGGGTAGATTTGGAAGTTGAATACCTGGGAGCCGTTCCGCTTTGGCGCGGAGCGACTCCCTTTTTGCGCCGGTCAGGCGCTGGCCATCACGCTCTGGAAGACCAGGGCGCCGTCTGACGACCCCAACGCCGCCTCGAAGGCGCGGTCGGGGTGAGGCATCACGCCCAGCACATTGCCGGCTCCGTTGACGATACCCGCAATCGACCGGGCCGAGCCATTGGGGTTTTCACGGTAGCGGAAGACAACGCGGCCCTCGCCTTCGAGACGGTCGAGAGTCGATTCGTCAGCGAAGAAGTTGCCCTCGCCGTTGCCCATCGTCATGCGCGCCGTACGGGTCTCGCCGAACGCGGCCGTAAAGCGGGTCTGGCCGTTGACCACGTCGAGATCGACGAACTTGCAAACGTACTTGAGGCCCACGTTGCGCAGCAGGGCGCCGGGTAACAGGCCGGCCTCGCACAGGACCTGGAATCCGTTGCAGATCCCGGCGACTGCAATCCCCTTCGCGGCCGCCTCGCGCACCGCCGACATCACCGGGGAGAGGGCGGCGATCGCGCCGCACCGAAGATAGTCCCCATAGGCAAAGCCGCCGGGCAGGACGATGAGGTCCAGGCCTGAGGGCAACTCGGTCTCTTTGTGCCAGACCATGCTGACCTGAGCGCCGACGGATCGCTCGAGCGCGACCTTGCAGTCCCGATCGCAGTTGGAGCCGGGGAAGACCAACACCGCCGCCTTCATGGCTTCAGGCCACCTCCACCCGATAGCCTTCGATGACCGGGTTGGCGAGCAGCCGCTCGCACATCCGGTTCACTTCGTCGCGCGCCCTATTGGGGTCGTCCCCGGCGATCTGGAACTCGATGGCCCGTCCGATTCGAACGTCCGAAACGCCGTCCCAACCGAGGGTATGGAGTTCGGCCTCGACGGCCTTGCCCTGGACATCGAGGACTCCGGGCTTGAGGAACACGTGAATCCTGGCCTTCAAGACGCCCTCACTGGATGCCGCCCTGGATCACCGTGGGCATCTCCTTCATCACGCCAAGGCGGCGGGCCACCTCGGTATAGCTCTCGATCACGTTGCCCATGTCGCGACGGAAGCGGTCCTTGTCCAGCTTTTCGTTGGTCGAGGAGTCCCATAGCCGGCAGCTGTCGGGGCTGATCTCGTCGGCGAGGATCACGCGCGAGAAGTCGTTCTCCCACACGCGGCCAAACTCGATCTTGAAGTCCACAAGGGTGATTCCGACGCCGCCGAACAGTCCGGTCAGGAAGTCGTTCACCCGCAAGGTGGTGGCCATGATGTCGTCGATCTCCTGGGTCGCGGCCCAGTTGAAGGCGGTGATGTGCTCCTCGGCCACCATGGGGTCCGAAAGCTTGTCGTCCTTCAGGTAGAACTCGATGATCGATCGGGGCAGGGGCTGCCCCTCGGGCAAGCCGAAGCGGCGCGACAGCGAGCCGGCAGCGATGTTGCGGCAGACGACCTCGAGGGGAATGATCTCCACTTCCTTGATCAACTGCTCGCGAAGACTGAGGCGGCGGATGAAGTGGTTCTGCACGCCGATCGAATTCAGGCGTGTCATGATATATTCGCTGATACGATTGTTGATGACGCCTTTGCCTTCGAGAATCGCCTTCTTGGTGCCGTCGAACGCGGTTGCGTCGTCTTTGAAGTACTGGATCAGGGTTCCCGGTTCCGGTCCCTCATAGAGGATCTTGGCCTTGCCTTCATAGATCTTCTTGCGGCGAGTCATGGTAATCTTAGACTTTCCAAAGGGTCCGGTCCGCCAGTCGGGCCGTGGAAAGCGGCGCGCCGATCCCTGCGGGCGCGCCCGGCTTCACACCGGACAGCTGCGTCGGACAGCCCGGGAATGGGCGGTTCAAACCTAGCGGAAGGAGGTCCTTCGCGCAAACGCGGCTTGATCGAATGGCGCCATTGGGCAGAACCTCGGAACAGGGCGGATCCTCCGCGAAGGTGCTGGAAAACGCGCATGGATCAGACGGCCGGCCACCCTGGCGCGAAGCATCGCACACGACTGGGAGATCACAGGAATGTCGTGCTTCGCGGCGCGCCGCGCGACGGTTGGCGCGACGCCTACCACCTGATGCTGACCATGCCGCTGGGCGCCTTTCTGGGCGTGATGGCCACAGGCTATCTGCTGATCAATCTCCTGTTCGCGTGGCTCTATTTCATCGATCCCGCTGGCGTCGCCCAGGCGCGACCAGGACACTTCATCGATTACTTCTTCTTTTCGGTTCAGACTTTGGGAACTCTGGGTTACGGCGTCATGTCGCCCAGAAGCCTGTACACGAACATTGTCGTAACCTGCGAGGTGTTCACGGGTTTGTTCAATCTCGCGATCGCCACCGGTGTTCTGTTCGCCAGGGTCTCGCGCCCGACGGCGCGGATCATGTTCTCGAACCTCGCCGTCGTCACGGCGATGAACGGCGAGCCGACGCTCATGATGCGGGCCGCCAACCGACGCCGGAATCTGGTGCTGGAGGCGGAGGTGAGTCTTACCCTCGTGGAGGACGTCACGACCACGGAGGGCGATGTCCTGCGTCGATTCCAGGCGCTCACGCCGGTGCGGAGACAGACCCCCCTGTTCTTCCTCACCTGGCAGATCATGCACGTCATCACGCCCGAAAGTCCTTTGTACGGGCAGACCGCCGAAAGTCTTGCGCAGAGGAAAGCGGAGATCCTGGTCATCATACGCGGTCTCGACGAGACCTACGTCGCCGACATCCACGCAAGGGCGTCCTATCTGCCGCACGAGATCATCTGGGATCGCCGGTTCGCCGACATCCTCGCATTGCAAAGCGATGGCACGCGCGTGGTGGATCTTGGTCGATTCGACGACCTCGACGATCGCCCGGCGCCCTGCACGCCCATCCCCCCTCTCTCGTGATTGCCGCGTCGGGCGGCCCGGTCTATGTCGGTCCCGTGATCCGGCAGGCAGGCTTATGAGCGCTTTCGGCGACGACGGGCGGGACGCTAGGGCCCGCGCCGCATCGGAAGCGGCGCTGGAAGCGCGCATCCGCTCCCGCCGCAATCTGATGATCGGCGAGTGGGCCGCGGGGCTGATGGGCCTCGAGGACGTGAAGGCCTATGCCCGCGCCGTCGCCCGCCCGGACGCGGAGGCGCCTCCGGACGAGGATATCGTGCGCAAGGTCAGTCGCGATCTGGCTGATTCGGGGCTGACAGCCCCGGCGGCGGAAGTGCGCACGAAGATGGAGGAGTTCCTGGCCCTCGCTCGCGCCCAGATCGCGGGCGGCCAGGCCTGACGCGCCCGAGGAAGGGATGACGGGAGCTCTGAGCGACCTGAAGGTCGTGGAGATGGGCCAGCTGATCGCCGGCCCCTTCTGCGGACAGCTTCTGGGCGACATGGGCGCCGAGGTCATCAAGATCGAGCCGCCTGGCGGCGGCGATCCCATGCGCCTCTGGGGGCTCGCTCAGGGGCTGACCTGGGAGGTGATCGCCCGCAACAAGAAGAGCGTGTCGCTCAACCTGCGCGTGGCGGAAGGCCAGGTCCTCGCCCGCCGTCTCATCGCCCAGGCCGACGTCCTGATCGAGAACTTCAAGCCGGGAACCCTCGAGGGATGGGGTCTTGGGCCCGATCAGCTTCGACTCGAGAATCCCCGGCTGATCGTCGCCCGGATGTCTGGATACGGTCAGACCGGCCCGTACCGCGAGCGCGCGGGCTTTGGCGGCATCGGCGAGGCGATGGGCGGGTGGCGGCGGATCGTGGGCGATCCGGACCGGCCGCCGGCGCGGATGGGCGTGTCGATCGGCGATTCGCTGACGGCGACCTATGGCGCTCTTGGCGTCCTGGCCGCCCTGCACCATCGCGAGCGCACCGGCGAGGGCCAGGTGGTGGACGCCGCGCTCTACGAATCGGTGCTGCAGGTGATGGAGGGGCTGGTTTCGGAATACGCCGCCGGCGGCGTCACCCGTGAGCGTTCAGGCGCGATCCTCCCGGGCATAGCGCCATCGAACGTCTACCCCTGCCTCGACGGCGAATACATGATCGGCGCCAACGCCGATCCGATCTTCCGGCGTCTGTGCGCGGCCATGGGGCGGCCGGAGCTGGCGGACGATTCGCGCTACCGCGACCATCTCTCGCGCGGTCGCCACCAGACCGAGCTCGACCAACTCATCGCCCGCTGGACCTCACAGCTGACCGTCGACGAACTCGAGGCGAAGATGCTGGAGGCGTCGATCCCCGCGGGACGGCTCTTTGCGCCGGCCGACATGCTCGCCGACGCGCATTTCGCGGCGCGAGAGGCGATCGTCGCGGTCGAGCATCCCCGCTGGCCGGGCCTTCGCATGCAGGGGGTGTTCCCGAAGCTTTCGGCGAGCCCGGGCGCGGTGCGCTCGATCGCCCCCCAAAGCGTCGGCGAACACAACCGCGAAATCCTGGGGGGCCGTCTGGGGCTGGGCGAGGCCGAGCTGGAAGCGCTCTCGGCGCGCGGCGTGGTCTGACATCGGGCCGGCCCTGCGTCAAATTGACAGGGTCAGGGGCGGGGCCTAGCGTCGCTCGACCATAAAAACGGGTGGAAGCGGGTTCGATGACGACAAGGGCCAACTCTGAATTCGAGCTGCGCGGAATCAATCACCTGGCGCTCGTCTGCAAGGATATGGCGCGGACGGTCGAATTCTATCGCGACGTCTTGGGAATGCCGCTGATCAAGACGATCGACATGCCCCAGGGCCACGGGCAGCACTTCTTCTTCGACATCGGCAACGGCGACTCGCTCGCCTTCTTCTGGTTCCCCAACGCGCCGGGGGCGGCGCCGGGCGTCGCCTCGCCCGCTGTCCTGCCCACCCAGGGGAACATGATCACCGCCCACGGCTCGATGAACCACGTGGCGTTCGACGTTCCGCCCGAAAAGTTCGACGAGTACGTCGAGCGGCTCAAGGCAAAGGGGATCGCGGTGAG
>DATBEN010000050.1:0-2762 GCA_036276055.1 Caulobacteraceae bacterium
GCGCAGGCCATGTCGGGCGACGATCGCCCGCTCTTCCCCTTCGGACGGATAGGGCAGGGTCTGCTTGAACAGGAACCGGTCGAGCTGGGCCTCCGGCAGGGGATAGACGCCCTGCTGCTCGATTGGATTTTGCGTGGCCACGACCGTGAAGCGCGGGCTGAGCGCGTGGGGCTTGCCGTCCAGGGTGACCACGCGCTCCTGCATCGCCTCGAGCAGGGCCGCCTGGGTCTTCGGCGGCGTGCGGTTGACCTCGTCGGCCAGCAGGAACTCGCAGAAGATCGGCCCGCGGGTGAGGACGAAGGCGCCGGTCTGGAAGTTGAAGACGTTGGAGCCAAGGATATCGCCCGGCATCAGGTCCGGCGTGAACTGGATGCGGCCGAATCCCAGGTCCAGCGCCCGAGCGAAGCACTGCGCCAGCAGGGTCTTGGCCGTTCCGGGCGGCCCTTCGAGCAGGATGTGACCGCCGCTCACCAGCGCGGTGAGCATCAGGTCGACGGTCTCGGTCTGGCCCGTGACCGCCTTGGCCACTTCCGCGCGCAGGCGTCCTGCGAGCGCGCGTACTTCCTCGACGTTCAAGCGACTACCCCCCAGCGCGCTTCAGGCTCGCAGCGAGCCTTGTTTATCCAGTTCGGTCAAGCTTTTGCGGCGTCGCGCGGCTTTCACGCGTCCTCGCCGGTGAGGGCCAGCCGCCAGCGATGCAGACGGCTGGCCGCCGAGAGCATGTCGGAAACCGAGCGCGCCCGCCCCGCCGCCCGGCGCAGGTCCTCGAACCGCTCACTCGCGCCGCGCTGGGCCGCCATGCGGTCGAGCGCGCGGGCGAGGTCCTCGCCCGCAAGCTCGCTGGGCGCGCCCGACGCCTTCGCCGCGAGCTCTGCAGTGAGGTCCGCGTAAGGTCCGCCCATTCGCGCTTCGCGACCGGCGAGCCGGATAAGAGACGCGGAATTTTCGATCAGCGCGGCCTTGCCCAGGGCCACCGCGCGCTCCGGGCGGCGAGCGGGGCCGAAGCGGCAGAAGGCCTGCCATCCCGCAAGGACCGCCGCGGCGGCGAGGCAAAGCGTCACGGCAAGGAACGGCGGGTCGAACAGCAGGCGAAGCACGCTGCGCTCGCGACCCAGGCCGTTGAGGCGCACGTCGAAGATCACCGGACCATCGCCGACGCTCAAGGCCTGGATGATCGCCACCGCGGAGGCGAAGGCGCGTCCGTCGCGCAGGCCCTGGTTGTTCACCAGGTCGGGGTCGGAGAGGACGAACACCCAGCTTCGCGGATCCTTCACCAGCACGGCCTCGCCCGCCTGGTCGCGCAGCACCGGCTGCCAGTCCCCGCCTTCGAAGGTCTGCAGGTCGCTGATCGGTCCCGTAGCGAAGGTCTCGCCGCCGCGGAACGGCGGTCCCGCCGCGGTGAGGACCGTCGAGGCCGATCCGGGATGGCGGCGGACATTGACGGCGAGGAAGCTCCGGTCGGTCCGGACCGGATCGCCTGTGGGACCAAGCCGGCGCACCCAGCCCGCGTGGCGCGGATCGGCCATGGTGAACCACTTGGGCAGGATGACCAGGGTAGGTCCGTCGAACTCCCGGGCCAGGGGCAGCACCTGACCGCGGTCGGCGGAGACGCCCGGGGTGATGACGAGCAGGCCGTTGGCGTGGTGGCCGCGCAGCGGGGCGCGATTGACGGTCAGCGCATCACCGGCGAGGCGCAGACCCTTGACCAGCCCAGCATAGCCGACTGCCGAGCGGGACAGGGCGTGCGCGCCGCCGTCGTCGCCGCTGCGCAGGTCGTGCTCATAGGGCAGGAGCACCGACATGCCCGCGAAGGCGAACACCCCGACGAGGACCACGATGAGCGCCGTGGTCCGCGACATCACCGGCGCCTCGCTCACGCCCAGGCCTCCGGGAAGGCGAAGGTCTCGTAGGCCTCCCGGCAGCGGGCGAAGCCGTCGGGCCCGGCGGCGCGCCCGGCGAAGGCGCTGGCCTCGACGATCCGCGCCATCTCGGCGAACGCCGTCTGCGCCGCGGCCGGCAGGCCGGGCAGGGCGCCGATATCGCGCGCCGTGAGAGCCGGTCGCACCAGCCGCGGTCGCCTGGCTTCGATGTCCTGGACGCCGCGGTGCAGAAGCAGGCGCACGGCTTCGTCGAAACGCCCGGTGGAGGCCAGGCGATCGGCGTCCTCCAACAGCGCCAGGGCGAGCGTCCGATCCGGCCGCCAGTCGATCAGCGTCGGGCGCTGCGCTCGTCGCCGCCCGAATAGCCTCACGCCCACAACCTCCGAGAGGATCAGGTAGAGGACCAGGGCCAGGGCGAGCCCCAGGCCGACCCAGAACAGGACACGCAGGACCGGAAGGGCGGCCTTCACCAGCTCTGCAATCAGGCGGCCCAGCGAAATCAGCCACGCCGGCAGGTGGGGCGGCGCAGGCGCCTCGGAAAAGGTCCATTGGACGGAGCGGTCGCGCAGCAGCCGTTCGTGCGCGGCCGCGAGGTCGCCGGGAGCGATGCCGCTCACCCTAGGCTCCTGAAGCCGCTCGTCCTTTTCATGGCGTCCCCCGACGGCTCGCAGACTAGCGGAGCCGTTCGCGAAGAACCATGCCCGGCGCCGTCGATCCGCCTTGCCCTTTTGACGCGGCCTCGATCACCATCGCGTTGGAACGAGGGAAGGAAGACCATGAACGATCTCGACTTCACCGGCCGGCGGGTTCTGGTCGTCGGCGGGTCCAGCGGCATCGGCAACGGGATCGCCCACGCCTTCCGCGAGCAAGGGGCCAAGGTCT
>DATBEN010000051.1:0-21129 GCA_036276055.1 Caulobacteraceae bacterium
CGTAGTAGGGCGTCAGGGCGTCGACGCCCGTGACCTGATGTCCGTCGGCAAGCAGCCGCTTCGCAAGATGAAAGCCGATGAATCCGGCGTCGCCGGTGACAAGGATGCGCAAGGCGGCGAGCGTTCCCCAACGCCGCCGACGGCCCCTGCCCCGGCGGTGTCACCGATCTAGCACCGCCTTACGGCGAGCGCCTAATCGGCGAGGAGCCCGTCGAGCCTCTCGACCGCCTCCAGGAAATCCGCCTTGAAGTCCTGCACCACCTGCCCCGCCGGCCGCACGGAATCCACCAGGCCCACGCCCTGGCCGACGAAGTAGGTCACCATTTCGCGCGCCTTGACGTTGCCGGCGGCGGCGGCGCGGTCGGCGGAGCGCAGGGCGTTCTCGCTGACCAGGCTCATCAGCGGCATGGGCAGGGCCCCAGGGCTGGTGGGATCGCGCTCCCACGCCTCGGTCCAGGACGAGCGCAACTGGCGCGCGGGCTTGCCGGTGCGAACCTTGGTCCGCACTGCGTCGCGGGAGGACGCTTCGATCATCTTCTCGCGGAAGATCTCGCTGGTCTCGGCCTCGGGCGTGGCGAGCCACACCGAGCCGGTCCACACGCCCGCGGCGCCCATGGCCATGCAAGCGGCCATCTGAGCACCGGTCATGATCCCCCCGGCGGCCAGGACCGGCACGTTGCGGATCGGCTTGATCGCCTTGATGACCTCGGGGATCAGCACCATGGTCGTGACCTCGCCGCAGTGGCCGCCGGCCTCGGTCCCCTGCGCGACGAGGATGTCGACCCCGGCGTTGACCTGACGGATCGCATGCTCCTTGGCGCCGACAAGGGCCGCGACGGGGACGCCGTGGCGATGCCCCTCCTCGATCATCTCGCGAGGCGGCACGCCCAGGGCGTTGGCGATCAGGCGGATCGGGTGCTCGAAGGCGGCGTGCAGCACCGCCAGGGCATTTTCGGGGTCGAACGGCTGGGGCGCGTCCGCGCGCACCTCCCGCTCGGCCAGATCGACGCCCGCCTTGCCCAGGAGATCACGGGCGAAGTCGCGATGCTGGGATGGCACACGGGTCCGGAGGCTATTGTAGGTGACGTTGTGCTCACCGGCCGTCGCCATGTTCTCCGGGATCAGCACGTCCAGGCCATAGGGCTTGCCGTCGACATGGTCGTCGATCCACTTGAGCTCCTCGCGGATCGACTGGGGCGAATGGCCCGTGGCGCCCAGGACGCCGAAGCCTCCGGCGCGGCTGACCGCCGCGACCACGTCACGGCAGTGGCTGAAGGCCAGCAGGGGGAACTCGATCCCCAGCATCTCGCAAATGGGCGTCTTCATGCCGTGGCTTCCTTTTGCCTTGCGGGCTCGAACGTCTGCAGCACCGCCCGTCCCTCCGCGTCGGGGCTCATCGTCACCCCCGCGCCGAGCGGTTCTTCGGCAGCCATGCGACGCGCCAGGGTCCCGTCGGCGACGTCGGTGCGGGCGACGAACCGCGCGCCGCCGTCACGAAGGGAGCCGATGACGATGCCGACCGGCTCGGGGCGCGAATAGTCGATGGTGTAGGTCTCCACGACGCCCTCGCCCACGCCCGGAGCGACGGGCGGCGCCGGCCAGGCGTCCACCTCGGCCTGGAGGTCGGCGTCGTCGAAGTCCGGCGGCGGGGCGGGGCGGGTCGAATAGATCCCCACGGAATATTTCGAGAGGAAGCCGCCGTTCGCCGTGACCATGCCCATCACGCCAGGGCTGGCGCGCAGGGCCTGCGCTGCCTGGGCGATCCCATGCATCGAATAGTTGTTCCCTGCCCCGCCGAAGTAGGGAAGTCCGCCCGTGATGGTCAGGGCCCGTGGATCGTCGGCCGCCAGGCCCAGGCCGTCGCGGACGTTGAACACGGCGATCGGAAAGCAGCTGTAGAGGTCGAAGACATCGATCGATCCGGCGCCGATCCCGGCGCGCTGCAGGGCTCGACGCGCGGCCAACACGGAGGCGGGACTGGCCGAGAGGTCCTGGCGCTCGATAGGCGTGCGCTCACGCACATCCGCCGCGCCGTGAAGATAGACGAAGCGATCCGCCGGCACACCCAGTTCGCGCGCACGACCCACCGAGGTGAGCAGCACCGCCGCGCCCTGATTGGTCTGGTCGCGCGACACCATCCGGCGCGGGAAAGGATCGGACGTCAGACGGTTCGGCTCCGTCACCGCGGCCAGCTGTTCGGCCGTGTAGACTTCATGTGACATGGCGTGGGGATTGGCGGCCGCGACGCGGGTGAACGGCGCGAACAGCCGGCCCATCTCCAGGGCGTAGGCCTCCCGCGAGAGGCCTAGCCGGGCGCGGCGAGCATTCTCGAACAGGGCGTAGACGGTGATCGGCGTGCGCCCGCCGTGACGGCCGAGCTCCCCGGTAATCAGAGCCTCGCCGTAGCCCCGGTCCTCCAGCTCGCCACCGACCTCCTCCGACCAGTCGCGCTTCTCCCCGCGCGAGGCGAGGTGGCGGATGGTGGAGATGGCTTCGGCCCCGCACAGCAGCACCATCTCGGCCTCGCCACGGGCGATCGCGCGGGCGAACTCGTTGACCAGATGCTGTGGTCCCTGACCGCCTACCGGCTCGAGGATGGCGCGAGCGGGGTCGGCGCCGATGCGCCTGGCCACGGCCCGCGGAAAGTTGTCGGCGCGGCCGAACGGCGCCTCGGCCCTGGGCGACGAGGTCTCGAACTGGCGCACGGCGGCGACGACATCGATGTG
This sequence comes from Caulobacteraceae bacterium, assembly GCA_036276055.1. Lineage (GTDB taxonomy): Bacteria > Pseudomonadota > Alphaproteobacteria > Caulobacterales > Caulobacteraceae > Acaudatibacter. Next base: position 2,727 of record DATBEN010000051.1, read on the forward strand.
TGGGGCCAGGGGCTCGCGGGCATGAGCGTCAGCCAGGGCCGCCGCGGCGGCCGCTTCCGCGAGATCCGCGGGCGAGAGTCCCCGCCACGTCGGCTCGTCGATCCGTTCCGACGCCTCTCCGACGCCGATCAGAACGGGCGTCCTGTCGTCCACGCTATCCTCCCTTCACAGGTCCCCTACCCTTCGCGCGAGCGGCCCGGGCCTGTCGAGGGTGACGTTGGGGGAAGTCAGCGCTTGAGCCAGTTCCCCGCCAGGAGGCCGGAAGCGAGCCAGATGATGGCCGCGACGATCAGGAGGACGACGGGGATGAGGCTGCGGCCGCCGAGCGCCGCGACGAGGGAGTCGCCGGCGAAGGCGGTGAGCAGGATCTTGGGCACGATGCCGATCGCGGTGCCGACGGTAAAGTCCGCCAGGCGGACGGCCGAGACACCCGCGGCCATGTTGACCACGACGAACGGCGCGAACGGAGCCAGCCGGATCGCGAGGCTCGCCATGAAGCCATTGCGGGCGATCACGGCCAGGATCCGCGCGGTCCTCTCGCCGCTCATCCTCGCGAGCAGGCGCGAACCCCACGCCCGGCCGAGGCCGAAGCCGATCAGCGCCGAGACCATGGTGCCGATCCAGCTGAAGGCGCCGCCACGCTCGGGACCGAAGGCGGCCACGGCGGCGGCGATCAGCACGAACTGGGGAACGCCGAGAAATGCGAGGGCGGCAAAGGCGACAACCGCCGTCGGGAGCGCCCACGGCCCGCGCGCCGCAGCCAGCCAGGCCTTGGCCGTCGTTGTTCCAGAGAGGCCGAACAGGCCTGCGCCGAACAGGAGGACAAGGCCAACGCCGCCGAACAGGACGAAGGCAACGCCTATGGCGCGCCAGTCCGCCTGACGCCGAACGGCTATGGCCGCCTCACTCGAAGACGGCCGCGGGCCGCTGGCCGGGCAGGTTGAGTCCGGGCATCTGGCGCTCCGGCAACACCGAAAGCGCCGGGCTGGCCGCCGCCGAGTCGAAGGCTGACAGGATGCGCTCGAAGCGTGCGGCCACCGCAGCTTTGAATTCAGGATGGGTGAAGACGTAGAGCTCGTTCGCCTTCACCGCCTCGGCGACACGGTCGCCCACGGGTTGAACGTCGATGCCGCTCAGGACCGGCGACGGCGGAGCGTCGGCAGGCGGCGGGGCGCGCTCGTCGGGTCCATAGGCGTCCGGTCGGTTGCGTCGGCTCTCATGGATGCGCGTCTTCACGAAGCCGGGACAGAGAACAGACACGCCCACGCCTTGCGGCGCGAGCTGCTGAGCCCACCCCTCGCTCATGCCGAGGACCGCGTACTTAGTGGCGCAGTAGGGCTCCATGCCTGGTGGGCTGACCAGGCCGGCCATGGAAGCGGTGTTGACGAAATGGCCGCCCTCGCCATGGCTGAGGATCAGCGGGGTGAAGATCTCCATGCCGTAGACGACGCCGTAGAGGTTGACGTCGATCACCCAGTTCCAGTCGCGGTCGGGCACCTGGCCGAGCATGCCCCCGGCGCCGACGCCGGCGTTGTTGCAGACGACATGGACCTTTCCGAAGCGGGCGATCGTCTCCAGGGCGGCGGCCCGGAGCGAGTCGCGACGAGTGACGTCTGCGACCACGCCTTCGGCCTTGACCTGTTCGTTGCGCAGCTGCTCGACCGCCGTCTGCAGGGCCTGCGCCTCGATGTCCGCGATCATCACCGACATGCCCTCGCGGCCGAAGGCCCGCGCCATGGCCATGCCGATGCCGCTGGCGCCGCCGGTGATGAAGGCCACCTTTCCCTTGAGATCCTGCATGCGCGGTGTCCTTCCCTATCCCGGTTCGCCTATCCGCGCGCGCGCCAGCGCCGTCAAGCCGACCGCTCGTCGATCCGCGGCGCCGGTTTTATTGCACCGCGGCGAGGGGAGTCCTAAGAGGCGACCATTCCCCGCCCTCGAAGACGGATCGATGTTCCAGCAGTCGACGACCCTCGCCCGCGTGAAACCCTCCGCCACCAACGCGGCGGCCGCCAAAGCGCGCGCCCTCAAGGCCGAGGGTCGGGACATCATCTCCCTCGACGCCGGCGAGCCGGACTTCGACACGCCCGAGAACATCCGGGAGGCGGGGATCCGCGCGATTCGCGAAGGCAAGACCCGCTACACCGATGTCGACGGCACGCCCGAGCTGAAGGCGGCGATCTGCGCCAAATTCAAGCGCGAGAACGGCCTGACCTACACCCCTTCGCAGATCAACGTGTCGCCCGGCGGCAAGCCGGTGATCTTCAACGCCATGATCGCCAGCCTGAATCCCGGGGACGAGGTGGTGATCCCCGCCCCGTACTGGGTCAGCTATCCGGACATGGTCCTGCTCGCCGGCGGCACGCCGGTTTTCGTCCCCACCACCGAGGCGGACGGCTTCAGGCTGCGGCCGCAGGCGCTGGAGGCGGCGATCACGCCCAGGACGAAGTGGCTCATCCTCAACTCGCCGTCCAATCCCACCGGAGGGGCCTACACTCGCGCTGAGCTGAAGGCGCTGGCCGAGGTGCTCCTGCGTCATCCGCAGGTGTGGATCCTCACCGACGACATGTACGAGCACCTGGTGTTCGGCGACTTCGAGTTCTTCACCATCGCCCAGGTCGAGCCGGCGCTTTACGAGCGCACCCTCACCATGAACGGGGTCTCGAAGGCCTACGCCATGACCGGCTGGCGCATTGGCTACGCCGGCGGTCCCGAACCGCTGATCACGGCCATGCGCAAGGTGATGAGCCAGACGACGTCTAACCCCAGCTCGATCTCCCAGGCGGCGGCGGTCGAGGCGCTGAACGGACCACAGGACTTCATCAAGCCGAACGCCAAGATGTTCGAGCAGCGCCGCGACCTGGTGGTCTCCATGCTGAATCAGGCCCGCGGCCTGACCTGCGCCACGCCGGAGGGCGCCTTCTACGTCTACCCCTCCTGCGCGGGCCTGATCGGCCGGCGCGCGCCCAGCGGTCAGATGATCGGTTGCGATCGCGAGTTCGCGGAGGAACTGCTCCAGGCCGAGGGCGTGTCGGTGGTGTTCGGCGAGGCCTTCGGCCTCTCGCCCTTCTTCCGCATCAGCTACGCCACCTCGGAGACGCTGCTGGAGGACGCCTGCAGCCGCATCCAACGATTCTGCGCATCGCTGGACTGACGGTCAGTCCGTCTGCCAGCCGGCCTTGGCGGCGTCGCGGGTGAGGTTGAGGTGGACCTTTTCGTCCACACTGGAGACCCAGGCGAGCGGAATGAGGTGGTGTTTCCCCATCGCCTGCAGATCGAGCTTGGCCAATTCGATGCGGTCGCCCTTGATGCAATCGACTCGACCGACGTGATGGTTGTCGGAGCTGACCACTTCCATGTGTTCGCGGATCTGGGATGACTCGACCATCTGCGGACTCCTGAGTGAATAGGGATGTTTCGAACGGTCGGGGGCGCCGGCGGTTGCCGTCGCAAAGAGGACGCGCCGATGAGCGAGATCGTGAACCTGAAGGCTGCGCGGAAAGCGAAAGCCAGGTCTGATGCGAAGCGGCAGGCGGCCGCCAATCGCGCCGCCTTCGGCCGCACCAAGGCGGAAAAAGCCGCCGAAGCGGCAGACAACGGCCGCCTGAAGCGCGCGCTCGACCAGGCGCGTCGCGAGCCTTGAGCGGCCTCGTCAAACGCTCGCTGCTGGTGGCGGGCCACGCCACCTCGGTGGCGCTCGAACCGGAGTTCTGGACCGCTCTCGAAGCGATGGCCGCCCGGCGCGCCGTTCCTCTCAGCGCGCTTGTCGCCGAGATCGACGTCGGCCGCGCCGGCCGTCCCCTCGCCTCCGCCTGCCGCGTCGCCGCGCTGGGCTTCGCCCAAGCGGGGGATGGTTAGCTCGGAACGCTAGCCGGCCGGGCGCGTGCTGCATATGTTCCGCGGATGACTCGGACTCGCCGCGCGTGAGCGACCTGCCTTCTCCCCGCATCTCCGATCTCGCCCGTGTCGCGACGGGCCCCGACCTGCTGTCGGGCCTGAATCCCGAACAGCGCGAGGCGGTGGAGAGCCTGGAAGGACCGGTGCTCGTGCTGGCGGGCGCTGGCACGGGCAAGACGCGCGTACTGACCCACCGCCTGGCGCACATCCTCAGCACGGGCCGGGCGCGGCCGTGGGAGCTGCTCGCAGTCACCTTCACCAACAAGGCCGCGCGGGAGATGCGCACGCGCATCGAGGAACTGGTCGGACCGGCGTCGGAGGGGCTGCGCTGGCTCGGCACCTTCCACTCGATCGCCGCCCAGATCCTGCGCCGCCACGCCGAACTGGTTGGCCTGAAGTCGAGCTACACCATCATCGACGTCGATGACCAGGAACGGCTGATCAAGCAGCTGCTGACCGCCGAGAGCATCGATCCCAAGCGTTGGACGCCGCGCCATCTGGCGGGCCTGATCGATCACTGGAAGAATCGCGGCTGGACGCCGGCGGCCGTGCCTGACCACGAAGGCGCCCACTTCGCCAACAATCGCGGCAAGAGCCTGTACGCCCAGTACCAGGAGCGCCTGCGCATCCTCAACGCCTGCGACTTCGGCGACTTGCTGCTGCACAACATCGCCATCTTCACCGGCCACGCGGACGTGCTGGAAATCTATCACCAGCGGTTCCGCTATCTGCTGGTGGACGAGTACCAGGACACCAATGTCGCCCAGTACCTGTGGCTGCGCCTGCTCGCGCAGAAGAGCCGCAACCTGTGCTGCGTGGGCGACGACGACCAGTCGATCTATGGCTGGCGCGGCGCGGAGGTCGACAACATCCTGCGCTTCGAGCGGGACTTTCCCGGCGCCAAGGTGATCCGCCTCGAACGCAACTACCGCTCCACGTCACACATCCTCGCCGCCGCCTCGGGCCTGATCTCCGCCAACCGCGACCGGCTGGGAAAGACGCTGTGGACCGAGGCGGAAGGCGGGACGAAGGTCCAGGTCAGCGGCGTGTGGGATGGCGAGGCCGAGTCACGCCTCGTTGCCGAAGGAATCGAGCGGTGGCGCCGCGGCGGGCGACGCTTCCGCGACACCGCGATCCTGGTGCGCGCCTCGTTCCAGATGCGCGCCTTCGAAGAGCGCTTCGTCCTGCTGCAGATCCCGTACACCGTGGTCGGCGGCCCGCGGTTCTTCGAGCGGGCGGAGATCCGCGACGCCCACGCCTATCTGCGCGTGGTGCAGTCGGCCGACGACGACCTGGCCTTCGAGCGGATCGTCAATACACCGCGACGGGGCCTGGGCGACACCACGGTGCAGAAGCTGCTGACCGTGGCGCGGGAGCGCGGCGTGTCGGCCTCCTCGGCGGCGAGCGACCTGGCCTTCAGCGACGAGCTGGCGCCGCGCACGCGGACGGCATTGGCCAATTTCCTGCGCGACCTCGAGCGCTGGCGCAGCCAGATCGACAACACCCACCACGCGCGCCTGACCGAGACCATCCTCGAGGAGAGCGGCTACGTGGACGCTCTAAGGCTCGACAAGGGACCGACCAGCCAGACGCGGCTGGAGAACCTCAAGGAGCTCGTGCAATCGATGGGCGCCTTCGAGAGCCTGTCGGCCTATCTCGAGCACGTCTCCCTGGTGATGGACCTCGACCGCGGCGCGGGCGAGGACGCTGTGCAGATCATGACCCTGCACTCCGCCAAGGGCCTGGAATTCCCCCTCGTGTTCCTGCCGGGATGGGAGGAAGGCGTGTTCCCCAGCCAGAGGAGCCTGGACGAGTCCGGCGCCAAGGGTCTCGAGGAGGAGCGCCGGCTGGCCTATGTCGGCCTGACCCGGGCGCGCGAGGAGGCCCGGATCACCTTCGCCGCCAACCGGCAGGTCTACGGCCGCTGGACCAGCCAGTTGCCGAGCCGGTTCATCGACGAACTGCCGACCGCAAACGTCGAGGCCAGCTCGGAGACCGGCTACTACGGCCAGGGGCCGGGACTTCGCGACGGACCTGCGCGGTGGGACGAGACGAACTATGGCTCCGGCTATGACAGCCCCGGCTGGCGCCGCGCTCAGGCGCGCGGCTACGCCGGCGGCCCCCCCGGCCGCACCCAGGTGATCGAAGGCGAAGGCCGCCTGGTGGCCATGTCCGACCCGGGCTCAGCGAGCGCCTACTCGCGCGGCGACCGGGTGTTCCACCAGAAGTTCGGCTACGGACAGGTGACAGCCGTGGAAGGCAACAAGCTCACCGTCGCCTTTGACACCGCGGGCGAGAAGCGGGTGATCGACAGCTTCCTCACCGCCGCCGGATAAATCAGCACGGAGCGCGGACGTCCGCGCTCCGGAGGCTCAGCCCTCCAGATCCTCCGAGAGGATCGGCATTTCGAACATGAACGAGCCGTCCTCGTCCTCGTCCTGATAGACGACGCCGATGTGCTCGCCACGCACCTCGACCTCGGCAGAGTCCTTCTGCTTGGGGCGCGCCTTCAGCTGGATGTGCGGGTTGCCGAAAGTGCGCTTCAGGTGCGCCTGAATGCGGTCGATGTCCTTTTGGTCCAAAACGGAGCTCCGAGGGTAAGCGCAACGTGAGCGCGAGCCTTATTGGGCCGCCGCGCCGGAGGCAACGGCGAGCGCTCTCACTCGCCCATGACTTCGGCCGCGATCGTGTGGTCCATGGTCCGCGCGGGCTCCTCGCAGGTGGGGCAGCGCACCAGGCGGGCGGGAACGCCGGCGGCCGTGCAGCCGGCGGGCACCGGGATGAGGACCACTGATCCAGAGGCGATCTTGGCGTTGTCGCCGATGGTGATGTTGCCAAGCACCTTGGCGCCCGCGCCGAACAGCACGCCATTGCCCACCTTGGGGTGGCGGTCGCCGCGCTCGGCGCCGGTGCCTCCCAGGGTCACTCCGTGAAGCATGGAGACGTCGCGGCCGACCTTGGCGGTCTCGCCTATGACGATGCCGGTGCCATGGTCGAAGAAGGCGCCGGGCCCGATCTCCGCGGCGGGATGGATGTCGACCTGGAACAGCTCCGACATGCGGCTCTGCATATAGAAGGCCAGCGACTCCCTTCCACGCCGCCAGAGCCAATGCGCCACGCGGTGAGTCTGCAGGGACTGGAAGCCTTTGAAATGGAGGAAGGGCTGGATGTAGCCCTTGCAGGCGGGGTCCCGCTCGTACACCGCCTGAAGGTCGGCCTCGGCGTCGGCGACGATCCTGGGATCGGTGGCGTAAGCCTCCTGCGCCACCTCGCGAAGGCTCATCGCCCGGAGCTCCTGGTCGCCCAGTTTCCGCGCGAGCTGATAGGACAGCGCGGCCGCCAGATCCGTGTGGGACAGGATCACGGCGTTGATCAGGGAGGCCAGGCCTGGCTCGTCGCGCGCGACGGCCTGGGCTTCCGCCCTCAGCGCGCTCCAAACCCTGGCTGCAGGCTCGAGGTCGACGACTTCCAGATGCTGCGCCACGCGCCCTCTCCCGCTGGCCCGGCCTTGCCGTGCTTCCCAGTCACGCCGATATGGGGCGACGCGCGTCAGAAGACCAGTATTCGCTCCCGCGAAGTTGCTTCCGATAGTTTTTCGATATATCGATCTCGGAGCTTTCCAGGACCCCCATCGTGCAAACTCTGACCGACGCGCCGGCCTTCGGCGATCCTTTGCCCATCGAGCCTTCTCCGGGGACGCTCGCCTTCCTCTCCCGGCGACGTTCAGCCTCAGCGGCGACCCTGGGCGAACCCGGCCCCACCGAGACGGAACTGCGCACCCTGCTGACGCTCGCCGCTCGCGTCCCCGACCATGGGAAGCTCGCGCCGTGGCGGTTCGTCGTCCTCTCCGGCGAGGGCAAGAGCGCCTTCGTCGCGCGCCTCGAGGCGATCGCCTCGACACGTCCCGATGGCGATCGCCTGATCGCGAAGCTCGCCAAGCTGCGCATCCCACCGCTCAGCGTGGCGGTCGTTTCGCGCTATTCGCCAGGCGAGATTCCCGAGTGGGAACAACGCCTCTCGGCCGGCGCCGTGTGCACCCTGATGCTCGTCGCCGCCCAGGCGCTCGGCTACGGCGCCAACTGGATCACCGACTGGTATTCGTATGACGCCGAGACGATGGGCGTCCTCGGCCTCGGTTCTGGCGAGAAGGTCGCGGGCTTCATCCACCTCGGCACCCCGGCGGAGCCGCCGCTCGAGCGCGTCCGGCCCGAGGTCGCCCCCCTCGTCGAGACCTGGCGCCCCTGACGCCGGTGGCGGAGACGGGGGCCGCGCGGCGCATCGTCGTCCTGGGCTGCGCCGGAGCGGGAAAGACGACCTTCGCCCGCCGCCTCGGCGAACGGATCGGGGCGCCCCATCTTTGCCTGGACGACCTCTGGGGAAGAGAGCTGCGGCCGGACGAGCTTCCGGCTTTCCGCGCCCTGATGGCCGAGGTTCACGCGGGCGAGAGTTGGATCAGCGATGGCAACTTCGCCCGCGCCAGCTTCGACCTGCGCCTGCCGCGGGCGGAACTCGCGATCTGGCTGGAGCGACCGCGCCTGGCGTGCGCCATGCGGGCCGTGCGCCGCACCCTGCGCGCCGGAGAGCCGCACACTGTTCAGAAGATTCCGCAGGCGCTGCGCTTCATCTGGGGCTTCGAACGCCGCAATCGCCCCCTCATCGAGGGGATGATCGCCGAGTTCGCGCCGGATCTGCCGATGTTGCGGCTCACGTCGGATCGCCAAGCCGACGCCTTCATCGCGGCGCGGGAGCCGCGCCTCAGCGCCTGACAAGGCCCTCGGACAGCTGCGGCCAATGCGAGTCGAGGTCGTACCAGCTGGAAGCGTCGGACCGCCAGATGTGCCACTGCCGATCCGCCCGCAGCGGCGTGTCGAGACATCCCAGACGTAGCATCACCTGCTCGCTGTCCAGGCGTTCGGCGACGATCTGCGAGCCGCAGGCGCTGCAGAAATGGCGGAACTTGCCTGGCGAGGACTCATAGGCGGTCAGGCGATCGGCGCCGCGGGTCCATCGGAAGGCCGCGCGCGGGACCGCCGCGATGCTGGAGAAGGCGCTGCCGTGCGCCTTGCGGCAGGACTGGCAATGGCAGTGCACGATTCCGTGCGCGTCCGCGTCGGCCTCATAGGCGACGGCTCCGCACAGGCAACTTCCCTCCAGCACGCGCCGTCCTCCTATCGTCCGCGGTAAGCGTCGACCCCCTGGTCCGGGACCCACAGCCCCTCGGGCGCCGGTCCGGTCTGCCAGAAGACGTCGATCGGAATTCCGCCTCTTGGATACCAGTAGCCGCCGATGCGCAGCCACTTTGGCTCCGCCGTTTCAACCAGACGACGGCCGATCATGACCGTGCAGTCCTCATGGAAGGCGCCGTGGTTACGGAAGGAGCCGAGGTACAGCTTCAGCGACTTCGACTCGATCAACCAGTCACCCGGCGCATAGTCGATGACCAGCCGTGCGAAGTCGGGCTGACCCGTCACCGGACAAAGGGATGTGAACTCAGGCGCGGTGAAGCGCGCGAGGAAGAGCTGTCCCGCCTGCGGATTTGGGACCCGCTCGAGGACGGCCTCCTCCGGGCTGGCGAAGCCGCGCACCTCGCGGCCGAGCTGGGTCAGGTGAAGATCGCTCATGGCAGGTATGTAGATCGGGACCGTTCGCGCCGCGAGCGCCTTGGCCTTGGCCCCGCTTTGAGGTTCAACGAGGCGCGACAACAGGAGGAAGCGTCATGGCCGGCAGGGACTTCGAAGGGGCGGTGGTGGTGGTGACAGGCGCCTCGACCGGACTGGGGCGCGCGATCGCGGTGGAGACCGCCGACCGCGGCGCGGCCGTGGTGGTCGTCAACTACGCCTCGAACCGGGCTGAGGCGGAAGAAACCGCGCGCCAGGTGGAGGCGAAAGGCGCCAGGGCTCCGGTCGTCCAGGCGGACGTCGCCGACGACGCAGGTTGCGCGGCGATCGCCGCCGCGGCGGCCCCGCACGGCCGCATAGATGCATTGTTCAACAATGCGGGGACGACGACCTTCGCCAACAACCATGCGGACCTCGAGGCCGTCTCGGGCGAGGACTTCCTTCGCATCTACAAGGTCAACGTCATCGGCGCCTATCAGATGATCCGCGCAGCGCGGACCCTGCTCGAGGCCGGATCCGCACCCGGCGCCGTGGTCAACACCGCCTCCATCGCAGGCGTCGTCGGCATTGGAAGTTCCGTGCCCTATGCGGCGTCCAAGGGCGCCCTGGTCACCATGACCCTGTCCCTCGCCCGGGCCCTGGCGCCCAAGATCCGCGTCAACGCGATCTGCCCCGGCTTCATCGACACGCCCTGGTTCGGCCGGGCGATGCCGGAAGACCGCTTGCAGCGGATGCGCGAGGGCGTGGCGGCGGCGACGCCGCTCAAGGTCGCGTCAACGGCGGAGGATATCGCAGGAGCCGCCGTGTTCCTGGCGTCTCCGGCGGCGCGGCATATCACCGGCGAAGCCCTGCTGGTCGACGCCGGAACCCACCTGGGCTACGCGCCGCTGACCATGCGTTGAGCCTGTTCCGGCTGCCTTTAGGTCATCGTCTTGAACATCAGGGTGATCCGCATCTCCGGGCAGGCGCGTGAGGCCGCCCGGGCGACGTGGGGGATCACGCCGGGAAATACGGCCAGGCGATTGGGCCGGGGATAGACCGAAGCGATGATCTCCTGCTCCGCATCGTCGAAGAACACCGTCTCGCCGGCGTAGTTCGGCTTCCACGAGAGATGCGGATAGTAGATCGCCGTGAAGTGGGTCGGCACGTTGCTGTCGCGGTGCAGGGAGCCCTCCGAGCCGGCCGGATAGCCGTTGGCGTAGCAGCGCGTGAGCTTATGGCCGGCGAGATGGGAGGCCTTGAGCCGCCGCCAGAGGTTCGCCACGAGCGGCGCAGTCTCATCCAGCGTGGCCTCGAAGACCGCGGGATCGACGGCTTCGCGCCCATCCGTGACCACGCCGGCGAAGTGCTTGTACAGATAGCGACTGCCCTCCGGATCGGAGAAGGCGCCGTACGCCCAGCCCGGTCCTTTCAGGAAAGCGTGCAAGGCCTTCTGCTCTTCGAGAGGCAGGAGTCCGTCGTGCGCCACGATGCCGGGGATCGCCGGCGCGACGGACGGACTGGGCGCCGGCGCGGCGGGCCTGGGTGAGAGTGTGGCCATGCGAGGCTCAGGCGCCCTCAGAAGGGTGGCGGGACCGCCAGTCGTCACGCTCAATGGTCAACTCCGGTACAAAAGGGGCAGTATTTGTCCCTATACGATCATTAGCGGGCGCCAGAAGTCGCCAGATCGCCGCGGGGTCTAGACTTCCACTTCTCGTGAAACCTCTATGACGTTGGCCGCGGGCAAGTTGAAACGATCGAACATTTTTACGGCGTTTCTGAACAAAAATGCAAATATCGGCAGCTGCCATGCCGGGAGCCGCGAACCCTGGGGTCGACGTTTGACCATGTCCCGGGCGCCGAAGAAGATCGCGTGGTCGATATCCACGCCCGGGCTGAGATCTTTGATTCGATTGAGCGTTGTCTGGAGATCCGGCACCTCGATGTACCCGAACCGGACGGTGATGTGGCAGAGCCCGTCGCAGAGCGGTTTGACATCGCATCGCTCAGATTCCGCGATCCGGGGCTGGGGTTCGAAGATGACCGTCAGCGCCAGCACATGCTCCTGAAGGGCGCCGGCGACCCTTACATGGTCCGAGACGATCGATGGGACCCCCTCGTTCTGGCGGGTGAGAAAGACGGCGGTGCCGGGCACGCGCGGGACGGTCTGCATCAGCCGCTGGAACTCGGGCGCCGACAGGGCCGCGCGAACGGCTCTGGCGCGAACGGCGTCCATTCCCGTGCGCCAGGTGGCCATCAGGCCGAACACCAGCACGCCCAGGGTCAGGGGGAGCCAGCCACCCTCCGCCACCTTGAGCAGGTTGGCGCCGAAGAAGGCGGCGTCCACCACCAGGAAGACCCCGCCTGCGCCCAGGACCAGGGGCAGTGGCCATTTCCAGACCCGCCGCATCGCTGCGAACAGCAGGAAGGTGGTCAGCAGCATCGTCGTGGAGACCGCCGCGCCATAAGCGCCGGCCAGCTTGTCGGAGCTGCGGAAGGCCATCGTGATCGCCAGGGTCGCGATCATCATAAGACCGTTCACCACCGGGACATAGATCTGGCCATAGACGCGGTCGGAGGTCTGGCGGATGTGCACGCCCGGCATCCAGCCTAGCTGCATGGCCTGCCGGGTCATGGAGAAGGAGCCGGTGATGATGGCCTGGCTGGCGATGATCGTCGCGACCGTCGAGAGGACCACCAGCGGATAGACCGCCCAGTGAGGCGCCAGGTGGAAGAACGGGTTGCCCTGCACGTGGCCGAGGCGAAGCAGCAGGGCGGTCTGGCCGGCGTAGCTCATCAGCAGCGCCGGCAGGACGACGCCGAACCACGACAGACGGATTGGTCCGCGCCCGAAGTGGCCCATGTCGGCGTAGAGCGCCTCCCCGCCCGTGATGCACAGGAACACTCCGCCCAGGATCAGAGGTCCGGCCGGGCCGCTGTGCAGCAGGAAGCGCAGACCAAACCACGGATTCACGGCCGTCAGGACCACGGGCGCGGTGACGATCCCGCTCACGCCGAGCGCAGCGATGACGATGAACCACACCAGCATGATCGGCCCGAAGGCGACGCCGATCCTGGCTGTCCCGAACCTCTGCGCCCCAAAGAGGACGGCGAGGATGCCGACCGCCAGGGGCATGATGAATGGCTTCAGGCTCGAGGTGACCACGTTCACGCCTTCGAGGGCGCTGAGCACCGAGATGGCCGGTGTGATCACGCCGTCGCCGTAGATGAGTCCCGCTCCGAGCAGGCCCATGGCGGTCAGGATGAAGGTCCGACCCTGCAGCGCGTTGGCGCCAACCAGCGACATCAGGGCCAGGATTCCCCCCTCCCCCCGGTTGTCGGCGCGCATCACGAACAAGCAGTACTTGACCGAGACCGTGACGATCAGGGTCCAGAAGATCAGCGAGAGAATGCCGAGCGCGCTCTGCGGCGTGAAATGGCCGCCGGCCGCCTCCACCACCGTCTGCAGCGTATAGAGCGGGCTGGTGCCCAGGTCGCCGAAGACGACGCCAAGCGCTGCGAGCGCGGCAAGCGGCCTGGGCCCCGCGGCGTCGTCACGGGCGCTCGCAACGTGAGAGCCCGCCTCGTCCTTCGCCATTCAATCCCTCTCGCCGCCCGAGGTCAGGTCTGGACCCGCTCGCGCGGATCGATACCGGAACCCAGTTCGGTTTCTCGCCTCTCCAGGCGCTGCCGGACTTGGTCCGATCAGGCTGGATTGTCGAGACTGAAGCGGTCGTCGTCCTCGTGATAGGCGAAAATCTCCGCGTATCGTCCCCAAGTGATGATCGCGTCCATCGTCTCCTCGGCGTACGCCTCGCTCATGAAGTCCTCGAGCTCGTCCCGGAAGCGCGAGGCGGGCGCCTGATGCGAGGCGCGATCATCGAGGACGCGGCGGATGTGGGCGGCCAGCGGGACATAGGCGATCACGTGCTGCGCGAAGATCTGCTTGCGCTGGTCGACGTCCGCGTCCGCATAGCGTTTGCCGGCCGGGGTCAGCCGGATCTCGCGTCCGGCAATCTCGGCGAAGCGCATCAGCTGCAGCGTCTCGGCGATCGGCAGCAACTCGTCGACCTCGAGCTGTAGCTCGCGGGACAGGTCGGAAAGATCGTCCCTTGCGCCCGGCGCCGCCGTCAGGGTCTCCATCATGCCGGCCAGGGTGTTGGTGGAGATGTGCGGAAGGACCATCCCCAGCCCCGTTCCAGGGAACAGACCTTCGCGGGTGGCGGGATCCTTCGGCCTTGCCGTCATGCGCGCGTAGATGTCGTCCACCAGCGCCCGGAATGCCGGATCCAGGCGCTTGCGCGGCTGCGGCAGGTCCACCTTGATCTCTGCGATCACGCGGCCGGGATTGCTGGAGAAGACGAGGATGCGGTCGCACATCAGCACCGCCTCTTCGATGTTGTGCGTGACCAGCAGGATCGAGCGGATCGGCATGCGGCCTTCCGACCAGAGGTCGAGGAGGTCGGTGCGAAGGGTCTCGGCGGTGAGGACGTCAAGCGCGGAGAAGGGCTCGTCCATCAGGAGGATCGAAGGCTGCACCACCAGCGCCCGCGCCAGGCCGACGCGCTGGCGCATGCCGCCGGAAAGCTCTTTGGGATAGGCGTTTTCGAACCCGTCGAGACCGATCAGGTCGATGGCGGCCAGGGATCGCCTGCGCCGCGCGTCCGAGGGCACGCCCTGCGCCTCCAGGCCCAGCTCGACGTTCTTCTGCACCGTCAGCCAGGGAAACAGGGCGAAGCTCTGGAACACCATGGCCACGCCATGGGCGGCGTCGTCCCCCGGCATGTCGCGCACGGCGACCGTCCCCGCCGTCGGCGTGATCAGGCCGGCGATCGAGCGAAGCAGGGTCGACTTGCCCGAGCCCGAGCGACCCAGTAGCCCCACGATCTCGCCTGAGTTGAGCGTCAGGTCGACGTCCTCGAGCACCATCAGGCCCGGGCCGCCGCGGCCGCCGCCATAGATGTGCTTGAGGCCCTTCACCTCCACCAGGGGCGCGGTGAGCTGCTGGGGCCGTTCCAGGGTCACTGTCATGGCGGGCCTCCTTCGACGGACTCAGTTCAGGCGGAAGTTCTTTTCGGCGTACGCGTAAAGCGGTCGCCACAGGGATCGGTTGAGGGTGATGACGAAGAGGCTCATCACCGTCGCGCCAAGGGCGACACGGGGAATGTCCCCCGCCGCCGTCGCCTTGGCGATGAACGCCCCCAGGCCCCGGGCTTCGAGCGTGCGGTGGCCCCAGCTGACCACCTCCGCCACGACGCTGGCGTTCCAGGACCCTCCGGACGCGGTCAGGGCGCCGGTGACGTAGTAGGGCATGATCCCGGGCAGGATGAAGTCCCGCCAGCGCTGCCATGCGCGCAGGTGGAACATGCCGGCGGCTTCTCTGAGATCGTTCGGAAGGGCGCTCGCCCCGGCGACGACGTTGAACAGGATGTACCACTGCGTCCCCAGGATGATCAGGGGCGAGAGCCAGATGTCCGGATCGAGCCGCAGGGCGACGATCCCCATCACTGCGAAGGGGAAGATCACATTGGCCGGAAAGGCCGCCAGGAACTGGGCGAGCGCCTGAACCCGCTGCGACCAGGCCGGCCGAAGTCCGATCCACACGCCGATCGGGACCCAGATCAGGCTTGCGACCACGATCAACACGAGGACGCGGCCGAGGGTGAGGAATCCATCGCCGAAGGCGACGAACGCCTCGTGCCAGTCGAGCGAGCGCGCCAGATAGCCGACGATCGTCACGGCCGCCCACAGCACCGCGACGCCGATCACGGCGTACCACAGCCGATCGAACCAGAGGGCGGCGGTGGGGTTGAGGGGGCGGACCTTGCGGCTGCGGGCGCGGCTCGGCGCCGGCAGGTGGCTGAGCAGCTGCCCGATCGGACCGGCGACCCGCGCCAGCAGGCGTGTTCGGCGCATGAGGTCGAGGAACCAGGACTCCGGCTCGATCTCCGAGGCGGTCTGCTCGAAGCGGAACTTGTCGGCCCAGGCGACGATCGGCCGGAAGACGAGCTGGTCGTAGAGGACGATCACGACCGCCATCGCCCCGACGGCCCACGCGACGGCGGCGAGGTCCCGATGGTCGATCGCTACCGAGAGCCAGGAGCCGATGCCCGGCAGCATGTAGCTGGTCTTGCCCACCGAGAACGCTTCCGAGGCGACGACGAAGAACCAGCCGCCCGACATCGACATCATTGCGTTCCACACCAGGGCCGGAGTCGCGAAAGGCAGCTCCAGCTTGAGGAACCGCTTCCAGGGAGAGAGCCCGAACTGCCGCGCCGCCTCGTCCAGGTCCGATGGGATGGTGCGAAGGGACTGGTAGAAGCTGAAGGCCATGTTCCAGGCCTGGGAAGTGAAGATCAGGAAGATCGCCGCCCCCTCGACGCCCAGCTCGCTGCCCGGGAACAGCCCGACGAAGAAGGTCAGGGTGAAGGCGAGGAACGACATGATCGGGATCGACTGGGCGATGTCGAGCATGGGGATGATCACCAGCTCGGCCTTGCGGATCTTGGCCGCCAGAGTCGCCACGCCGAAGGTGAACAGCAGCGACAGGGCGATCGCAGAGAACATCCGTAGCGTCGAGCGCAGGGCGTACTCCGGCAGCCTGGCGGGATCGAGCACGACCGGCTCGGTCACGAGGTGGCTGACGGGCAGATTCATCTGCCGCGCCCCGTGCACCACGAGCACGGCGAACGCCCCGATCAGCACCAGGGCGATGATATCGAACCGGTTCGGCGCGAGATCGCGGCGCGCAAACCGCGCCAGCAGACCGGCGCCTTGCCGATCGGAGGAGAGGAAAACCATGGCTCGCCTCGTGACCGCCGCGTCGGGCGTCACACGCGAGCCGGCGAAGCCTTAGCTTCCAGCTCGACCTGACGTCCTTCGCGGCCCGCTATCTGGACCAGGACTATCGCTTGGCATCTGGGTTTGGGTTCCGCTGATCGCGCTTGCACGAGCGTGAGCCCCTGCACGCGCGAGGGCGGGATGGGCTTGTCCGCGAGAGGTGTCAACCCTTGCCGCCGCGGCCCATTCGTCGCGATCGCGACAAAGGCTGAACCGAGCGGGGGCAAGGTGCGCTTTAGGTCCGGCGCGGGCTTTCGGAGGTCGCGCATGCCATCACGAGAGCGCGATCATGACCAACCCTCCCCAGCCTGGGCGCACCGCACTTGCCTGGCTGCCGGACTTCGGCCTCGGCGGGGTCCCGCTGGGCAATGAATTCGAGGTCGTCACCGAGGAGATGGCGCATGCGACCCTGGCGGCGGCCTGGGACGCGGGCGTGCGCTACTTCGACGTCTCGCCCTGGTACGGCCTTGGCCTCGCCGAACGCCGGTTCGGAGCCTTCCTTCACCGGCAGGACCGCGACAGCTATGTGCTCTCGACCAAGGTCGGGAAACTGCTGAAGGCCTCCTCGCAGAACAACGCACGAGAGAACTTCCCCTTCTCGCCTTCGCCGAACAATGTCGTGTTCGACTACACCGCCGACGGCGTCCGCCGCTCTATCGAGGACAGTCTCCAGCGGCTGGGCGTCAGCCGCCTGGACATCGTCTTCGTCCATGACCTCTCGCCCGACAACCGCCTGCTGCCCAGGCCCTGGGAGGAGCTGTTCGAGGTCGCGCTGAAGGGCGCCTTCCCTGCCCTCTCGCAGATGCGCGCGGAGGGCGTGATCCGATCCTGGGGCATGGGGGTGAATTGTCCCGAGCCCATCCTGCGCGCGATGGCGGAGGCCGATCCGGACCTGTGCCTGCTCGCCTCACAGTACTCCCTGATCGATCACGCCAACGCCTTGAGAGCGGTGTTCCCCGCGGCCCGTCAACGCGGAGTGAAGTTCGTCGTTGGTTCGTCGTTGAACGCCGGCTTCGTCTCCGGCAGCGCGCGGTACAACTATGGCCAGGGCCGCTGGGAGATCCCGGCTGAGCGCATAGCCAGGCGGGACGCGCTGCTTGCGGCGGCCGCCGGATTCGGCGTCGACCTGCGCGCCGCGGGGATGCAGTTTTCGGCCGCGCCTGACGTTGCTGCGTCCCTCATCGTCGGAGCGCGCAATCCCGAACAGATCCTCGCCAATGTCGCGGCCTTCCGGACGCCGATCCCCAGCGGATTTTGGGACGCCTTGCGCGAGGAGGGCCTGATCGAGCCGGGCGCGCCGGTTCCGGGGCGCCCCAGCCCCTGAGGCGATGACAAGGATCCGCCTCTTCGATCGATTCCTCCTCCCCTTTCGTCTGGAGCTTGCTCTCCGACCCGGAACTGCCGAACCTCACGACGGACGGCGGCGGCCTCGGCGGAGGCCGCACCCGCCGCAACGAGGGAGAAGCGGCCGTGAGTGTGCGCTACGAGCGCAAGGGACGCCTTGCAGTGATCATCCTAGATCGGCCGGCGGCGCTCAACGCCCTCACCACGGTCATGATCGGCGAGGTCGAGAGCCTGGCGCGGCGCGCCGAGGCGGATCCCGCGGTCTTCGCCATCTGCATCACCGGCGAAGGGCGCGGATTCTGCTCAGGGCTCGATATGTCGGCCCTTGCGGACCACGCGGCGGGAAGAGCTCCCCCCGCCAGCGCAGAGGCGTTGGCCCGACCCGAACGGCGCATGATGTTCAGCGCCCTGCCGACCATCGCCAAGCCGGTGATTGCCGCGGTGAACGGCGTGGCCGCCGGCGGGGGCTTCATCCTGGCGATGATGAGCGACCTTCGCTTCATGGCCGAAGGAGCCAGCCTCATCACCATCTTCTCCCGGCGCGGACTGGTCGCCGAACACGGCGCCGCCTTCATGCTGACCCGGCAGGTCGGCCTGTCGCGGGCGCTGGACCTGCTGTGGAGCTCCCGGCGGATCGAGGCCGCCGAAGCCCTGCGCATCGGCCTCGCCGATCGGGTGGTCGCGGGCGACAGCCTGCTCGCCGCCGTGGAGACCTACGTCGAGGA
>DATBEN010000052.1:0-33912 GCA_036276055.1 Caulobacteraceae bacterium
CTGTCGGAGAAGATCTGGTTCGGCAACGGCGCCCTGGAGCCCCACCGCACCAGCATCCGCGCCATCCTCTCGATCGTGATCGTCGGCATGGGCGCCTCGCTTGGCCGCGAGGCGGCGCCCAAGCAGGCGGGCGCCCTGATCGCCAGCCTGCTGAGCGGCTGGGCCCGCCTGCCCAACAGCCAGAGGCGGCTACTGGTCGCCTGCGGCGCGGGCGCAGGCATAGCGGCGGTGTACAACGTACCGGTGGGCGGGGCCCTGTTCGCCCTCGAGGTGCTGCTGGGCAGCCTCTCCCTCAGCCTCGTCCCCGCGGCCCTCGCCACCAGCCTGATCGCGGTGGGCGTTTCCTGGCTGCTGATCCCCAACCAGCCGACCTACCAGATCCCTCACTGGACGGTGACTGCGAGCCTGATCGTCTTTTCAATCGTCGCGGGGCCGATCGCGGGGGTGGTCTCGGCGCTCTATGTGCGCCTGATCGCCTTCGCCGACATGCTCTCGCCGCGCGGGGCGTGGAAGCTGCTGGCGCCCCTGGTCGTGTTCGCCGTGCTGGGGGCGCTCGCCCTGCCCCTTCCCCAGGTGCTCGGCAACGGCAAGGACGTGGTGCAGGAGGCCTTCACCGGTTCGGACGCCCTGCCCCTGCTCGTGGCGCTGGTCATCCTCAAGCCGCTGGCCACCGCCGCCTGCCTGGGCTGCGGCGCGCCCGGCGGGCTGTTCACGCCCACCATGACGCTGGGCGCCGTTCTCGGCGCGGCGCTGGGGGTCGTGTGGCTGGCGGCGTGGCCAGGCGGACCGCCGGGTCCCTATGCGGCGGTGGGCGCGGCGGCGGTGCTGGCGGCGACGACCCAGGGTCCGCTGTCCGCCATCGTCCTTTCCATCGAGCTGACGCGGCGGCTGGACTGGATCATCGTGCCGGTGGCGGTCGCCGTGGCCGGGGCGACGGCCTGCGCCCGCGCCCTGGAGGTCCGCTCGGTCTATTCGGCGCGCATCCACCTGGGGCGGCTGGCGACCGCAGGCGCAGCAAACGCTGTCTCCGCAGCGGCGCGTCCGCCCGAGCTGATGCGGGCCCTGCTGCGGGCGGGCGGGTCGCCGGTGCAGGTGACGGGGCAACGGGGCGAGACGCTGGGCGAGGTCTCCGCCGACGCCCTGATCGATCCGCCGGCCAACGCCCTGCCGCTGGAGACGGCCAACGCAGCGGATTTCGTGGAGGCTCAGAGGTCGTAGAAGCCGGGGCGGTGGAGGCCGGCGAGCTTGCGGGCGCGGGAGGTGTCGGCGCGGGCCATGGCGTCGGGCGTGAGGTGGTTGACCTCGTCGGTCATCCGGATCCGCTGGGCGATGTCGCGGCGGGCGTAGTGGCACTGCAGGAAGAAGCGGCCGAAATCGCCCAGGGCGGGCGTGCCGCGGTGCCAGATGTCCGAGACGAAGAAGATCGCATCGCCCGCCTTCGCCGGCAGCAGCACCGGCCCCTCGCCGTCGTAGGCCGGGGCGGCCTGGAACTCCGGATCGTCCACCGGCGGCGAGCGGCCGGAGCGATGCGAGCGGGCGAGCACGGCGGTCGGTCCGGCCTCGAGCGGGCAGTCCTCGAGGAAGAGGTGCATGCCGACGGCGAACACCGGATAGGGGATGGCGTCCGGCCAGGGCACGCCCTGCGGACGCGGAATGTGAGGGCCCGCGTCGGTGTGCCAGCGCCCGCCGGTGTGGCCCAGGCGGTTGCGCCAGGCCGTGTTGGCGATGACGTGGCAGTCCTCGCCCAGCAGGGGCTCGACCGTCTCGAGGATGGCGGGGGCGGCGATCGCCTGCTGCGCCAGGGCCGAGCGGTTGAGCATGGCGTGGCGGAACTCGCCGTGCTGGTCGGCGGGGCGGTCGGCCTGGAAGGCGTCGAACACCGCAGCCACCTCGTCGCGCAGGGCCGCCAGGGGCTCGCCGGTCATGACGTCGGGGACATGGGCATAGCCCAGGGCCTCGAGCTGGGCGGCCGCGGCGCAGGCCGGTTCCTCGCGCAGGGCGAGATTGCCGTATCGACGGGTGATCATGGAGCGCGAGTATGGACCGCCGGTCGCGCTGATCAAGACGGGACGCCGTGGGGTCCCGACGGCGGTCTTAGCCACGGAGACACGGAGGACGCGGAGGAGCACGGAGCTCGCGATCAGCTGGATCGTTCACACAGACCGCGAAGCTGACTCGCCGGCCTTCGGCCGGCACTAAGAGAAAGTCGGTCGGCCCAACTTGGCCGTCGTTCCCCTTCGTGCTGCTCCGTGTCCTCCGTGTCTCCGTGGTTAAAACGCACCTAGAGGAAGTTGCGGACGGCGCCGAGGAAGACGTCGAGGCGGTCGTGGTGGACCCAGTGGCCGGCGCCCTCGACGGCGAGGGCGCGGGCGTTGCGGAAGTGGGTGATGCGCCCGTCGGCGACGGGGTCGGAGGCCCAGCTCTCCTTGCCGTTGATGAGCAGGGTCGGACAGGCGATGTTCGACCACAGCTCCCAGGTCTGCTGCGGCGTCAGGTCCACCGGCGACCACGAGCGGACATAGTTGTCGAATTTCCAGCTGTAGGCGCCGTCCTCGTTCTGGGCGACGCCGTGCACGGTGAGATAGCGGGCCTGCTCGTCGGTGAGGCGCCGGTTCTCGCCCTGCATGCGGTGGAAGGCCTCCTCGATCGAGGGATAGCGGCGGGGGATGCGGGCGGCGAGCGCGCGCTCGGAGTCGATCCAGGCGCGCATGCGCTGGGAGATGGTCTGCTCCTGCCGCCCGGCGACCATGGCCGGCGAAGGGCCGAGGCCCTCGATGGCCACCAGCTTCTCGACGTTCTCCGGATAGACCCCCGCATAGCGCAGGGCGATGGCGCCGCCCATGGAATGGGCGATGATCCGCACCGGCGCCAGGCGCTGGCCGTGGATCAGCTGGGCGAGGTCGTAGACGAAGGCGCTCATGGAATAGTCGCCGCTGGGCGAGGGCGCGGAATCGCCGTGGCCGCGGATGTCCGGCGCCATGACGTGCCAGTCGTCGCGCAGCTCGCGCGCGACCCAGTCCCAGTTGCGGCAGTGGTCGCGCCCGCCGTGCAGCAGAATCACCGGGGGGGCGGCCGGATTGCCCCAGTCCACATAGTGGAGGCGCAGGCGCTGGGAGATGTAGCTGTGGGACGTGGGCCCGACGAACGGCTCGCTCATGAGGCGGTGCTATAGCGGCCATGGCGCCCGGACATAAGCGCCTGGCTGCGCCGATCTTCGCTCCGCGTGCGGAGCGTCGGGACGTCGCGTAGGAACGCTGCGCCGGAAGGCGTACCAAGCGCGCGGGGTGTTTGTCCTGGAGCCGAGCGGCGCAGGACGCGCGAGAGGACAGGCGATGGCCGAAGCCGTGATCGAGGCGCCCCAGGCGGAGGCGCTTGCCGCGGACGCCCCACGCGCGCCCCAGCTCAACGTGCGCTCGATCTGCGCGGCGATCATCGTAGCGGCGATCATGGGGGCGGCCTATCCCTACATGGTGCTCAAGCTGGGGATCGGGCCGAACGTCTCGATCGTCGCCGCCTTCCTGGGCTTTCTGATCCTTAGCGTGATCTCGCGCGGCAGCTACGACCGCTGGCAGAACAACATCGTCCAGACCGCCGGCACCTCGGCGGCGCAGACCGCCTTCATGTGCGGGGTCCTGGCGGCCTTCGACATGCTGCGCAGCTCGCACGTGGTGCGGTTCACCATCAATCCAACGCCGCTGCAGACTTTCATCTGGCTGACCTGCGCCTCCCTGCTGGGCGTCCTGCTCGCCGCGCCCATGCGCCGGCACTTCATCGTCGATGAGAACCTGCCGTTTCCCGACGGCATGGCCGCCGGCGAGACGCTGATGCTGCTCGATCCCCCGCGAGGCCTCCACCGCGACGATCCCCTCGCCCGGCGCTCGCGGCGCGCGGCCTGGGTAATGGGAGCGGCCATGCTCGTGTCGGGCCTGATCATGATCTTGCGGACGGACGCGCGGGTGTTCGACCTCATCCCCGAAGGCTGGGACACGGGCGCGCTCGCCTTGGGCGCGGCCGGCGCGGCGGTGACTCTGTCGACCATGGGCGTCGGCGCGGCCTGGAGCCTGCTGAACGTGGGCAGCGGCCTGCTGGTGGGCTTTCGGGTCAACTTCTGGATGCTGGTCGGCGGGATCCTGGCCTGGATCGTCACGCCGGTCCTGCTGGTGCGCTACGGCATCGTGCCGGACCATCCCACGCGCTCGGTGGTGCTGCGCTGGGTGATGTGGTCGGGCCTGGGCATGGTGATGTCCGGCGGCCTCACCTCGCTCGCCCTGCGCTGGCGGCTGCTGGTGGAGGCCCTGCGCTCGCTGAAGTCGGCTTCGGCCGCGGGCGAGGAGCTGCCCCTGCCACTCGTCGTGGGTGGGATAGTCGTCCTGACCATCGCCTTCTGCATCGTGCAGTGGCTGTTCTTCGGCCTGGCCCCGTGGCTGAGCTTGCTGGCGATCCTGCTGGCCGTCCCCCTGATGCTGGTGGGCCTGCGGGCCCTGGGCGAGACAAACTGGGGGCCGATCGGCTCGCTCTCCAACCTGGCCCAGGCGGTGTTCTCGGGTCTCACGCCCGGCGGAGCCGCCGCGATCGCCCTGGGGGGCGCGACCACAGGGACGGTGGCGGTCACCTCGGAGGGGCTGATCCAGGACTATCGGGCGGCCCACATGATTGGCTCGCGCCCCCGCTCGATGGCGATCGCCCAGCTGATCGGCGCCCCGGTCGGCGCCGCCGTGGTCGCGGTGGTCTATCCGGCGCTGGTGAGCACCTACGGCATCGTCGGCGAGCACGCCAAGCTGTCGGCGCCCGGCTCGCGTGTGTCGGCGGGCTTCACCGAGATCCTCGCCACCGGCGGCGCCGCCCTGCCCGCCTCGGCCCTTTGGGCCATGGCCGCCTCGGTGGGCCTCGGAGCCCTGTTCGCGGTCCTCGAGCAGCAGCCAAGGCTGAGGAAGTTCTCCCCGACCCCGGTGGGCCTCTCCCTGGGCATACTGCTGCCCTTCTCGATCATCGTCGGCCTGTTCGTCGGCGGCGTAGCCAACCTCGTCTGGCGCTCGACCTCCAAGCGGAGCGCCGACGACTACCTGATCCCTCTGGCCTCGGGCCTGATCGCCGGCGAGGCGATCGTCGCGGTGATCGTTCCGGTGCTGGTGGCGCTAGGAATCGGCCGGGGCTGAGGCGGATCAGGCCTTGCCCGACTGGGCCGCGGCGATCGCCGCGTCGATCTCGGCCAGGGAGTGGTAGCCCGGGTCCAGCGCCTTGCCGTTGATGACGAAGGTGGGCGTCGCCGAGATGTTCCCCTGCTTGGCGTTGCGGTCCACGCGCGCCTGAAGGGCGTTGATCGCGTCGGAATTGCTCACGCAGGCGTCGAACTGCGTCTCGGTCATGCCCGCGCTCTTGGCGATGTTGAGCAGGACGCCGCGCGGATCGGAGAACAGGTCCGGCTGGCTGTTGAAGATGGCGTCGACCATCTGGAAGTACTTGTCCTTGCCGGCGCAGCGGGCCAGCAGGAAGCCTGACGCCGCGGCGGTGATCTCATCGGAGCCGCCCACCAGCATCTCGCGGAAGGTGTAGTGGACCTTGCCGGTATCGACGTACTTGGCCTTGAACGCCGGCCACACCTCCTTGAACCACCGCCCGCACACCGGACAGGCCACCGAGGCGTACTCGACGAAGCTGATCTTGGCGTTGGGATTGCCCAGGCTCATGTCGTCGGGCAGGCCCGCCGCGGCCTGGGGTCCGGTCTGCGCCCCTCCCCCGCCGCCGTGCTTCGAACAGGCTGCGAGAACCGCGGCTGAAGCGCCGATCAGGGCGAAGCGGCGGGTCAGGACGAACGAGGCCATTCAGGGCTCCTGGAATCTTCGCCTCTGGCCTAGCCGAAACCGCGAGCGGAGCCTAGCCGGCGTGGCTGATACGGCAGTCGTGGTCCTGCAGCTCCTCGCCCGAGCCGAAGTCGCCGTGCAGGGGATCGGCGCGGTTCGCCAGCAGGATGAAGCCGGGCCGGCCGTCGAATTCCGCGCCGGCCAGGACGATGGTCCAGGCGCCCATGTCCGCCCGCGCCCCGGGGATTCCCTGGGCAAGCAGGTCGAAGGGGTTGGCCGCCGGCGCCTCGCCCATCAGGCGCATGGCGTAGTACGGATGGCCATCCAGGACGAAGGGCGTGCGCGACCAGCGCGCGGTGATCTTCGGCGCGTCGGCCGCAAGGGCGGCCTGGCTCTCCGGCGTCAGACAGTCGACGTGCAGGTGCAGCAGATCCTGCGAGCGGCCGTAGAGGGAGTTCACGCTCACCGCCATATCCTGGCGAGGCATGGGCTTGCCGATCAGATGGTCGACGAAGGGCTTCGAGGCCCAGGCGTCGGCGAAATAGTCCGGCGCGCCGGGCGCGAGCAGGCGGGCGTCCTCGATGCCGGTGATGTCGACGGTGGGCATGACGAGGTACTGCTCCGCGCCGTGCTTGTCCTTCAGCACGGCGTAGCCGCGCGCCTCGCCGCCGACGAGGGTGACGGCGATGCAGGGGTCGGGACGCCCGCTCTTCTCCTCGTCCGGCACGCACTGGCCGTGCACGATGCGCCAGAGCACCTGGCCGTTGGGATGCGGCGGCGGTGGCGGCAGTCCGGGCGCGGCGGAAGACCTCGCCCCGCAGGCGGCGAGAAGGAGAGCCAGCGAGATCAAGGCGATACGCATGGCCTCACCATAGCCCGGCAATGCGACAAGATCTCGGACCGTCTCAGCCCGGGACGGGCTCCATCAGCTCGATGCGATTGCCGAAGGGATCCTCGACGTAGACCCGGTCGTATCCCTCCAGGGGCTCGTCATCGCGCAGGACGTAGCCGGCCGCCCGCAGGCGCTGGCGCAGGGCCGGAAGGCCCCGCACGAGGAGAGCCGGGTGGGCCTTGCGCGCTGGGCGGAAGTCGGTTTCGACGCCCAGGTGCAGTCGAAGGCCCGGCCCGTCGAACCAGCAGCCGCCGCGGGCGGCCAGGTGCGGCGGCTTGGGAGCCTCGGCAAGGCCCAGGGTCTCGACGTAGAACCGCCGCGCCTCGTCCTCTCCGCCGGGCGGGATGGCCAGCTGCACGTGGTCGATGCCGGTCAGCTCGAAGCTCTCTTCCATGGCGGCACTCTAGCCACGCGGCCGGTTCGCGTCAGCGGGCGCGGATGAAGAGGCCGATGGTGAGCGCGATCCCCAGCACGACGACGAAGCCGCGGATCAGCGTCTCCTTCACGCGATGAAGCGCCTGCGCGCCCAGCCAACCCCCGAGGATTGCGCCGGCGGCCACGACCGCCACGCGCAGCCAGGGGATGTGCGGGGTGAAGACGAACACGGCCACCGCCGCGGCGTTCATCGCCGCCGCCAGCACGTTCTTGGTCGCCCCGGCGCTGCGCACCGCCTGGCCCGCGGCGGTGAGCGCCGCCAGCATCAGGAAGCCGATCCCACC
This sequence comes from Caulobacteraceae bacterium, assembly GCA_036276055.1. Taxonomy (GTDB): domain Bacteria; phylum Pseudomonadota; class Alphaproteobacteria; order Caulobacterales; family Caulobacteraceae; genus Acaudatibacter. The sequence continues at coordinate 7,413 of DATBEN010000052.1, forward strand.
GCCGAAATAGCCGCCGTAGATGGCGATCAGGAACTGTATGGCCACTGCGGTGCGCGGTCCGATATGTGCGCCCGTCTCGCGCTTCGGCACAAAGCTCCCCCAGGCGTAGAGGCCGGTGGCGAACAGCACCAGCCAGGGGACCGTATGTCCGAACACGCTGGCGGGGGTGAGCAGCAGGATCACCGCCCCCACCGCGCCGCCGGCCAGGCTGATCAGGACCAGGGCGCGGAAACTCAGCCCCTCAGCGCCGCTGACGAGAGAGCGGCCGAACCAGCCGGTGGTTGTCTGGCCGGGAAAGAGCGCCAGGGTCGAGGCGATGTTCGCCGTACGCGCGTCCAGGCCGGTGAACATCAGCACCGGCAGCGTCACGAACGAACCGCCCCCGGCGAGCGCGTTCTGGACCCCGGCCCATACGGCGACAGCGAACAGCAGGCCGAGGATCAGAGGGTCCGACACGGGAACCAGGCGAGGACGTCAGAGCGGGATGTTGTCGTGTTTCTTCCAGGGGTTGGCGAGGGCCTTGGACTTCAGGCTCGCCAGGGCCCGGATGATCCGCCGCCGCGTGCCGTGGGGTTTGATCACGTCGTCGATGTAGCCGCGCGAGGCAGCCACGAACGGATTGGCGAAGTGGGCCTTGTATTCCGCCTCCCTGGCGGCGAGCCGCTCGGGATCGCCGATGTCGGCCCGGAAGATGATCTCGACCGCCTGCTTGGGACCCATCACCGCGATCTCGGCGGTGGGCCAGGCGTAATTGAGGTCGCCACGGATGTTCTTCGAGCTCATCACGTCGAAGGCGCCGCCATAGGCCTTGCGGGTGATCAGTGTGACCTTGGGCACCGTGGCCTCGGCGAAGGCGAAGAGCAGCTTGGCCCCGTGCTTGATCAGGCCGCCCTGCTCCTGCTTGGTCCCTGGCATGAAGCCCGGCACGTCGACGAAGGTGAGCAGCGGAATGCCGAAGGCGTCGCAGAAGCGCACGAAGCGGGCGGCCTTGCGCGAGGCGTCGATGTCCAGCACGCCCGCCAGCACCTGCGGCTGGTTGGCGACGATCCCCACGCTCTGGCCGTCCATGCGGGCGAAGCCGCAGATGATGTTCTTGGCGCAGTCGGCCGAGATCTCGAAGAAATCCGCCTCGTCGACGACCTTCAGGATCAACTCCTTCATGTCGTAGGGCTTGTTCGGATTGGCCGGGACCAAGGTGTCGAGCGATCGCTCCTCGCGGTCGGGATCGTCGAAGCTCTCGCGCACCGGCGCGGCGTCGCGATTGTTGAGCGGCAGGAAGTCCACCAGCCGGCGGACCTGGGTCAGGGCCTCGAGGTCGTTGTCGAAGGCGCCGTCGCTGACGCCGGACTTGAGGGCGTGCACGCGATAGCCGCCAAGGTCCTCGTGAGAGACGTCCTCGTTGATGACCGTCTTCACCACGTCCGGGCCGGTCACGTACATGTAGGCCGTGTCCTTCACCATGAAGATGAAGTCGGTGATCGCTGGGGAGTACACGTCGCCGCCGGCGCAGGGGCCCATGATCACGCTGATCTGGGGGACGACGCCGCTGGCCAGGACATTCTGCAGGAAGATGTCCGCATAGCCGGCCAGGGAGTCGACGCCTTCCTGGATCCGCGCCCCGCCGGCGTCGAACAGGCCGATGATGGGCGCGCCGTTGCGCATCGCCATCTCCTGGACCTTGACGATCTTCTCGGCGTGAGCCTTCGACAGAGATCCGCCGAAGACGGTGAAATCCTTGGAGAAGACGTAGGTCAGCCGGCCGTTAATCGTCCCCCAGCCGGTGACCACGCCGTCGCCCGGGACCCGCTGGGCCTCCATGCCGAAGTCGTGGCTGCGGTGCTCGACGAACATGTCGAACTCTTCGAACGAGCCTTCATCGAGGAGCAGGTCGATGCGTTCGCGCGCGGTGAGCTTGCCCTTGGCGTGCTGGGAGGCGATCCGCCGCTCGCCGCCGCCGGCGCGCGCCAGGGCGCGGCGTCGCTCGAGCTCCTCGAGGATGTGCTGCATGGCCGGCTCCGTTGCGCCAAAGGCATCCGCCTAGCCGAAGCCTTGGCAAAGGCGCAAGGCGGACGCGACGGAGGCTCAGAGCGCGCCGAACCAGAGCTCCAGCAGGCGGGCCTCGGCGGCCATCGCCGTCGCTCGCTCGCGGGCCTCGGGATCGACGCCCCACCGCTCTTCCTGGAAGATCTCATCCAGGCGCGCGGCGTCCATCGCCCCGGCCGCGTCCAGGCGCCCCGCCCGCAAGGCGAGGCTGATCACGGTTGAGCCAAACAGCCCGGCGCCGAAGGCGAGGCCCGCCAGTTCGAACGGTCCCGCCGCCCGCGCGAGCTCGCCGAGCCGGGCCAGGGTCTGCGGCGGCTGCTCGCGGTGGATGATCCCGGTCGTGCGGACGAAATCGAGCCCCAGCTCACTTTCCGCCCAGTCCAGCAGCGAGCCCCAGGCGCGCGCCTGGCGCTCCACGAGCGCGCGGGGCGAGTCCGCGAAGTAGCAGATCAGGTCCGACGCGCCGTAGCGCTCCACCGTCTTTATCTGGGTGGCGCGGGCCTCCTCGCCCCCGTCGAGGACCTGGGAGGCCAGGCGCGTCGCAGGCATGTCGGCCGGCTCGATGGAGGGTCCCTGAGCCTCCCATTCGCTCGCGACGAGCTCGGCCAAAGCCCGCGTGCTCAGAGCCAGCACAGAGCCGCGCGCGGTACGGGCGCGGCGGCCGTCGAGCAGGAGCGGGAAAGCCCCGTTCGTCTCTTCGCCAGCCCTCGCCTCCTTGTAGAAGCGGCGCCCCTCGATCAGCGGGTCGGGCCCGGGCATCTGGACTCCTGGTGCTTCGATCGCGCGACGGAGATCGCCGCCCGCTGCGTGGAAAACGAACGCGAGCCGTCGCGGGCGCGCGAAGTCCTTAAAAGGTGAGAACTTGGCCTACGACAAGGACCTGATGGCGGCCACCGCCACGACCCGGCTCGGCCTGGGCGCGAAGGCCGGCGAGATCGCGGCGGCGCGAAGCGACCCTCAGGGGTGGATGGCCGCCCAGATCCGCCCACAGGGTGCGGATATCATCGACCCACAGATGGCTTCGTCCGCGGACCGCCTGGCCCAATACCGAGACTTCCAGAAGACCCGGAAGGAAGCGCGCGCCGCGGGCGAGCCGGCCCCCGATCCGGTGAAGATGGCGATCCAGCTGATCCGCAGGGACGCCGGGCCGGATTTCGCCGACCGACTCAGCCTCGCCGCAAGCACGGAGGCCTCGTTCCGCGAGCGATGGGCGCTGTTCTGGGCCAACCATTTCACCGTCTCCGCGACCAAGGTCGTCACCGCGACCCTGATCGGGCCGTTCGAGCAGGAAGCGATCCGTCCGCACGTCTTTGGCCGCTTCGAGGACCTGCTGGTCGCCTCGTCCAGCCATCCGGCCATGTTGCTCTACCTCGACCAGGCCCGCTCGTTCGGCCCCGACAGCAACTCGGCCCGTTACCTGGAAAACAACGGTAAGTCCGCGGGCCTCAACGAGAACCTCGCCCGCGAGATCATGGAACTGCACACCGTGGGTGTGCAGGCGGGCTACAGCCAGGCCGACGTCACCGAGTTCGCCCGCGCCATGACCGGCTGGAGCATCGGCGCGCTCAACGAGGCAGACCGCGCGGGCAAGTTCGACTTCCGCGAGAACGCTCACGAGCCGGGGACGCGGGTCATCATGGGCAAGCGCTATCCGGAGGCCGGCTATGACCAGGCCCGCTGGGTCATGCGCGACCTGGCCGCCAGTCCCTTCACCGCCAACCACCTCGCCACGAAGATCGCCCGCCACTTCGTCGCCGACAATCCGCCGCCCGCCCTCGTGGGGCGGCTGAAGACAGCCTACCTCGACTCGCACGGCGACCTCGCCGTGGTGGCGCAGACCCTGATCCGTGCGCCCGAGACCTGGTCCCCTGCACCAACCAAGTTCAAGAGCCCGTACGAGTTCATGGTCTCGTCCTGGCGTGCGGCGGGAAGCGGGCCCGGCGAGGTCCAGGATGCCGTGCGCGCCATGACCGCCATGGGCCAGAAGCCCCTCTCCGCCCCCTCCCCCAAGGGCTGGCCCGACGAGAGCGCGGCCTGGCTGGATCCCGATGGCCTGGTCAAGCGGATGGCCTGGAGCGAGACCTTCTCCGCCCAGGCCGTCGGCGACCGTGATCCGGCCGAGCTCGCCGACGCGGCCCTGGGCGCCCGCCTCACGCCCCTCGCCGGAAAGACCATCGGCCGGGCCGAGACGCGCGCCGAAGGCCTCTCGATCCTCCTCATGAGCCCGGAGTTCCAGCGCCGATGACCCCCTCCTTCACTCGCCGCGCCCTGGTAGGCGGCGCCCTGGGCGTCGGCGTCACTCTCGAATTCGCCGGCTCTCGAGCCTTCGCCGCTGTCGACCGCGACCTGGTGCGCAAGAAGCTCGTGGTGATCGTCTGCCGCGGCGGCCTCGATGGCCTTTCGCTCTCGCCCCCGGTCGGCGATCCCGCCTACGCCGCCCTGCGCGGGCCGATCGCCATCCCGGGCTTTGGCCAGAGCGACGGCGCCCTCAAACTCGATGAGACCTTCGGTCTGCATCCGGCGATGGTCCAGACCTACGCGCTGGCGCAGAAGGGCCAGGCGCGGATCGTGCCGGCGGTCGCCACGCCAGACCGCGAGCGGTCCCATTTCGAGGCCCAGGACGTGCTGGAGAGCGGGGTGAGCAAGGTCGATGGCTCCGCCTCCGGCTGGCTGAACCGCGCCCTCCAGGCCATGGGCCCCGCCGGCAAGGGCGCGGGAATTTCCGTGGGGCCGACCGCACCCCTGATCCTGCGCGGACCGGTGGAGACGGCCTCCTGGTCGCCCGGCGGCGGGGCGGAACCCGATCGCCGGCTCCCCGGCATCCTGCAGGATCTCTACGCCCACGACCCACAGCTCAGCGCGGCCCTGGCCACGGGACTTTCCACCGAGGCGATGGCGAAGACAGCCCAGGCGCAGGTCGCCACCGCCGCCCCACCGGCGATGGAGGGCCAGGTCCTGGCCGGCGGCCCGACCGTCGCCCCCGTGCTGCGCCAGGGCTTGCCGCAGTCGCGCAAGCTGGGCGCGACCCTGGCCGCCTTCATGACGCAGGCCGACGGCAAGCAGGTCGCCGCGGTGTCGATCGACAACTTCGACACGCACGCCAATCAGGGCTCGTCCCAGGGCCAGCTCGCCACCCGGCTGGCCTATCTGGACGCCTTCATCGGAGGCCTGGCCGATGGCCTGGGTCCGGCCTGGAACGACACGGTGGTCGTCAGCGTCACCGAGTTCGGGCGCACGGCCAGGGTCAACGGCACGAACGGCACCGACCACGGCACCGCCTCGACCGCCCTCTTGATGGGCGGCGCGATCCGCCGAGGCGGCATCGTCGGCGACTGGCCGACCCTGCAGCAGGCGAAGCTGTTCGAGAACCGCGACACCGCTCCCACCGTGGACCTGCGCGGCCTGTTCAAAGGCGTCCTGGCCGAGCACCTGGGCCTCTCGCGCGTGGCCCTGGACGGAAGCGTCTTTCCCGACAGCGCGCGGGTGGCGCCGGTCGCGGGGCTGGTGTGAACCTTGTCCCCCCCACATTACGGAGGAGGATCAAGCGCTTCGCGTCATATCCTGCCGATCAGGACCAGGATGATGATGATGACCAGGATCAGACCCAGACCACCGCTGGGATAGTAGCCCCAGCCGCGGCTCCAACCCCAACTCGGCAGAGCGCCGATGAGGGCGAGGATGAGTATGATGATAAGAATCGTTCCGAGCATACAGCCCTCCGATACCGGCCCTCGCCTTGACTCCGGCGTCGGCGCCTTCGATCATTACTAATGAAGACCAAAGGCCACGGTTCCTTGGGAGTCAGCTCCCGGACCCCTCCGCCCGTCTAGACGACCCGCCCTTTCAGCGTCCCGAGCCACGGAACCAGGCGTTCGTTGACCTCGGTGGGACGCTCCTGCTGGGTCCAGTGACCGCAGCCTTCGAGCACATGCGCCGCCTCCAGGTTCGGCACGAAACCTCTCATCATGGCGATCGGGTCCTCGAGGGCGCCGAAGCCGTTGAAGGCGCCGTCTCGATTGCCCGCCATGAAGAAGGCTGGCTGGGCGAGCGAGCGATCCTTGAACTGCTGCAGGTACTGGAAGTCACGTGTGTGGTTTCGATACCGGCTCAACGATCCGAAGAAACCGGACCCCTCGAATTCGCCAACGTAGTAGTCGATATCGGACTCGGTCAGCCAAGATGGAAACGGATCCGGATCAGGCATCCCGTCCAGAAGCGCGGCGCTCGCGTCTTTGACGAAGGCCGCCTGGATTTTCGCAATATCTACGTCACCGGAGGCGATATAGAAGAACTTCCTTAGAAAATCCCGCGGGTTTGGGTCGAAGACCGCCTCTGCGCGACCCGGCTCCCGGAAATAGGACTGGTAGAAGAACAGGTTCCTGTCGTCGAAGCGTTCCTTGATCACGTCATCGAACGAGCGGGTCGGCACGCCGGTATAGACCACCGAGAGGGTGGCGATGGCGGCGAAGCGGTCGGGATGGATCAGGGCCGAATTGTAGACGATCGGGGAGCCCCAGTCGTGACCCACCAGCACCACCGGACGCCCCGGCGACAGGGTGTCGGCCACGCCCCGCACGTCGGAGACGATGTTCTCCATCGAATAGGCTGCGACTTCGCCGAACTTCTGCGAACCGCCATAGCCCCTCACGTCGATCGCGGCGGCCGTGAAGCCTGCCTCGGCGATCGGCCGGATCTGATGGCGCCAGGAATACCAACTTTCGGGAAAGCCGTGCACCATCAGGACCAGCGGACCCTCACCCTCGACGGCGACCCGCATGCGCGCCTGTCCGGCGTCAATGAGCTTGAAATCGGGCATGCTGGGCTCCGTGATCGTAGCACCGCTAGGCGGCGATCTTGCCCGCGCCCCGTCGTTCGGACGCGCGACGCTGGGCCAGGATGAGGATGTCGGCTTCTAGAGACAGACCAAGGGCGTTCATCATGATTTCGCGTCTGGGGCCCGCCTTTGGCGGATAGGCCGCCGCGTTCCGCTTCTTGCCGCGCGCCCAGTACCTGATGATCTTGGCGAAGTTCTTCGGCTTGCGGAACCAGGCATCGGGATGCTCGAGCATGTGAAATCCCCGCATGCTCTCGCGCAGCAGGTCGACATCGGAGCGCACCGCAACCGCGAGTCCGTCCTCGGCGAAGCTTCGCAGCACCTTCTGGCGCAAAGTCGGCTTGTAGCCGGGGGTCAGCGCCCGCTCGGCGCGTTTGATCGCGTTGCGGTCCTGCGCGCGCATGGCCAGGTAGTACGGGCGCAACTCGCCCCAGACACGACGATGGTAGGCCAGAAGCCGGGCCGCCGGATCCGCGGTTTCCGCCAGGGCGTCACGAACCATGTAGGCCTGCACCGCCGCCAGCGAGCAGCCGCGCCCGTAGAGCGGATTGGTCCGCACGAGACTGTCGCCGACGGCGAAGAAGCCGAGCACCGCCGGCTTCCCGTTCCTGGCGAGGTCGCGCCAGCGGCTGTGGAGATCGCCCATGCCGAACACGCGGCTGGTCGGCTCGGCCTGGTCGGCGGCGCACCAGACCCTCAGGCCCGGCAAGCTCTCGATCATCTTGTCCCACATTTCGGGACGCACGATCGCCTTGCGGATCTCGTACTCGATCTCCGGCGCGCACATGGTGATGGAGAAGCAGTTGTTGTCGCCCGGGAAAACCCCGAACTTGAGGTAGCCGAGGTCGCCTCCGAATGGTGGATTGCCCTCGCGGGAGGGTTCCCTCCTGCCCGGCTTCAGCCTGTAATGGCGCGTGAAGTAGAGGATGCCCGCCGTCTCGGACTCTTCGGCGATTGGCGCGCCCTCCTCGATCAGCTGCTCGACGCCGGAACCGTTCTTGCCGCCGGCGTCGATCACGATCGGCGCCCGCAACTCGCAGGGATCGCCCCCGCCTTCCTCCACCAACACCCCGACGACCTTCAGAAGGCCGGATGGGTCGCGCTCGGTGAGGAGCCGCCTCACCATGGCGCCCGAACGAATGGTCACGTTCGGCAGAGTCTCGACGTAGCGTCGCATGACGAGCTCGAGGGTCGTGCGCCGGCTCGTCAGTATGGCGATCTCAGCATCTACCGGCTTGGGAACGTAAGTCGCCTTCTGCGACGGCCAGAGCATGCTCTCGAAGCCCAGTTCGCGCACGCCCGTCTTGAGCAGGGCCTCGCGCAGGGCCGGATGGTCCGCCCTGATGATCCTGCCAAGCCTCGCCAGGAAGGCGTGGCTCTGCCGCAGGTGGCCGACGCCGCGCCGACTCCAGCTATCGAAAGCCTCGTCGGCGTCACCGGAAGGCGGCGCGAGATCACGCTCGAGCAGAGTGACGGGCCGCCCGATCGGCCCGAGGGCCAGCGCCGCGCACAGTCCGGCTATACCTGCGCCGATAACCACAACAGGCTCGCTCGGCAGCGTCCCTCTCCCTTCATCGTTTTGTCGCGACTGAACAGGTCGCCGCTTGATCTCGGGCATTCGGCCCAAGGCGATCGGCGGCGACCTGCGCATGCCCAGTCTGCTCGATCTTATGTCATTGACCAAGCAACAATCTGCAGGACCACCGCTTGCAGGTCGGCAAGAGATCGAGAAGGCGCTATCGCGGGATGAAGAGAAGCCGGCCGCTGCGGCGGCCGGCCGAAGTTAGATAAGCGCGGTGACGGCGCTCTAGAAATTGACGCGCCGGCTCGTCGCCCCGTCGACGACAAGATTGACGCCAGTCGTGTAGGAGCTGGCCGGGCTGGCGAGGAAGACCGCGGCGTTGGCGATGTCCTGCGGCGTTCCCATGCGGGCCATGGGGATGCGCTCGAGCATGCCCTTGAACATCGCCGGCATATTGGTCTCGATCGTGTTCCACACCCCGCCCCTGAAGTAGATCGCGCCGGGCGAGACGACGTTGGCGCGTAGGTGCTGGGCCGCATGCTGGCGCGCCAGGCCCTTGGCCCAGTGGATCAGGGCCGCCTTGATCGGACCGTAGGAGCTGGCGTTATCCGCCTCTGCCGCGGAAACAGAGGAGATGATCACGAAGGAAGCGTCGCCGCTGGCCTCCCCCGCCTTGATCAGGAACGGCTTGGCAGCCTCGAAGGCGTTGACCGCGCCCAGCACATCCAGGCGGAAGTTCTGCTCCCAGGAGGCCGGGTCGGCGCCGATGGCCATGGCGCCGGCGTTGGAGACGAGGACGTCGACGCCGCCCAACTCCTCGGCGGCCTTGGCGACCCAGGCCTTGAGCGCCGCCCCGTCCATGATGTCGACCGCCGCTCCGGTCGCCTTGACCCCGCGGCCGACCAGCGCCGCGACCGCTTCGTTCACCTGCTCGGCGTTGCGGGCGCAGACGGCGACATTGGCGCCCTCGGCGGCGAGGGTCTCGGCGATCGCCCGCCCGATCCCGCGGGTGCCGCCCAGCACGACGGCGTTGCGCCCCTTCAGTTGCAGATCCATGGCGCTTCTCCGTTGCGATTGGTTATCGCTGTTTAGCCGAACCGCCGCCTTGGCGGAAAGCCATGCCGCCGCACAAAAATCCGGCTCGCAGGCCCTTCAGAGGATCAGCCAGCGTGCGCCTTCCAGGCGGCGAGGACGGCGGTCTCGCGGTCCGGAGCGAGCCCGGCCTTGAGGTGGGCCTTGCGGTCGGGCGGTAGCGTCCCGAACCAGGCCAGGGCGTCGGCCGCCGTGGCCGTCAGTGGACGGAATGTCAGCCCGGCGGCGAGCGCGCGCCGGATGTCGCGGCGGGCGAAACCGGCCGTCTCGCCCACCCCGGGAACCCACACCGGCATGTCCGACCAGGGGCTCACCTTCTGTGCGGCGAGGAAATCCGTCGGGATCCAGACGAGCTTCTCCGTCGCGCCTACCCCGCTCTGAACCTCCGTCAGGAAACCGTCCATGGTCAGGGGTCGCGCGGGGCCTGTGGCGTTGAAGTTCCCAAAGGTGCGGCTCTCGGCGAGGCGGATCACCCACCGCGCCAGGTCACGCGCGTCGATCAGCTGGACCGGATCCTTGCCGTCGCCCGGCGCTGCGACCTCGCCGCCGCGGGCGAGGCGCACCGGCCAGTAGGTGAAACGGTCGGTCTCGTCCCCCGGTCCGCTGATCAGGCCCGGTCGGACGATCGTCACCTTTCCGGGGAACTGCCGCTGGGCCTCCCGCTCGCTCGCCGCCTTGAGCGGGCCGTAGAGCGCCAGATGGCTGTCGGCCAGAGTCTTCTGTGTCTCGGCCAGCGGGTCCTTCCCCGTATAGGGCTCAAGCGCCGCCGTCTCATCGGCGCCTGGCGTGTCGTTCGCCGCATAGACAGAGATCGTCGAGATGAAAATGTACTGCCCCACCTTGCCCGCGAGCGTGTGGCCGACGTCGCGGACCCAGAAAGGCAGGGTCGTGGGATTGTCGATGCAGACGTCCCAGGCGCCACCCTCGAGCGCCTTCAGGTCGCCCGTGGTGCGGTCGCCGATCAGTTCCTCCACCGGAGCCGACCAGGCGTGGGGCGAGCGGCCGCGGTTGAACAGCGTGAGCTTGTGGCCGCGCGCCAGGGCGTAATCCACCTCATGCGGGCCGATGAAGCCGGTCCCGCCGAGGATGAGGATGCGCAGGGACCTGGGCGCCTTGCGCACCGGCTCGGCTGTTGCCGCCGGCCACGCAGCCGCCCCCGCCAGCGCCGCCACGCCCCTCACCACGTCCCGCCGATCCACCGTTATCCGACGCCCCTGCCCTGACTTACGCCATCCTGGCCGAGATCGGCTGCGGACGCCAACTCGTCGGCAAGCAGCTCTATGGTTCGAGACCCCCTAAGATCCGTCATGGCCGGCCATACAGACTGACGTCCCGCCATGAGGGAGCTTGGGGGGTGAACTCAAGGCGAGGGCGCCTGAGGTCCAGGTCTCACCGCCGCCCGCGGCCGGCGAAGGGGTCGCCTTGGGCTTCGGGGAGTTCGAAGCCGAAGCGGGAGAAGCCGGCTTTCAGCTCGGGGCTGATGGGCGCCTCGATGTCGATCACCCCGCCCGTGGGATGGGGGGTGACGAGGTGGCGTGCGTGGAGCTGGAGTTTGAGGTCGCCGGAAGTCTCGATCGACTCGGCGGTGTTGTACTTGGGATCGCCCAGGATGGGATGGCCGATGGCCAGGAGATGGGCGCGCAGTTGGTGGGTTCGGCCGGTGTGAGGGCGCAGGGCCAGCCAGGCGGCGCGGGGACCGGCGCGGGAGATGGTCGAAAAGTCGGTGACGGCGGCTTTGGCGTTGGGGTCCTTGGCCGTGGAGGGCAGCATGCGCTCGCGGTCGTCGACGCCGACCTTGGCCAGCGGCAGATCGATGGTCCCTTGGGCGGGCTTGGGATTGCCAACGACGAGGGCCCAGTAAGTCTTCTCCGCCCGGCGCTTGGCGAAACCGCCGGCGAGGAAGGCGGCGGCGTCCGGGTTTTTGGCAAGTAGCAGCACACCTGAAGTGTCGCGGTCGAGGCGATGGGTCAGCCGCGGACGCGAGGCTCCCTCACCCCATGCGCCGAGGAGCCGGTCGATATGCTTCGTCGTCTTCGTTCCACCCTGGACGGCCAGGCCGGCGGGCTTGTTGAGGGCAATGACGTCGTCGTCCTCGTAGATCACCAGGCTGCGCGCGAAGGCGGCGTCGCGGTCGCTGATCCCCTCGCGCGGGGCCGGCGGCGGAGCGTCGGAGAGTGGCGGCACGCGGACGGTGGCGCCGGCGGGAAGACGCGTGTCGGCTTTCACCCGGCCGCCGTCGAGGCGCAACTGGCCGCTACGGGCGAGCTTGTGGATCTGGACCTGGGAGAGGTTGGGCCAGCGGCGGCGGAGCCAGCGGTCGAGCCGCATGCCGTCCTCCGCCACGGCGACGTGCAGCAGCTTCACCTCGGCCATCAGACAGTCTCCGGCGCCTCGAGGCCGAGCTTGGCCAGGAGATCGCGCATGTCGGGCGGCATGACGGCGTCGATGCGAGTCTCCTTGCCGCCATTGGGATGGGGGAAGGAAAGAGAGGCGGCGTGCAGCATCAGGCGGTGGACCGGGGCGCCTGCGAGGACAAGCGCCCCGCCATAACGGGCGTCGCCGGCGATCGGCCGGCCGATGTGGGCGAGGTGGACGCGGAGTTGGTGCATCCGGCCCGTCTGTGGCCGGAGCTCCACCAGGGCGGCGGTGTCGCTGGCGGCGAATGTGCGATAGCGGGTGGCGGCGGCCCTGGCCTCCGGATGGGCGGGATCGGCGACCTTTACGCGGGACTCGCGCCCGATGTCCTCGCGCAGGAGGGCCGCCTCGATAAGGCCCTCCCGCGGCGTGGGCGCGCCAGGGGCGACGACGGCGAGATAGGTTTTCCTGACCCGCCGGCCCATCATCATCTTGCCCATGTAGGCGGCGGCCGGCTGGCTGCGCGCGGCCAGCAGAACGCCGGACGTGTCGCGGTCGAGCCGGTGCACCAGGCGCGGGCGCACGCCGCTGGACTTGGCGAAGGCGCCGAGCAGCTCGTCCAGGGTGTTCACGTCGATCCGGCCGCCCTGGCTGGAGATGCCGGCGGGCTTGTCCAGCGCCAGCAGCTCGTCGTCCTTGTGGATGACGAGGCCAGTGACGAAGGCGATCTCCTCAGGGGTGAGGGATAGGGCCTTGGTCCGGGGCACGCCTATCGCTCCCCTTTCTGGCGCCGCAGCGCGGACCATTGGGCGAGTCGCGCCTTCACCTCGGCTTCGTAGCCCTCACCTCTCGGCGCGTAGAACGCCTGGCGCTCGACGCCCTCGGGCCAGTAGTCCTGGCCGGAGAAACCTTCTTCCGTCTCCGGATCATATTGGTAGCCCTTGCCGTAGCCGAGGGTCTTCATCATCCGGGTGGGGGCGTTGAGGATGTGGGAGGGGGGCATGAGCGAGCCCGTGGCTGCGGCCATGCGGGTCGCCGCGCCGAAGCCCTTGTACACCGCCACCGACTTGGGCGCGGTGGCGAGATGGATGCAGGCCTGGGCCAGGGCGAGCTCGCCTTCGGGGCTACCGAGGAAGTCGTAGGAGTCCTTGGCGGCGATGGCGACCAGCAGGGCCTGGGGGTCGGCCTGGCCGATGTCCTCGCTGGCCATGCGCACCAGGCGCCTGGCGATGAACAGGGGGTCTTCTCCCCCGGCGAGCATACGGGCGAGCCAATAGAGGGCAGCGTCAGGATCAGAGCCGCGCACCGACTTATGCAGGGCGGAGATGAGGTTGTAGTGCTCCTCCCGGTCCTTGTCGTAGGCGGGGCTCCGCTTCTGCAGGACCTGGCTCATGGTCGCGACATCGAGCGGCCCCTCCGCCGGCCCGGCGGCGAGAGTGAAAAGGCTCTCGGCGAGGGTGAGCAGATAGCGGCCGTCGCCGTCGGCCATGGCGATCATCGCTTCGCGGGCCGCGGGCGTCACGGGCAGCGTGCGGCCCGCGAATGTCTCCGCCCGCCCCAGCAGCGTCTCCAGGGCCGCTGCGTCGAGCCGGCGAAGGACGAACACCTGGCAGCGTGAGAGCAGAGCGCCGTTGAGCTCGAACGATGGGTTCTCAGTCGTCGCTCCTACCAGGGTGACGTCGCCGCTCTCCACATAGGGCAGGAAACCGTCCTGCTGGGCGCGGTTGAAGCGATGGATCTCGTCGACGAAGAGCAGGGTCGCCCGCCCCGCCGCCCGTCGCCCACGCGCCGTCTCGAACGCCTTGCGCAGGTCCGCCACGCCGCTGAACACGGCCGAAAGCTGCTCGAACTCGTAACCCGCCTCGCGCGCCAGCAGCCTCGCAATGGTGGTCTTGCCGGTGCCTGGCGGCCCCCAAAGGATCATGGAAGAGAGCCGGCGCGCCGCCGCCATCCGGCGGACAGGCCCCTCCGGCCCGAGCAGATGGTCCTGGCCCACCACCTCGGCCAGCGACTGCGGCCGCAGCCGATCGGCCAGCGGCCGCGGCTGTTCGGGCGTCAGGCCGGCTGCGGAGAAGAGGTCGGACATGGCGCGTGAGGGTTAGCACAGGCGCGTCCTCGATGGACGAGGCCCATTTTGACGACCACGACCGCCTCCGATCGAGTCGATTCTGCTGCGGCCCCTCCGTCGCCCGCGGAGGTGAAGGCGAAGCCGTCAAAAAGCTCGAACGGACGATCGATGCGGGTTGCAATATGTGCGTAATAGAGCAAACCTTGCATTCAGAAATGCCTCTCTGAGCGAATGACGCGGCTCGCGGAGCCGTCGGGTGGCCTCCTCTCTTGGTGGCCGCCGTTCGCCCCTGTGCACGTGACCGTCGGGAGTATCACGCGATGGCCCAGACAAACGCCAACCTCAACAACCCATTCGGCCTCGGCGCCGGAGTCACCCAGCACTACGCGATCACCTACGACGACTCCCTCTCCACCGCCGACGGACAGGACCGCGCCAACGTGCTGCTCGGCGCCTGCGAGGGCGACTTCACCTGGATGTCGAACCTGTTCGGCAATATCGGCATCCCGTTCTCGCTGCCGGTCTCGTTGCAGATCACACCGGGGTCTTACGCCGGCGCCGGCTGGGGTCCGCCGATCACCCTCACGCCCGGCAACGGCCAGCCCGCCGTCCTTCTCCGCTACCTTGTCGTCTCCGAAGTCACCGAGATGATGATGGACCAGAAGGCCAACGGCTGGGGTTACAGTTTCGGCGACAGCAACGAGGGCAGCAAGGGCGAGGCCCTCTCGCGCTTCCTCGGCTTCCAGTTCCTGTCCCAGAACGGCCTGCCCACGTCGATCCTGTCGTCGGGCGGCAGCACCTTCTTCGTGTCCAACGACTGGCTGAACTCGAGTCGGGCCGACTTCGTCAACAACAACCCGGACGACAACCATCCGGACGCTACGACGGGCTGCACCACGCTGTTCGTCTACTACCTTTTCACGCAGCTGCAGTTCCAGATTCCGGCCATCATCAACGCCGGGTCACGTTTCCTGTCAGGCGTATACACGGCCCTAACCGGCGACCCCGGCGATCCCTTCCCGTTCTTCAAGCGCCTGTGCGACACGGCCTTTCCGGGAACCAGCTTCAACTCGGTCGGGCCGAACCTGGACGACCCCTTCCCGATCGGCATCCTCTCCTTCTGGGCCGACCAGAACACCTTCGGCCGCGACCAGGTCCAGGACATCATCGATCATCAGAGTGGGCTGGTCTCGAACGCCTTCTGGCTGGTGCTCGAGGGCTTCAGCATCAATTCCTTCAACGCCCTCAACATCACCATACCCGCCTTCGCCGGCGCGTTCACGAGCCTCCCAGGCGTCACGATCAGCGCCACACCCGCCACGCCCGGCGGCCCCACTCCGGCGGCCCCGATCCCAGAGTTCGAGGATCCGACGAACCTGAAGGCCCCGCAGCGGATACGCTTTTCCTTCGATATCAAATTCTCGAACCTGAACGCCTTCCCCACGTCCGGAAATCCCGCCGTGACCGCGGAACTCGACGCGACCGCCAACGTCGGCGGTTCACCGCTGCTCGGCGCGAGCACGAACATGCTGTTCGAGCTTCTGGCGGGCGCGAACCCGTATTTCACCAACGTCGATCCCAACAACCAGGGCGACGCCTTCTATCTGAGCCAGGACCTGCGGGTGTTTTCCATCGCCGCCGGGGCTTCGCCCCTGCCCGGCGCGCCGGCTTTCACCAGCGATCCCTACGCCTCGATCGAGAGCCTGATCGGCTTCCTCAACGGCAATCCGACCTATACGAGCTTCCCCGGATCATCCGACCCGCTCAACGCCCTGCCCGGCCAATCCGGATATGAGACAGGCGACAGTTCGGTGTTCGCCCTCGATACGCACGGGGTCCAGCACTACAACTTCGCCCTCGCCCGCGTGCGTCTGCGCGGCTCCGCCGGAGACCAGGCGCTGGCCGTCCGCGTCTTTTTCCGGCTGTGGGTCGCCCAGTCGTTCGACACGGACTTCCAGCCCTCGACGACCTACAAGAGCACCCCGGGGAGCTCCGGCTCGGACGCCGGCAACCCGATCTTCCCGCTCCCGTCCGGGAGCGGGCTCACAGATCCCTCGGGACAGAGCGTCCAGACCATCCCGTTCTTCGCCACCAGCGGCACGGGCGCGTACGACTACGACGGGACGATCGCCAACAGCAATTTCCAGAACATGACCATCCCCGCCTCAGGGGATGAGGTCTGCTATTACTTCGCCTGCTATCTAGATGTCTTCAATTCCAGCAACAATTCGAAGTTCGGCGGGACCCACCACTGCATCGTCGGGCAGATCGCCTACGACGGCGCGCCGATCCCCACCAGCACGTCCTCCGGGACCACGCCCAGTCCCGCCAACTGGGACCAGCTCGCGCAACGTAACCTGCAGATCACAACCTCCGAGAACCCCACGGCGCGCGCGACGCACGTCATCCCGCAGGCTTTCGACATGCGCCCGAGCCCGCCGCTGATAACGCCGCCCGGGCTGCCTTCGAGCCTGCCCGACGAGATCATGGTCGACTGGGGCGATACGCCCGTCGGCAGCATCGCCACCTTCTACTGGCCGCAGGTGCAGGCGGACGACGTGATCGCCCTCGCCAATCAGATCTACAGCTCTCACCTGTTGTCGAAATCGGACGCCAATACGCTGCAGTGCACGGTCGCCAAAGGCGTGACCTACATCCCGATACCCTCGGCCAATGGCGTCAACTTCGCCGGCCTGCTCACCATCGACCTGCCGAACACGGTGACCCGGGGCGAGACATTCAACGTCGTTCTGCGGCGCGTCACCACGCGCCAGCTCCCGCCTCCGCCTCCAGTGATCCAGATCCGCACGGCCCGCGCCGCCACCCCGGAGCAGGGGGCGGCGACGGCGAGCACGCCCAGGGCGGCCCCCGTCGCCTCGACACCCGCTCAGCCGTCGGGGGGCGTCACTGCTGGTCCCTCGCCCGGCCAACCGCCGACGACGCCACAGGCGCAGGGGACCTGGCGCCAGATCGGCGGCGCCTTCCAGGTCCGCATTCCCGTCGTCACCAAGGAGGTCATGCTCCCTCTGGAGGAGGACACGCTAGCCGTCCTCAAATGGCGTCTGGAGCAGATGGCGCCCGCCTATCGCTGGGTCCCGGTGCTGAAGCGCTATGTCGACATCGTCGCCGGCCGCGTGGATGGCCTCGGGGGCTGCAGCCAGCAGGTGCCGCCCTCGCTCACCGGCTACCACCCCGGCAAAGGGAAGGGCCCGCGCCCAGGCCATGGGCCCGGCCACGGCCGCGAGGAAGGCTGGACGGGCAAGGTCTCGGCGATCCTCTACAACCGCTTCGGCGACTTCCAAGGTTTCAGGCTGCGCGCCGAGACCGGCGAGGAACATGTCTTCCACGGCCACGAGCCGGACATGGAGGCGTTGATCCGCCGCGCGTGGGAGGAACGCTGGCTGATCACGGTCGAACCGAGCGGGCACGACCACCACTGGCCGAGGGCGGTCCTGCTGCGCGAACCCGGGCTACGGATCGGTCGCTAGCCGGGGGCGCTCCCGTTTGACGACCGCGGTCGAGTCGGGCCGGTCGAGTAGCAGCTTCAGCCACGGCGACGCGTGGAACGCGCTCATCAGCAGGTACATCGGGACCATGCCGCTCAGCGGAGACGCGTGTCCGCACAACAGGTCCATCCGCCCGTCGCCAAGAAGACCCGTCGCCGCGGCCATGGCCGCAAACGTCGGCGTGGCCGCAAAGCGCAACCAATCGCCCAGGCCGAACGGCGAGCCGGCCGCTTCGAGGCGTCGGACGCCGCTCACGCGCCGGGGTCCGAGTTCCGCCACGTTGCTTCGGCGGCGTCCGTGACTTCGACCCACTTTGGATCCGGGGTGGCTTCCGCTCCGTAGTTATCGTGCCAGTTCCACCACTTGTAGGGCGGTGTCTGCGGATATCCCTTTGGCGAGTCCTCCCAGGTCTCCTGTCGGCCGAGCGGCGTGATATCGAGGAAAGCCCAGGTGCTTCCCATCGCCTCGTCGCCGCGGTTGTTGATGAAGTAGGTCCGATACACGCGGTCGCCGTCGCGGATGAACACGTTGTGGCCGTGCCACTCGTCCACGCCGAAGTCGCCGTCGAAGCTGTCTGTGATCGTGTACCAGGGCATGTCCCAGCCCATCCGCGCCTTGAGGCGGGCGATGTCCGCCTGCGGCGCGCGCGAGGCGTAGGCCAGGGTGGTGTCGCGGGCGTTGAGATGGGAGAGGTGGCCGATCTGATCGGCGCCAAAGGAACAGCCGCGACAGGCGTGATCGGGCCAGCCGAGCACCCCCAGTTCGAAGAAGGCGCGGTAGAGGACCAGCTGACGCCGGCCCTCGAACAGGTCGAGCAGGCTCGCCTTGCCCCCGGGGCCGTCGAACTCATACGCCTTCTCGACAGCCATCCACGGCATCCGCCGACGCTGCGCGGCCATGTCGTCGCGTGCGCGGGTCAGGGCCTTTTCCTTCACCAGCAGCCGCTCGCGCGCGGCCTCCCACGCTTCCGCTGGCACAACCGGCGGCCTGGGCATGGCGAGGTCATCGCCCTGGCGTTCGTTCCGGGGTGAACTGGTCATGGTCGTTTGCGACCTCCGGTTTGGACGAGCCGCCGTCTCGCGGCTGATGCCCCTAGGACGCTTAGCACCGGACCAGGCCGACACGCCGGCGCACCAATATCCACCCGCTCGTCGGCGCAGCAGTGGGCGCCCACTACTTGGGGATGATCTGGACCGAGGTGATCCAGCCGCGGTTGCCGGTCTCGTCGTCGACCTCCCACCAGACGCCGTTCTTCTGGCCGGTGGGATAGACTGTGTCGCCGCTGGCGAAGCTGCGGACGATCTTTGAGCTCGTCGCGGGGTCCGTGTGCATCTGGATCGACGATCTGACCAGATAGGCCTTGATCGGGGCCGAAGCGGCGGCCTCGCCGGGCTGCATTCCCTGCATGTGGCTCACCAGGTCGGTGAAGGCGACCAGGTAGGCCTGGGCGATAACCTGGCCGATGGAGGTGTTCGAATAGCCCCCACCGATGGAGGCCAGACCGCCGCCGAAGCCGCCGCCGGTGAACCCGATGTTGGTATGGGAAGCCGTGCCCTCGGCGACGTATTCCTGCTCCGTCGTCCGGACATTGACCAGGGTCAGGAGGGCGCGGGCGGTCGCCTGTTGAGTGCGGATGCCGCCGATCATGGCGCCGAAGGGACCGGCCCGACCCCCGAGCAGGCCGCCCACTGCGGCGCCCGAGCCGCTCTGGTTGGCGTTGGCGTCGGCGACGTCCGGGACGATGGCGAAGTCGGCCGCCTTGATCTGGCCGGCGCCGACATTGGACTCGCGCTGCAGCTCGCCCGAGCTGCCGAGACTGCGCTCGACGTTCCTCATCTGCAGCCCCGCCCCGCGATCGACGATCCGCAGGCAGTTCGACCGCGAGGCCATCAGCTTGATCAGCTGTTCGGGACTGCTCAGGCCGTACTGCGTCCACCACTCCCTCTGCGGCGGCGAGATGGAGGCGGTGCCGATCGGGCGGTCGCAATGCGGCACGTCGGTCGGGGCCGGCGGGGAATGGTGGAATTGGGCGGCCGCCGGCGCCGCCGCCGCCACCAACAGAGCCGCGATCGTTCCGCTGTTTGCTGTGCGCATGCTCGCCTTCCCCAAGTGCGTTTCTGCACGGTATGCCGGGAACGGGAGGGGTTCAAGGGTGCGAGACCTTGCGCGTTGATACCAGACCCCGGCTTAGCGGCCTTCCGGATGCGCACTGCCCGGGCCACGAGGACCAGCCGGTTGCCGGGGCCCGCGGCGCGTGTAGGCTGAGCCAAGACAAGTCCCTTCAAAGGGACAAGCGCACATGGGCAGGAGGAACGCCGTTGGAGTCAGCGGACCAAGCCTATTACGACGCCATCAAGGCGAAGTTCGCCGCCGAGCGTGACCTTCGTCTCGCCTATAGGCCCCAGGGAACGGCGCAATACACCTCCGACTTCACCGGCGCCCTGGCCAGGTACGCCATCGATCCCCACGCCGAGTCCGCGCCTGACCGCCCGCCGATCGAGGACGAGGTGGAGGCGCTGTTCATCGGCGGCGGCTTTTCGGCCCTGCTGACGGCCGCGCGCATGCGCGAGCGCGGGGTAGAGAGCATCCGCATCGTCGAGCGCGGGGCCGACGTCGGTGGAACCTGGTACTGGAACCGCTATCCGGGAGCGGCCTGCGACGTACCGGCCTACGACTACCTGCCTCTGCTCGACGAGATGGGCTATGTGCCATCGCGCCTCTACGCCAGGGGGCCGGAGATCTTCGCCCACTGCCAGGCGATCGCACAGCGGTATGACCTTTATGGCCTCGCGGTGTTCCGCACGACGGTGATCCGCACGACCTGGGATACGCGGGCGAAGCGCTGGCGGATCGAGACGGACCGGGGAGACCGGATGACTGCGAAGTTCGTGGTCTGCGCCAACGGCACGCTCTCCAAGCCCAAGTTGTCGAAGATCGCCGGCATGGACAGCTTCGCCGGCTACTCCTTCCACACTTCGCGCTGGGACTACGCCTATACGGGCCGGGAGTTGGAGAACCTGTCGGACAAGGCCGTCGGGATCATCGGCACCGGCGCCTCGGCCGTACAGGCGATCCCGCGCCTCGCCCAGACGGCCAAGGCGCTCTACGTCTTCCAGCGCACCCCCTCGGGCATCGACATCCGTGGCGACCGCCCCACCGATCCGGAATGGGCGGCGCGGCTCAAGCCCGGTTGGCAGCAGGCGCGGCGCATGAAGCACATCCGCGGGCGCGAGATCGACGCGGCGAAGAGAGCGGAGCTCGCCGCCGTTTCGCGCGAAGAGAAGATCCGGCGCCAGGAGAACGAGAACATCGACCACATGATGCGCATCCACGCGCGTATCGATGAGATCGTGCAGGATCCCGCGACCGCCCAGGCGCTCAAGCCCTGGTACATGTTCATGTGCAAGCGGCCGTGTTTCGACGACGAGTACCTGCCGACGTACAACCGGCCGAGCGTCCACCTGGTAGACACCCGCGGTGAGGGCATCACCCAGATCGCGCCGCACGGGCCGGTGTTCGATGATCAGGTCTATCCGCTGGACCTGCTGATCTACGCCACCGGCTTCGAGGTGCAGAAGACCGGCATCTACAACGAGATCCGCGGCCGCGACGGGCGAGAGATCAACGAGACCTATGCTTCAGGGATGCGGACTCTGTTCGGCGTGCACACCCATGGCTATCCCAACCTCTTCATCATGGGCGGCTATCAGGCCTCGTTCCAGTTCAACCTGACCTTCATGCTGCAGACCCAGGGCGACCACATCGCCGAATGCGTCAAACTCGCTCGCGATAGCGGCCACGAAGAGATCGACGTGAAGCCCGAGACGGAAGAGTGGTGGGTGCAGGAGGTGATCGCCCATCGCGGCAAGACCAGCCGGAACACCGACTGCACGCCGGGCTATTACAACTTCGAGGGCGAATTCAATCGGCGGCAGGACGGCAATTACAACGGCAGTTTCCTGCAGTACTACACGCACATGCTGGAGATCCGCGAGGATCTCGCGAGCCACTTCCTGTTCGCGTAGCGGAACATGGGCATGGATTGGCCACGGACCTCACGGACGACACGGTCTCTTTTGGGCGCGCTTCGCGCTCCTTAGATCGATGTCAAATTAGACGAAGATCGAAGCGTGATCGCGCCGATAGCGCAGATTTGCATGTCCGTGGAGTCCGTGAGGTCCGTGGCTCTTCAAACGGAGGCCGCGTCCGTGCGTTGCCCTCGCATCCGTGCGAGCATGACCACGGAGGAGACACCGCCATGAAGCCCCGGAAGCCCGGTCAGACTGTCGAAGGCCCGCCCGCCGATCCCCCGCGCAAGCTCAGGCCCGCGACGCAGATGATGGGCCACGGCTATGATCCGCGGCTGTCGGAGGGCTCGCTCAAGCCGCCGATCTTCCTCACCTCCACCTTCGTCTTCGAGAGCGCCGCCGCGGGGAAGCGGCACTTCGAGCGGGTGACCGGCCGCGTGCCGGGCGGGGCCGAGGGCCTCGTCTATTCGCGCTTCAACGGACCGGACCAGGAGATATTGGAGGGCCGACTGAGCGTGTGGGAGGAGGCCGAGACGGCGCTCAGCTTCTCCAGTGGCATGGCGGCGATCGCCACGGTGCTGCTGGCCCTGGTCAACCCCGGGGACACGATCGTGCACTCCTCCCCCCTTTACGCCGCCACCGAGACGCTGATCGGCAAGGTGCTGGGAAGATTTGGCGTCCGCTTCCTGGACTTCCCCGCCGGGGCGACGCGGGAGGAGATCGACGCGGTGATGGCCCAAGCACACGAAGGCAGGCGGCTGGCGCTGATCTACCTCGAGAGCCCGGCCAATCCCACCAACGCCCTGGTGGACGTAGAGGCGGTGGTCGCCGCACGCGACGCCATCGCTGGGAGTGGCGAGCGGGCGCCGATCGTGATCGACAACACCTTTCTGGGACCTCTGTGGGCCGCCCCGCTGCGGCAGGGCGTGGACCTCGTGGTCTATTCCCTCACCAAGTATGCGGGGGGCCACAGCGACCTCGTGGCCGGCGGGGCGCTGGGATCGAAGGCGCTGCTCGATCGCGTGCGGACCCTGCGCAACACGATCGGCACCATCCTCGACCCTCACTCGGCCTGGATGCTGCTGCGCAGCCTCGAGACCCTGGAGTTGCGCATGACCCGCGCCGGCGAGAACGCCGCCAAGGTGTGCGACTTCCTGCGTCAGCATCCCAAGGTGGATCGGGTCGGCTACCTGGGCTTCCTCGATCCCAAAGGACGCCAGGCCGACATTTACCGACGTCACTGCCTCGGGGCGGGCTCGACCTTCTCGCTCTACCTCAAGGGCGGCGAGGCCGAGGCATTCCGCTTCCTCGACGCCCTGCGGATCGCCAAGCTGGCGGTGAGCCTGGGCGGCACCGAGACCCTGGCCTCCCACCCGGCCAGCATGACGCACCTGTCGGTGCCCGACGAGCGCAAGCGCGCGCTGGATATCGGGGACAACCTCGTGCGGATCTCCATCGGCGTGGAGGACGCCGACGACCTGATCGAGGACCTGAGACAGGCGCTCGAAGCGATATAGGGCGTCACCCCGGTCGCTCGCCCTTCCGCGGACGTGTGGTCCAGAAGAGAGCGGCCTCGATGGCCAGGAACACTGCGATAGGCGCCGCGGCGCCGGCGAGGCCTGCGATCCCGTAGCCGAACCGCGCGACCACGTAGAGCAGCACGATCATGCTTGCCGCCATGCCCGGCGCCCCCAATCCGCGCATCGCGGCGCTTCGATGGTAGCCCAGCCAGAAGGCGAACCGCGCCAGGATCCAGACGACGGTGGTGGCTACGACGGCCCGCATGGCCCCGCCGTTTGAGCAGTCGGCGGCAAGGCCGAACAGGGCCGCAACGAACACGACGGTCTGCTCGAGGGTGTTCTGCAGATAGCGCTGATTCACCCGCAGCCGCCGCGTCTCGTAGCCGGAGAGGGGGTCGAAGGCCGGAGAAGACAACCGCTCATGCGCCACCGCCTCGACGCCCGTCACCAGACAGAACAGGACCGCCAGACAGCAACACTCGAGGGCCAGGATCATCCGGGCGCCGAGACTCTCCATGCCGGTGAGCGGCGGCGCCAGGCGGTCTATGGCGAGCCACAGGATGATGGAGACCGCACCTCCTATGGCGATGTACGCAATGCCCGCGCTGCGCTGCCGCGTGAAATCGAGGTTTCCGGTCTGGCTCTCGCTCATTGCCCCGCCCTTCCGACCCTCAGGTCGCGCGTTCACGACATCACGGGCGAACGCTGCATTCAAGCCGACCGGCCGGGCCCCTTGAGTTCCAGCGCCCACGGACCGATCCTTGTCGAGAAGAGAGTACGCCCCCGAGGACTCCCAATGCCCGACTCCGCCGCCGACGCCCTGACCAACAAGCGGGCGCTGTGGCGCCAGAGGGCGTACGAGGCGCCGCTGGAGACGCTCAACCCGGCCTGGGCCTCGGCCTTCCGCGACGACGGGCACTGGCCGTTCTTCGAGCGGTTGCGGGCCGAGGACCCGGTCCATTTCACGCCGGACAGCAGCTACGGCGCCTTCTGGTCGATCACCCGCTACAACGACATCATGGCGGTGGACACCAATCACCAGGTGTTCTCCTCTGCCAAGGGGATCGGCCTCTCGCCCAAAGCCAGCGTGCTCCCACCGGATGCGCGGCTCGACGAAACGGCAGGGGAGAGCCCCTCCCCCAGCTTCATCGGCATGGATCCGCCCGAGCACGACATCCAGCGAAAGACCGTGAGCCCCGCTGTCGCTCCTGCGAGCCTGGCGCTCATGGCGCCGCAGATCCGCGAGCGCGCAGGCCTGATCCTGGATTCCCTGCCGATCGGAGAGCCCTTCGACTGGGTCGACCTGGTGTCGAAGGAACTCACCACGATGACCCTCGCGACACTGTTTGACTTCCCGTTCGAGGAACGGCGCAAGCTGACCATATGGTCGGACACGATGACCACCGCCCCGGGCCATGGTCCCGCCGAGACCTGGTCCGACCGGCGGCGAATGCTGGCGGAGTGCCGCGACTACTTCATCCGGCTTTGGAACGAACGGGTGAATGCCGAGCCGGCCGGCGACCTCATCTCCATGCTCGCACATGGTCCGCAGACGCGCGATTGCACGATGGACGAGTACTTCTCGAACGTCACCCTACTGATCATCGGCGGCAACGACACCACCCGGAACACCATCTCCGGCTCGGTCTTCGCGCTCAACCGCTTCCCTGACCAGTACGACAAGCTGCGGGCCAATCCCTCCCTGGTCCCATCGATGGTCAGCGAGACCATCCGCTGGCAGACGCCCCTCTCTCACATGGCCCGCGTCGCGACGCAGGACTTCGAGTTCCAGGGCAAGACCATCCGCGAGGGCGATCGGGTGGTGATGTGGTACGTCTCGGGCAACCGCGACGAGACGGCGGTCGAGAACCCCGACGCCTATCTGATCGACCGCCCCCGGCCGCGCCAGCACCTGTCGTTCGGCTACGGCATCCACCGCTGCGTGGGCAATCGCCTGGCCGAGCTGCAGCTGACCATCATCTGGGAAGAGATCCTCAAGCGTTTCCCCGAGATCCGGCTGCTGGAGGAGCCGAAGCGCAGCTACTCGGTCTTCATCAAGGGCTACGACAAGATGAAGGTCGTGATCCCGCGGCGGAACTGAGGGGCGACCCGGGCGCTCCTTCACGCCGCAAGGGGTCCGTTGGGGGCGGCGAACTGGGCGACGGCTCGCGAGAGTTCATCCTGGTCGAAGGGCTTGGCGAGGCGAGGGATGCCGAGCTCGGCGGTGACGTTAGCCGGGAGGTCCGCATAGCCGGTGACCAGGACGAGCCGAAGATCGGGCCGCAGCTGGCGCAGCCGGCGGACGAGCTCGACGCCGGTCATCTCGGGCATGGCGTGGTCGGTGAGGACGAGGTGGATCTCGCGACCGGTCTGGATCAGGGCCAGGGCCTCGCGGGCGGACGAGGCTTGCAGCACAGTGTGGCCGAGATCCTCAAGCATGGCGGCCGCCCCGGCGGCCACCAGCGGATCATCGTCGACCACCAGCACGGTGCGTCCCTCGGCGGCCACGATGACGGGAGCCCGCTCGGGACGGGCTTCGGCGTGGCTGACGGCGGCGGACGACGCCTGCGGCAGCCAGAGGTCCACCCGCACCCCCTGCCCCGGCGCGCTCGTGAGCCGCATGGCGCCGCCGGACTGGGCGGCGAGCCCCTGGACCATGGAGAGGCCAAGCCCCGTGCCCTTGCCAACGCCCTTGGTGGTGAAGAAGGGCTCGGCCGCCCGGGCGAGCGTCGCCTCCTCCATGCCGAAGCCTGTGTCGGTGACGCTGAGGCGGACGTAGTCGCCGGGCGCAAGGCGCAGATCGGCGAGCGCCGCATCGTCCAGCTCCACGCGCTCCGCGGCCAGGGTGAGTTCGCCGCCGTCCGGCATGGCGTCGCGCGCGTTCACCGCCAGGTTGAGCAGCGCCAGTTCGAGCTGGTTTGCATCGATCAGGATCCGAGGCAGGTCGGGAGCCAGGGCCTGGGTCAGGCGCACGCCCGGCCCAACGGCGCGGGTGAGGAGATCGTTCATCCCCGACACGAGCTCACCCACCCCGACCGCCGCCGGCCGCAGCTCCTGGCGCCGGGCGAAGGCCAGCAGGCGCTGGGTCAGGGCCGCGCCCCGCTCCGCGCCCTTCAGGGCGTTGTCCACCAGCGCCCCGGCGGCCTCTTCCAGGGGGAAACGCCGGCGGAGCACCTGCAGGCTGCCCATGATCGCCATCAGCAGGTTGTTGAAGTCGTGTGCGACCCCGCCCGTGAGCTGGCCGATGGTGTCGATCTTCTGCGCCTCGAACAGCTGGGCCAGGGCCAGCTCCCGCTCACGGGTGCGCTCTTCGATACGCAGCTCGAGATCCTCGTTGAGGCGCTGCAGTTCGGCCGCGGTCGCCGCGAGTTCGGCGGTCCGCGCGGCGACACGTTCTTCGAGCTGGGCGTTCAGGCGCTCGAGCTCGCGCGTCTTGCGATGCAGGTCGACGAAGACGCGGACCTTCGCCCGCAACACCTCGGGCACCACCGGCACGGGGACATAATCCACCGCCCCGGCCTCGTAGCCACGG